>JBBQYL010000020.1:0-38768 GCA_038208735.1 Burkholderiales bacterium
CGGCCACACCGCCCCGTGGACTCGCTTCATCGCAGCCTCCACCGCGCTGCGCGATATCGGCAACACCGCCATGACCCTGGCTTCGGCATAGCCGGCCAGCGCGCCAGCGGTCTATTCGCCATACGCTTGTAGCCTCCGGACCGGGACTGAGGCCCCAGCTGGGCCCGCGGTTTCGTCCCTTGAGGCTTGTCCGACGCCTGCCCTTCAGACCTGTGCCATTTCGAGGCAATCTCGGCGCGAGGCAGGCATCCGACAACCCTTAACAAGTGCAGCCGGTCGCTGACGGCAGCTATGGGGTCGCCGGGCAAACCGCACAACTTCGATCTGTGTAAAGTCGTGAATGTCGCTTCCCCCGAGCAAGAGCAACCATGCACGACGAACACGAATTGATCTATTCCCCGCTCCAGCAGACCTACAGCGCCCGCGGGCGCCAGGTGGAGATCCACATCTACCGCATGCCCGACACTGGATGGTCACTTGAAGTCGTTGACGAACACAACACCTCGGCCGTCTGGGATGACCTGTTCGAAACCGATGAGGAAGCCCTTGCTGTAGCTTTGCAGGAATTGAACGATGAGGGCATCGAGGCCTTCATTGCGAAAGGCCCCGACGAGGGCGTCCACTGACCGTGTCAGGCTGCAGCCGGCCAATTGCTGTCTGTGGCAGTGTCTGGTCTCCGGTCGGCTAGCTTTGCTGACCGTGGCCGGTCTGACCAGCATGACAAACGCTACCTTCGCGCCGCCTCTCAACTTGGGCCGCCAATGCGGAGGTACGTTGTAGACTGGCCGCTTCGTTCAACGTCGAGGGTCGCAGATGCATCTGCAGTGGGTCGTCTTCGCGGTGGTTCTAACGATGATCGCCTGCGATCACTTCGTCTTGTGGCGAACCTTCCTCAAGGAGTCGCCACTCGACGCAACGAAGGCCCGGCATACGCTCTGGTTGCGCGGTGCACTGCTGATGTGGGCAGCCTCCGGCTTGGTGCTAGGGCTGTGGATCACCACCGGCGTGCCGGTGTCGTCCGTTGGCCTCGGCCTTCCTGAAGGATGGCGTCTGTGGGCGCCGCTGGCTCTCGGTGGGGCCGTTGTTGCGCTACAGGTCAACAGTGCGATCAAGCTCACCCGTCTTGCTGCGCCGAGCGAAAAACTGCGCGGTCAACTGAGCAGCGTGGCGCCTATCACTCCCCGCACGGCTTCGGAGCTGCCAGCGTTCTTTGGCGTGTCGCTGACGGCTGGTTTCTGCGAGGAAGTGCTGTTCAGGGGGTTCTTGATTTGGGTGCTGCAGCCGGTGGTCGGCTTGTGGATCGCGGTGGCGCTGGCGGCACTGCTGTTCGGCGCGGTTCACGCGTACCAGGGCGTAGCCGGAGTGATCCGTACGGGCCTGTTCGGCCTCCTCTTCACGGCGATCGTGTTGCTGACCCGATCGCTGTGGCCGGCCATTGTGCTGCACGCCGCGGTGGATGCAATGGGCGGTGTGATCGCGTGGCTCGTTCTGCGCGATCCGGCGCCGAAGGCGGCGGCTGTGGCAGCGTCAAGCCAGTGAAAGCCTCTCGGCGATGCCGCAGCGGGCGCCGTTCTGATGAGTAAGCCTCGTACGCGAATGACCGGCACGTCGCGGCCCAGCAGCTGCCGCTCGTGACCGACCGGTATAGGGTAGCCTGCCTGGGCCACGATTCGCATGTGTGGGATGGCATCGCCGCCTTCCAGTCCGATCGCGCATCCCACAGGAACACCCGCGGAAGTTCTCCAGGCATCGCGTTGACGTTCTCCTTGACGACATCCCAACGTTCAGCGTCGAACAGTGGAGGCGGGCGGGGTGCGTGTTTCGAGCATGGCGATGCGCGAGCGATAGCGTGTTGCCGGCGAAGCAGCTTGTTTGCACGAGCCAGAATCACAGGGCGTCCACGATGAGCAGCGCCGGGGTGCTCCTTGCCGGCGTCAACGGGACGGCGAACGCTCTGCAGTGCGGGTGATTGCGCGCCAGCTCTCAGCCGGGGGGCATTCCCAATCGCTCTGCTGGCGGCGGGTCGGCCAGGAATCGCTGGCACTGCAGCAAGGCCTCGAGGGTGCGCGGCGAGAACGACTTGCCGAACTCGATCCCAGGCCTACGGTAGCAAGCAGTACCCATGCGGTCGCCCGGGGGCAGCACAAGTGGCAGACTATTTTTCTTCGGGTCGCTGTAACCCGAGCGCCAGCTTGAACGAACTCGACAAAGGTGTCACTGTGGCACTCGCCGAATTGACCGCCCACCATGCATCAAACCCTGCACCTGCTCACGAAGACCGATTTCCCGAAGCTTTCGCGCGCGCGCTTCGACACGTTGCAGGTGAACCTGGGCTACCGCTGCAACCAGACATGCCTTCATTGCCACGTCAACGCGGGGCCCAATCGCACCGAGATGATGGATGGGGAGACTGTTGACTTGGTGCTCGAGGTCGTTCGATTGAGGAAGATCCGTACCCTTGACCTGACCGGCGGAGCGCCCGAGCTCAACGAACATTTCCGGCGCCTGGTCGTCGGGGCGCGTGACTTGGGCGTGACAGTCATCGACCGATGCAACTTGACCATTCTGTCGGAGCCGGGTCAGGAAGGGCTCGCCGAATTCCTTGCGTCGCAACGGGTCGAGGTCGTCGCCTCGATGCCATGCTACTCCGTGGCCAACGTCGACCGGCAACGCGGAGAAGGCGTCTTCGATCGCAGCATCAGCGGACTGCAGGCGCTGAATGCGCTCGGCTATGGCGCTCCCGACGGGGAACTGATCCTGAACCTGGTCTACAACCCTCAGGGCGCCTCGCTGCCGCCACCGCAGGCGGCCCTGGAAGCCGACTACAAGCGTGAACTCGGGGCGCATTTCGGCATCCGGTTCAATCACCTGTTCGCCCTGACCAACATGCCGATCCAGCGGTTCGGCAGCACGCTGATCTCCAAAGGCACGTTCCAGACCTACTTGCAGTTGCTCAAGGGCGCCTACCAGCCTGGCAACCTCGACACCGTGATGTGCAACTCGATGCTGAGCGTGGATTGGCAAGGCGATCTTTACGACTGCGATTTCAACCAAATGCTGGGCTTGCGAGCGCACCTGGGCGCGGTGCTGCGGCCGCAGCTTCGAGACCTGCTCGAGATCGACCCGACTGGTGCGCCGATTCGCATTGCGGACCATTGCTATGGCTGCACTGCAGGCCAGGGAAGCAGCTGTGGCGGTGCGCTCGCCTCAGGCGGCGTTGCCGCAGTTGCTCTGTCGAGCTGATGTCTCCCGCGTCGTCGCGCCGGGCAGCCTGGTTGGCAACGCTGGTACTGGCGATCGTCGCGGTTGCGATGTATCACCACTTTGGCGTCGGCACCCACCTGACCCTGGCGGGCTTGAAATCGGGGCGAGCGGCGCTTCTCGGCCAATACGATGAGCATCCGCTGCGGACGGTCGCTGCCTTCGCGCTAGTCTATGTCGTCGCGGTTGCTGCCTCGATCCCTGGCGCAGCGGTGCTCACCCTTGCCGCGGGCGCGATATTCGGACTGGTTCTGGGAACGATCGTCGTCTCGTTCGCATCCAGCGTTGGCGCATTGCTGGCGTTTCTCGCTGCACGGTACCTGCTGCAAGAACTCGTCCAGTCCCGATTCGCGAGGCAATTGGGCCCCATCAACGATGGCATGCGCCGAGAGGGATGGGTCTACCTGCTGACGCTGCGCCTCGTGCCCGTGTTGCCGTTCTTTCTGGTCAATCTCGCGTCGGCGCTCACACCGATCAAGGCCTGGCGCTTCTACTGGGTCAGCCAACTCGGCATGCTGGCGGGAACCCTCGTCTACGTCAACGCCGGCACGCGCCTGGCGCAGGTCGGCCGTCTTTCCGACGTGCTGTCGCCCGGACTGCTGCTCAGTTTTGCGTTGCTGGGTTTGCTGCCGATCGTGGGTAAGCGCTTCATCGCGCTGATCCAGCGCAGACAGGTCTACAAGGGATGGGTCAGGCCCCGATCCTTCGATCGAAACCTGGTGGTCATCGGCGCGGGCGCAGGGGGCCTGGTCACTTCCTACATCGCGGCCGCGGTCAAGGCGAAAGTGACCCTGGTCGAGGCCAACAAGATGGGCGGCGACTGCCTGAACTTCGGTTGCGTCCCAAGCAAGGCGCTGATTCGGGTGGCCAAGGTCGCGCATCAGATGCGCCGCGCCGAAGAGCTCGGTTTGGAGAATGCCAGTGCGGCCGTAGACTTCGGCGCCGTGATGGCGCGCATCCATCGCGTGATCGCGGAAATTGAACCGCATGACTCAGTCGAGCGATATTCCGGCCTGGGCGTGGAGGTCCTTTCTGGCTACGCGCGCATCACCTCCCCCTGGACGGTGGAGATCACTTCGGCCGAAGGCGTCCAAACGCTGTCGACGCGCAATATCGTGATCGCCACCGGTGCCCGACCAAGCATTCCCGACATTCCCCATGTCGAGGAAGTCGGCTGCCTGACGTCTGACACTTTGTGGCAGCTGAAGGAATTGCCGGGTCGGTTGCTTGTGCTCGGTGGCGGCCCGGTCGGCTGCGAACTGGCGCAAAGCTTCGTCCGCCTGGGCTCCGTGGTCACCCAGGTCGAGATGGGGGAACGCGTCATGTTGCGTGAAGACCCTGAAGTCTCCGCGATGGTCGAGGCCGCGTTGCGGGCCGATGGCGTGACGCTGCTGACGGGCCATCGGGCGCTGCGCTTCGAACGCGACGGCCCCGGGAGGCGCTTGTTCGTCCAGGGACCCGCTGGCGAATTTGCCATCGAGTTCGATGCGGTGCTCTGCGCGACGGGACGAACTCCCCGTGTCCATGGATTCGGGCTCGAGGCATTGGGCATACCCCTGACGGCACGCAAGACCATCGAAACCGACGCCTGGCTGCGCACGCGCTATCCGAACATCTTCGCGGTGGGCGACGTGGCAGGCCCCTATCAATTGACGCACGTGGCGGCGCACCAGGCGTGGTACGCGGCTGTCAATGGGTTGTTCGGTCGGTTCAGGCAATTCAAGGCCGACTATTCAGTGATCCCCTGGGCGACGTTTACCGACCCCGAAGTCGCGCGAGTGGGCCTGTCGGAGTCAGAGGCCACCGAGCAGGGGGTTGCATACGAAGTGACTCGGTTCGACTTTGCCGATCTCGACCGCTCGATCGCCGACGCCACGACGGCCGGATTCGTCAAGGTGCTCACGGTACCCGGCAAGGACAGGATCCTCGGCGCGACCATCGTGGGGGAACACGCCGGAGACCTGCTTGCCGAGTTCGTGCTGGCGATGAAGCATGGGCTGGGCCTTGGCAAGCTGCTGGCCACGATCCATGTCTACCCTACGCTCAGCGAAGCGAACAAGTACGCAGCTGGCGCATGGAAGCGGGCCCATGCCCCTCTCCGCTTGCTCGCATGGGCAGGCCGGTTCCATGCCTGGGAGCGCGGATGAGCTCGCCGATCGACACTTCGTGGACCCGCCGCGCACTGTTTGGCCTAGTTGCCGTCATCGCGTTCCCCGCGCGATCGGAAGGCTTCGATCACACGCACGAGGCCTGGACGAGGTTGTTGTCGAAGCACGTCGTACTCCTGGCGAATGGCAACGCTTCAAAGGTGGACTACGCCGGCATGGCGTCCGACCGCACGGCGCTGAACGACTATCTGGCGAGCCTGTCGTCGCTCAGTACGCCGCTCTTCGCTCGCCTCGACACTCGTCGGCAATTGGCCTTCCTCATCAATGCCTACAACGCGTTCACGATTCAATTGATCCTCACGCAGTATCCCCGTCTTGCGTCGATCAAGGATCTGGGCAGCCTCTGGCAGAGTCCGTGGAAGAAGCGATTCTTCTCGCTGTTGGGCAACGAGACGAGCCTCGACGACATCGAAAATGGCATGCTGCGCGCGCCCGGCAGTTTCGATGATCCGAGGATTCACTTTGCGATCAACTGCGCGTCGATCGGCTGCCCAGCGTTGCGACCCGAAGCCTATGTCGCGCAGCAACTCGATGCCCAGCTCGACGCCCAGGCAGCCAAATTCCTGGCCGACCGCAGTCGCAACCGCTGGAACCCGGAGCGCCAGCGCCTGGAGGTCTCCATGTTGTTCGATTGGTTCGGCGATGATTTTCGCCGAGGCTTTCGCGGCATCTCTTCGCCCGGGACTCTCTTTGCCCGGCATGCCGATGCGCTGGCAGACGCGTCGGCGGACCGCGAGCGCATCCGCACCTTGCGCGTCGAGCTCGGCTTCCTGCCCTACGACTGGTCGCTCAACGACGTCCGGACATGAACATGCGCGCCAGCATCATCGTTCCAGCGCTAGACGAGGCGGCCGCTATTGCCGTCTCACTGGATGCGCTCGCCTCGGTGCGGGCCGCCGGCCACCAGGTGATCGTCGTGGATGGCGGCAGTCGAGACAACACCGTTGCGCTGAGTCGCGCCCGGGCAGACATCGTCGTCGAGGCAGGCCGCGGCCGTGCCCGCCAGTTGAATGCCGGAGCCGCGATCGCAACGGGAGATGTGCTTTTGTTCCTGCATGCCGACACCTGTCTGCCCGTGCACGCGCTCGAGCGTGTCGCCCAAGCGTTGTCGAGCGGCTGCCGTTGGGGACGATTCGACGTTCGCATCTCGGGTCGCTCACGCCTGCTGCCGATGGTTTCATTCATGATGAACCTGCGCTCGCGAGTCACGGGAATCGCCACGGGCGACCAAGCCATGTTCGTGATGCGCGACCTGTTTCTCAGCTTGGGTGGCTTCCAGGATCAGCCCCTGATGGAGGATGTCGAGCTGTCGACTCGACTGCGCGCAGTGGCCCGACCGGCCTGTCTGCGCGAACGCGTCGTCACTTCCGGCCGTCGCTGGGATACCCGCGGCGCCTGGCGGACGATTGTGCTGATGTGGCGCTTGCGATGGCTCTACTGGCGTGGAACCCCTGCAGAACAACTCGCGAAGGCCTATCGATGAGCCGTCTGTGCTCCCTGATCGTGATGGCCAAGGCGCCCGTGCCAGGCTACGCGAAGACGCGCCTGATTCCTGCGCTCGGTGCCGAGCGATCGGCGCTGGTCGCGCAGCGACTGCTCGAAGCTGCCGTGGGCCACGCTTTCGAGGCGCAGGTCGGCCCCGTCGAACTTTGTTGCGCGCCGGATCAGCGTCATCCGGCTTTTGCGGGCTTGGTGGCGACCCGCGAAATCCACCTGGAAAACCAGTGCGCTGGCGATCTGGGCGCCCGAATGCTTGACGCGTTCGAGCGCGCGGGCCGGCGCATGGCGCCGATGCTGATGATGGGCACCGATGCACCAGCGCTAGATGCCCCGATGATCCGCAGCGCCGCCAAAGCGTTCGACGACCCGGATGTCGATGCGGTGTTCGTGCCGGCACTCGACGGCGGCTACGCGCTGATCGGGCTGCGCCGGGCGGTTCCGTCCCTGTTCGACAACATGGCCTGGAGCACGTCCAGCGTCATGGCAGAAACGCGCGCCCGGCTGGTTCTGGCGGGCCTGCGCCACGTCGAATTGCCGCCTGTCGCCGACATCGACGACGCAGCGGACCTGATCCACCTGCCCGACGGGTGGCTGACATGAGTCGGTTGCTGCTGATCGGCGCGGGCCATGCACACGCCCAGGTTCTGAAGGACTGGGCGCGTTCTCCTGTCGATGGATGCGAACTGACGATCGTCTCGCCAAGTTCGTTGTCCCCTTACTCCGGCATGGTTCCAGGCTGGTTGGCGGGTGTCTATCGCTACGACGAGATCTGCATCGACTTCGAGGCGCTGGCTCTGGCGGCGAATGCGCGGCTGGTGATCGACGAACTGGATGAGCTCGATCCCGCGGGGCGGCGAGTCACCCTGCGAAGCGGTGTATCGCTGGACTACGATGTCCTGTCCCTCAATGCCGGATCCACGTTGACGCCGCCATCGGACTTGCACGCGGCACACGTCCTCTCGCTGAGACCGCTGCGGAACTTGCATGCGGCCTGGGAGAGCTTGATGTCGAATCCGGATCTCGTGCCTGTGCGGGGCTGCCTCCAGGTGACCACGGTCGGTGGGGGTGCCGCGGGCGTCGAAGCCACGCTGGCCACCCTGGCTCGGCTGCGCGCACATTATCCCGAGGTCCCCGTCCGAAGCACGGTAGTGACCCATGCACGACAGATCCTCCCGGGCATGGCTGCTAGCGCCACCCGCTCGGCGCGCAGAGCACTGGCCGACGCGGGGGTGGCGATCAGGCTCGAGAGCGAGCTCGACGACGACCTCGCGCGCCGAAGCGACCTGTTGCTGTGGGCCACCGGAGCCCAGGCGCATGCCTGGCAACGCGCCAGTGGCTTGGCCGTGAGCGAACGCGGCTTCATCCGCATCGACTCGCAACTGCGGTCCGTCTCTCACCCCCAGGTGCATGCCGTCGGGGACTGCGCGGAGTGGGCCACCCCGCTTCCCAAGGCCGGTGTGTTCGCCGTGCGGATGGGTCCAGTCCTATCCAAGAACCTGCGGGCCGCTCTAGGGGAAGGTCGCCCACGCCGCTACCGGCCTCAGCGACGCTACCTGGTGCTGCTCGCCACCGCCGATGGCAGCGCCATCGGCTCATGGGGGCCGATCTCGTTCAGTGGCCGTTGGGTCTGGCGCTGGAAAAACCAGATCGACCGCAATTTCATCGCGCGTTTTTGCATCCCACGCCGACCGCCGTCGGTGTCTCACGATCTTCCAACCTCAGGCGACCCTGCATGAATTCCATCATCCGCTCGTTGTTCGCGCTCGCTGTGTGCCTGGGTGCGAGCCTTGGCGCGCACGCGCAGCCCACCCCGCTGAAGTTGGGCGTCGGGCTGTTCCAGCCGGACAAGGAACGCAACGATGCAACCTACCGGCCGCTGGCGCAATACCTGTCCGCCCGGCTGGGTCGTCCGGTGGAGTTACGCACCGTCGATACCTGGGAGGGGCTGGCCAAGTCCATGGCCAACGGCGAAACCGACCTGGCCCTCATGGGTCCTTGGGGCTACGTGCTCGCCAATCACGCAGCACATGCCCAGGTTGTCTCCACCATCCTGTATGACGGCAAGCCAGAGTACTTCGCGCTCATGGTGACCAATCCGGAGTCAGGAATCAAGACGGTTGCCGACCTCAAGGGCCGGACGTTCGCGTTCGGAGACAAAGGGTCGACATCGGGGTACCTGATCCCGCTTCACTATTTCATGAGCCAGGGGATCGATCCCGAGAAGTATTTCTCCAAGGTGATCTACACCAAGCATCAGGCCATCGAGACGCAGGTCGCCGCCGGACAGCTCGATGCGGGGGCGGACTACAACCGCAATCGCAATGCGATGATCGAGCAAGGCCTGATCAAGGCAGACCAGTCCAGGATCATCTGGCAGTCGCCGCCGCTACCCAATGACGCCTTTGCCGTCAGCGAATCGATCTTCGCCGACAAGGCGCTCGTCGCCCGCTTGCAGGCAGCGCTCGCTGGTGTTGGCGCGCAACTCAAGACGACACCCGGCCTCCTGCCCTCGCACTACACAGGCTTCGTGACAACGGACAACACGTTCTACAAGCCCATCCGCGATGCCGGACTCGCCACCGGCAAGCTGCTGCCACCATGAGCAGGATGGCCTCCTTTGCCTGGCTAAGGCTGCCGCTCGCGTCAGGTCGCTTGCGCTTCCTGGCGCTGGTCCTGCTCTACGCCGTGCTTGTCGCAGCATGCCTGGCGACGCTCGCCTCGGCCGGGGACATCTCGATGGGTCGTCACCCCTGGACGAACCTCGTGAAGTCGGTCGGTGAGTTCTCCCATCCCAGCTTCCTGGATGCCTGGTTCGGGCCCGAACACCTTGAGTTCCGCGGCGATGACGGCACGTTGCTGCGCGTGGAAAACCGGCGTCTCGTGGAGCGTGACTTCCTGTCGGGACTTGCACGAGCCACCTGGACGACGCTGCAGATCGCCACGATCGGATCGCTCCTCGGGGCTGCACTGGCCCTGCCGCTGGGATTGCTGGCGGCAAGCAACTTGCGTTCACCCGCACCAATGGCATGGGCGTCGCGCGCCATCCTGAATGCGACCCGGGCCATCCACACACTCGTCTTCGGACTGGTGCTGGTCGGTATCGTCAGCCTGGGTCCGATGGCCGGCATCCTGGCCATAGCCCTGCATTGCCTTGGAACCTACGGCAAGCTCTATGCAGAGTCGATCGAAACACTCGATATGGCCGCGGTCGACGCCGTGCGCGCGACGGGCGCCGGGCCAGTGCAGGTGTTTTTCAACGCGGTCTGGCCAGCGGTGCTTCCACAGTTCGTCTCGAATCATCTCTACATCTGGGAATACAACATCCGCGATTCGACAATCCTCGGACTCATCGGCGCAGGCGGCCTGGGCCTGCTGATATCGGAGGCGACCTCGCTGTTCCAATGGGGTCGCCTGGCGACGATCCTGCTCGTGGTCGTCATCCTGGTCACGATTTTTGACTCGATGAGTCGGCGGATACGGCAGGCGCTGCTGTGAATACCCAGTCATGCGCCGTCTTCGTAAGGAACCTCCGCTGCGAGTCCCTCGATGGTCGCACTTTGCTGACCATCCCCTCGCTGCGGATTGAGCGCGGGGAGCGCGTGGCAATCATCGGGCCCAACGGCGCCGGAAAGTCCACGTTCCTTCGCTGCTTGAGCGGCTTCGTGCCATCCGCACAAGGCGAGGTGGAAGTCCTGGGGTTGCGCGTCGCTCTGGATGGCCCATCCGAGCTGCGATCGCTTCGAATGGAGGTCGCCCAGGTGCTCCAAGGCCTGCATCTCGTCCAGCGCCTCAGCGCCTTGGACAACGTGATGATCGGCGCGCTGGGGCGCCTGCCAGGCTGGCGCAGTTGGACGCGCTGCTACCTGGCCGGCGATGTCCAGGAGGCACTCGAGGCGCTGGACGCCGTCGGGTTGCGGCAGCGCGCCAATGAGCGGACGGATCGACTCTCCGGCGGCGAGCGCCAAAAAGTCGCGATCGCCCGCATGCTGATGCAAAGGGCAGGCCTGATCCTGGCAGATGAGCCGACGGCGAATCTGGACCCCACGGCCGCCGCCGACACCTGCCGGCTGCTGGCAGCGAGCGCACGTCGCGCTACGCTGCTCACGATCGTTCATCAAGTGGAACTCCTGCCCCTCATCGCAGATCGAGTGATCGGACTGCGGGATGGCAAGATCGTCGTGGATGTTGCCGTCGACAAGTTCGATGATGCAGCGATCCAGGCTCTCTACGGAAAGGGTTCTGCTCCAGGTTTCGAACCGGCGTTGCGCTTGCGGGTCGCCGGTCGGTCCGCACTCGATCGGCCTCTGGACTGCTGTGCCTCGCCGCACCAATCCCTGAGGAGCCAACCATGAAGACTTTGCTGCTGCCAAGCTGGAGGGTGGCCAGTGCCGGCGCTTCCTCCCGCGCCCGGGCTAGCTGTTCGGCGTCATCGAGGGGCAAGTCGACTCATGTGGCGGTGCAACGATGATCCGCGACGCTGAGATGGCCGCGCTGCCGGCACCCGACCAGGAACATGCCGGCCGAACCTGTCCGCTCGCCTATCGATATCCCGCCACGGTGTTCTCCAGGGCTCCCGAGATCACGTGCGATGTGTTGTATATCGTCGGAGGCTTGTACGGCAACGAGCCTGCCCTCGACGCCGTGCTGGATCTTTTCGACCGCGAGGCCGGGTCGAAACGCATGGTTTTCAACGGAGACTTCAACTGGTTCGACATCCAGCCGGACATCTTTGAACGATTGAATTCTCGGGTCCTGCAGTTCGATGCGACACGCGGCAATGTCGAAACCGAATTGGGTACGTCTCCCGATGACAGCGCCGGCATCGGTTGCGGATGTGCCTACCCGGAGTGGGTGGGCGACGGCGTCGTCGAGCGTTCGAACCGAATCATGGGAAGGCTGCGCCAGACAGCAGCGCAATTCCCGGAAATCGCGAAGCGACTGGCAGCCCTGCCGATGCATCTGCGAGTGGATGTGGGCGGGCGCCGAGTGGCGATCGTCCACGGTGATGCCGAGTCGCTCGCTGGGTGGGGTTTCGCGCAGGAGCGCCTGCGCGAGCCGTCGCACCGGCAAGTGGCACGCCGTTGGTTCGACCTTGCGCACGTGGACATCTTCGCGTCCAGCCACACCTGCCTGCCCATCTTCCATACCTTGGTCTCGCCAGGCAGGTCGTTTCAACCAGTCGTGCTGAACAATGGCGCAACGGGCCTTCCCAATTTCAGGCACGACCAGGCGGGACTGCTGACCCGCATCGCCGTCAGGCCATTCGAGGGCCAGCAGGGCCTGTTCGGCATCGTGCGCGATGGACTGCATCTGGATGCGATTTCAGTCCGCGCTGATCAACATCGGTGGACGAGTCAGTTTCTGGCTCAATGGCCTGCCGGAAGCGACGCGCACGTCTCTTATTGGAATCGCATCGTCGACGGTCCGGATTTCGAGGCGCCGGAGGCACTGGTCACATCGGAGGACTGAATTTCATGCTTGCAATCATCGGTGGAACGGGGCTGTATGACCTGTCCGGAATGGAAGTGAAAGAACGAAGCGACGCACTGACGCCGTTCGGTCAGCCATCTGGTGAAATTGTCCGTGGACGCATCGGCAGTCGAGGCGTCCTGTTCCTGGCACGCCACGGATCCGGACACCGGTTGTTGCCGCATGAGGTCAACTACCGAGCGAACATCTATGCGTTGAAGCGTGCTGGTGCGACCATGGTGCTCGGCTTTTCGGCCGTGGGCAGCTTGGCAGAGCAGGTGGCCCCAGGAGACCTGGCCATGCCGGAACAGTATTTCGACTGGACCCGCGGCTCGCGGGAACGCACCTTCTTCGGCAACGGCATCGCGGCCCATGTGTCGACCGCCAATCCGGTGAGCACGGCGATCGTCGACGCGGTGGCGTCGTCGGCCGCCACCCTCGGCATCCCGCTGCACCGCGGGCTCACGTATGCATGCGTCGAAGGCCCGCGCCTGGGCACGCGCGCCGAAAGTCATTTCCTGCGGCAGTCGGGCTGTCACTTGGTCGGCATGACCAATGTGCCGGAGGCTTTCCTGGCGCGGGAGGCGCAACTGGCCTACGCCACGGTCGGCGTGGTGACGGATTACGACTGCTGGATGGAAGATCCGGCACGCCACGTGAGCGTCGCCGGCATCTTCGCGCTCTACAGCAAAAGTCTGCTGAAGGCGCGCGCCGTCCTGGACAATCTCCTCGGCAGTCCCGAGATCGTGCCTGAAAAGGAAGCCCGCGAGTCGCTGTCCACGGCGATGCTCACGCCGCTCGAATCGGTCACTCCGGATCAACGGGCTTGGCTCGACGTCCTCAGGCATTGAACGATCGTCCGGAGAGCGAGGCCTCGATCATTGTCCGGCGTAGCGCTCTTCCGGTGTGGGACGAAATGCTTGCCAGCCCCAGTAGATTCGCGTAGCGATCGTGACCAGGCACATGGCAGCGAAGAGATAGGCCAAAGAGGCGAAGTACGCGGGCCAAAGGCACATCGCGACGAAGAAGGCGAGCGTCTCTGTGGCCTCAGTGAGCCCGCCAAGGAAATAGAACGACTTGTTGGGATAGGCCGAGCTCTTCAGGCCGCGCTTGGCCGCGATCACGGCGAATGCCAGGAAACAGGTGCCCGTTCCAACGAACGCAGCGAGCAGGAACGCCGCCGGGAGTGCGTTGTGCGCGGGGTCGGCGACCGCAAATGCGAGCGGTATTGCCGGATAGAACAGGAAGTCGAGACTGATGTCGAGGAATCCCCCGCGGTCGCTGGGTTGCGTCTGGCGAGCGACGGCGCCATCGAGCCCGTCGAACAGTCGGGACAGCAACACGAGTGCGGCGCCCGGCAGATGCAGATGAAAGCCGATGGCAGTTGCGGCCAGCCAGCCGATGAGCCAGCCTGCAACCGTCAACGCGTCCGCAGTTGCGCCGATGCGAACAATTTGCCGGGCGAGGGCATCAATTCCGGGACGGATCCACGCGGTCGTATACCTGTCGAACATGACTCTCCAGTCATTCTGATCGTGCGAGTTTAAAATTCACGGCGCTGGCCAAATGGGCCCGATCGGCCTTCCAAGGCGCCAATTCAACAGGCAGTGGACACGAACTGGTTACGCTCACCACTTGAGCACGCGTGGCGCGAGCAAGCCGCCAACCGCTGCCGGCAATGCAATCCCCAGGACATACCAGATCGCCATGAACGGCATGGCTGTCTCGGGACAATGGAACGCATAGATCGCCGCAGCCGCTGCGCCGGCGACCGTGCCGCCGCACCCGCCTGCACGCGCAAGGTGCGTCGGTGCGAGTTTGCGCAGCGCAAGGAACACCCCTGCGAAGATCGGGGCGCCGATCAACGCGATGCTGAGCGTACAGGCGCGCCAGGACACGCCCCAGACCATGGCGGATCGCTCGGCCACCGGCGCGTGCGCGTAGATCGCCACCGAGGCCATCCAGAGCATCAAGATGGGCATTGCCGGAAAGATCCAGAGCATGCGCACGGGACGTCCCGGCACGGCAAGTCGTTCCAGGCAGAGTAGTGCGCCTGCCGCCACCAGGGCCGGCAACATGACCTTCATCCAGAACATCGGGGCCAGGGCGGCACTGGCAATGTCGGCTCGCAAGCCCATCAGTCCGAGCATCAGCAGCGCCGCCAAGACGACTCCGCATGCGAATGCGAGTTCGACTCGTCGACCCCCTGAGATGCGGGAAACTGGCCGCGTATCGGCCGCGAGCAACGAGACCAGATCGTCGGTCTTCATGCGGAATCCTTGGGCCGCTTGCTCAGTGCAATGAGGCCGCGGTGGATGCCGACCTTCACTGCGGACTCCGACATGCCGAGCAGAGAGGCCGTCTCGACCACGGAAAGACCCTGCAGCTTGACATGCACGATGGGCAAGCGTTGGCGGTCTGGGAGGATTGACAACAGGCTGTTCAAGTCACGGCTCGCATCGACGGCATCTGTGTCCGACGACGCAAAGACCGCCAGATCGTCATCCAGAGGATCGTGTAGACCTTCGCGCGTCGACTTCGACCGCAAGAGATCGATGACTTTGTAGCGCGCAATCGCATGGACCCAGGCCGTCAAGGGCTGATTGGGTTGGTAGGTATGGCGTTTGTTGTGCATGGCGAGAAGGCATTCCTGAACGAGGTCCTCAACGTCGTCGGGCCAGCCGAAGAGGCGGCGGCGCAGAAAGGCTCGCAAGTGGGCGCTGAGCCTCGACAAGAATTCGCGGTACGCCACCCCGTCCCCGTCGAGCCCTCGAAGAAGGAGTGCTCGAAGCGCTGTCTCCACGTCGTCGAGACGCGGCGAAGCTCCTTCATTAGTACGCGCCATGGCTTCCGGTGGTTACAGCCCAAATAAATTCTGTTCGTTCAGTTCATCAATGTACCCCGCGTCCAGGCGGCCTCGAATTTGAAGACGGCCGGTTGCAGGATGGGCGACCCTGGGGTGGTTCGATCGTCGAGAGCCGGCTTGATATGACGGTTTCGGCGGCAGCGCAGCGCAATCCACGTGAGACGCAGACGTCACTGATTTCTGGCCCACCGCTCTCACTCGTCGAAGGCTCTGTCGAAGCAGAGGGCTTGTCTGCGAACGGGGGCTTGTCCTGGCCAAAATCGTCTGGCATCTGAACGGCGTCTCCCGCCGCTCGACTGGATGAGCGACTGCTTCCGGGCGCTCAATCCGGCCAGGCCGATGTCGGCTGTGGGTCGATGGATAGGGGTAGGGAACGGCGATCGCCGTCCCCTCCCTCCGAACCCGCTGTGCAGTTCTCCCGCGACGGGCTCTCCAGTCAGTTGTTTCCGCATCGGGATTGGCGCGCCGATTGATGGGCCTCAGACATCGTGAACAGTCCAAGATCAGCGAAGAAGGAATTCGGCCATCGTTTGTGATCGTTAAAACATCGTCCTTGACCCGGTCGGTGCTGCTGTTTCCGCAGCGTAGCTCGCAATCGACGCCGGACAAAGCCGTCGATTGACGAGAAGGTGAAGCGGTGGGCCTGCTTGAAGTAGGCATACCAACACGTACTGGCCCACAATTCACGAGCGCCGGTGGGAGTGCCCGTGGCCTCACGCTGCCGCAGTGCCCTTCGAGACCGCCCGGTCTGATGTCTACGCAACGCGGCAACACGTCCGGCCGAGTGCATTGCCCGACCAGGAAGCTCGGTCGCGGGCCGCGCATCAGCCTGCGACCCGCGAACGTCGACCACTATCGCCATAGCGACTCAACGTCGGCTGGGCCTGCGGCCCGGCCCGCGGTTTCCTCCCTCGAGGTTTGTCCAACACCTGCCCTCAGGCCGGTGCGGTTCGCCGCGTTGTCGCGACGCGCGGGCAGGTGTCGAACAAACCTAAACGGGGGCAGCCGTCCACCGCCCGACCGGGCGAACGTCAGCTTCGCGGCGTTGCGGCGTTCACGTGATCACATAGACGCCCCGTTTGAACGACTGTCGCGCATCTCCCGCCGAGTGGCGTGCGCGGCGGGCGCGTCGTTGCGTTCAGTCACCGATACGTCACGACGTATGCGTGAGGTTTTGCACGCAAAGCGTGGCGCGCGGGCATCAGGCCACCCTTCCGCGGGATGCGTTGCGCGCCCGATGAGCGCACATTGGCAGCGTGGATTCCAATCCTGGAGGGAGCCGCCGATGACCGCCCTGATGCTTGCCCTGATCGCCCTGCTGGCCCTGGCCGTGCGGACGGTGCAGTTGCGGCTGCGATTCGCGGGGTGGCAACCGCTGTGGCGCTTCGGCACCGGACCGTGCACCGTCGAGCTGCGCCGCCACGCCGAGCTCACACGGCTTGGCGCCGACTCGCTGGAGTACCCGCAGCCGCGCGAATTCCGCGTGCTGTCGCTGCGCGTCGGCGGCATTCCCGTGTGGTCGCAGGTGGCCATCGTGGGCCTGCCGGCCGCGGCCGACGAGCGCATCGACCACATCCCGGCCACCGAGTTCGATCCCTTGTTCGATCCGCAATTCCGCCTGGGTTGGCCGCAGCAACGCGTGCGCGTGGCGGCGCGGGCCCACTGATTCTCTCCCGCGGTACTGGGGGGAACGGGCCGACAGGCCCGGTCCGGCACTAGGCTCCTGCGGCAGCGCGCGCTACGCTCGACTCGCCGTCGTGGTGGGCGCCGCCGGCGCGTCCGGTGGCGGCTCGGTGGGCGGAGCGGCGGCATGAACAAGTCCTTCAACATCGACGTGTCCGGCGGCGTGGCCGCTTTCGGCGTCGTGTCGCAGGGCGATCACGACCACGTCAATGGCCATGCCGTGCTGACGTCGGAGCGGGTCGACCAGCACGTCCGCGAGGCCGAGGACGCGATGCGCAAGTTGTCGGCCGAGTACGAGAAGACCGGCGCCCACGTGGCCAACGGCAGCGGGCTGTTGCGCGCGGCGCGCGAGAACTTCTCGTGGGCGTATCCGGCCATCAAGGACTTCGCGAAGGCCGCGTGGCCGCTGCTGCTCGCGTCGATGGGCACTTGAGAGCCTGGATTCAACCGGCCAGGAAGGCCTTCAGCAACGCGTCGAACTCGGCCGGCGTCTCCAGCACGCTCAGGTGCGACGCGCCCGCGATGATCTCCATGCGCGCGCCGGGAATGCGCTCGGCGATCGCCTGGCCCATGGCCGGCGGGGCGCCGGCGTCGCGCGCGCCGGAGATCACCAGCGTCGGGCACTGGATGCGCGACAGGCGATCCTGCCAGGCCACGCCGGCGACGGCGGCGCAGCTGGCGGCGTAGCCGGCCGGATCGTTGCGCAGGATGGCTGAACGGATCGCCTGCGTGGCGGCGGGTTCGGCGGCGCGGAAGTCGGGGTGCAGGTAGCGCTCCACCACCATCTCGGCGAGGGCGGCCATGCCCTGCGACTGCACCGTGGCGATGCGTTGCGACCAGCCGGCCTGCGCGGCCTCCGGGTACGACGAGGTGGTGTTGGCCAGCACCAGCCGGGACACCAGCTCGGGATGGCGGATGGCCAGGCCCTGGCCCACCATGGCGCCCATCGACAGGCCGATCCAGGTGACGGCGCCGCGACCCCATTCGCGCAGCAGCCGGGCCGCGTCGTCGACCAGGTCGTCCATGGAGTACGGGCCTGCGGGCGCGGCCGAGCCGCCGTGGCCGCGGCTGTCGTAGCGCAGCACCTCGTGCGGCGTGCCCAGCGCGCCGGCGGCCAGGCGCGCGGCCAGGCCATCCCAAATGCCCATGTCGAGGCCCAGTGCGTGGGCCAGCACCGCGGGCGTGCCGGCGCCCTGCAGCGTCACCTTGAGCTGTGGCGTGCTGAACGTGTGGTGCGTGGCCACGCGCACGCCCTCGGTCAGTGGACGCGGGCCGGGCAGCAGGTTCAGCTCGCGCAGGATGTCGGTAGTGATCCTGAACGCGGTGTTGGCGGCCGGAACGCCGCAGTAGATGGCGCCCTGCATCAGCGTCTCCTGGATCTTCTCGAGCGGCACGCCCGCGCGGATGGCCGCGCCGCAGTGCAGCTCGAACTCCTCCCAGCGCGCCAGGCCCATGGTCATGCCCAGCACCAGCAGCCGGCGCGTGGTGTGGTCGAGGCCGGGGCGGCCCCAGATGTCGTTCCAGGCGTAGCGCGTGATCAGCGCCTGGAAGTCGGCGTTGAACGCGTTGGCGTTGTCCAGCGACTTGTCCACCCACGCATCGCCCAGCACGGCGCGGCGGTTCTTCACGCCGCGGTCGAAGTCGTCTTTCCGATCCATGATCACGGGCCTCCAGGGAGATAGCGTTGCCAGGGCGGATCGCGGCGCAGCGCGTCGGCATGCGTCGCGAGCGCGGCGAGTTGGGGGGCCGCGAGCGCACTCGCGTGACGCGCGGGCGCGTCGGCGTCGAACAGCGCGGCAAGTTCGTCCGCGGAGATGCGATCGCGCAGCCGCGGCTCATCGGCCAAAGCCTGCAGCGCGACGTCGCGCAGATGCGCGTCGCGGGCCACGGTCTCCTTCGACAGGGCCTCGACCCAGTGGTGCGCGTCGGACTTGCCGATCTCGCGCGCCACGCGCATCGCCAGCGCCTCGGCGAACACCAGGCCCTGCAGCGCGTCGATGTTGCGCCGCATGCGCGCGGGGAACACCTGCAGCCCGCCGGCCGCCAGCGTGAGCGCGGCGAGCGCGCCGTGCACGCTGGCCAGCAGGCCGCCGAACTCGGCCAGCTCCGCCTGCCAGTTGCCGAGGCCGCGTTCGTGTTCCTGCGGCATCGCGGCCAACAGGGCGGCCACGCGTTGCGGCGTGCGCACCGCGGCGGCCAGCGCCGTCATCGCGGCCACCGGGTTGCGCTTGTGCGGCATCGCCGACGAGCCGCCGCGTCCGCCGCCCGAGGGCTCGGTGAGTTCGCCGACCTCGCCCTGGGCCATCAGCGAGATGTCCTTGGCGATCTTGCCGAGCGAGCCGGCCAGCACGCCCAGCTCGCAGCCGAGCGCCACCAGCTCGTCGCGCTGCGTGTGCCATGCCGCCAGCGGCGCGCGCAGGTCGAGCAGCTTCGCCATGCCGGCCATCACCGCGTCGGCATGCTCGCCGAGCGCGGCCCGGGTGCCGACGGCGCCGCCCAGCTGCAGCTGCAGCGCCGCGGCGCCGACCTGTCGCAGGCGGGCCTGGCCGCGCAGCAGCGGCGCGGTCCAGCCGGCCAGCTTGAAGCCGAGGCTGATCACCTGCGCGGGCTGCATCAAAGTGCGGCCCAGCATCGGCGCGTGGCCGTGGTCGGCGGCCAGCGTCAGCAGCGCGGGGATCAGCAGCGACAGGTCGCGGTCGATCAGCGCCAGCGCACGGCGCGTGACCAACACCTGCGCGGTGTCGAGCACGTCCTGCGTGGTGCCGCCCCAGTGCACCACCAGCGCGGCGTTGGCGTCGACCTGGGCCACCGCGGCAGTGAGCGCCTTCACCAGCGGGATGGCGACGGTGCCCACGCGCCCGCCCTCGATGGCGAGCGCCGCGGGATCGAAGTGGCGCGCGTCGCAGGCCGCGGCGATGATCGCGCCCGCCTCGGCCGGGATCGCGCCCACGGCCGCCTGCGCGCGCGCGAGGGCCGACTCGAAGTCGAGCATGGCCTGCACGTAGGCGCGCTCGTCCAGCACCCGCATCACCTCGGGCGAGGCGAGGAAGCGATCGAAGATCATCGGGGGATTGTGCAGGCAAACATCGCGTTCAGATGTCGAAGAAAACGGTCTCGTCGGCGCCCTGCAGGCGCACGTCGAAGGTGTGGACGGTCTTGTCGCCGCGCTGCTCGCGCCGCGCGATCAGCGTCTTGCGGCGCACCTCCCACTCCACCAGGTTGAGCACCGGGTCGGCGGCGTTGGCCTTGGCCTCGTCGTCGAAGTAGATGCGGGTGTGCAGGCCGATGTTGATGCCGCGCGCCACGATCCACAGGTTGACGTGCGGGGCCATGGTCACGCCGTGGCGGCCGGTGACCGAGCCGGGCTTGATGGTGTCGAACGACCACACGCCGGTGTCGAAGTCGCTGCACGCGCGGCCCCAGCCGCGGAAGGCGGCGTCGAGCGGCTTGCCGGGCTGGTGGTCGGCCGGATGGGCGTAGCGGCCCTGGGCGTTGGCCTGCCAGATCTCCAGCAGCACGTCGCGCACCGGCGTGCCCGAGCCGTCGTAGACCTTGCCTTCGATGGTGATGCGCTCGCCCTGGGTCTCGGGCGTGGTCAGCACGGGGCCGAAGTCGTTGGCGAAGATGTCGAAGCCGGCGGCCTTGGGTGCCAGGCCGATGTGCACGTACGGGCCGGCGGTCTGCGAGGCGGTCTCGCGCAGCAGCGGGGTCATCACTGGCCTCCTTCGGGATTCGATTGCAGCACGTTCTCGAACCACGTGGCGCGCTGGCCGCGCAGCACGATGTCGAAGCGGAACGCGCGGCTGTCCAGCGGCACCGTGGCCGCCATGTCCAGTTGCGCGACGAGCCCGCGGATCTGGTCCTCGTCGGGAATGGTGCGGATGATGGGACAGGTGGCGATGAGCGGATCGCCCTCGAAGTACATCTGCGTGATCAGCCGTTGCGCCCAGCCGCTGCCGGAGATCCCGAAGTGGATGTGCGCCGGCCGCCAGTCGTTGATGCGGTTGCGCCACGGGTACGGGCCCGGCTTGATGGTGCGGAACACGTAGTGCCCGTGCTCGTCGGTGAGCACGCGTCCGCAACCGCCGAAGTTGGGGTCGAGCGCGCCCAGGTACTGGTCCTTCTTGTGGCGATAGCGGCCGCTGGCGTTGGCCTGCCACACCTCCACCAGCGCGTTCTTCACCGGGCGGCCGAGCTGGTCGCGAACGTACCCGTGGACGATGGTGCGCTCGCCGACGGGCAGGCCGTCCTTGGCGTAGTTGCGGATCAGGTCGCCATCCAGCGGGCCCAGCTCGTCGGCCGAGAACGCGGGCGCGGTCACCTCCGACAGCGTCTGCGACAGCGAGATCAGCGCGTTGCGCGGGCTGCGCAGCGCGCTGGTCTTGTAGCCGGGCGCGAAGGCCGGCGGATGCGCCGTCGGGTCGCGCATCAGGTAGTCGTCGTCGGGGCGCGCGGCGGGCACGGCCGACAGGATCATTTCGCTCATGGTGTCTTCCTTACGCGGGCGCGTGTTCGGCCTGCAGTTGCGTGGCCGTGCGGTGTTCCGGCTGCGGCGCCAGGCGCAGCAGCGCGCGGGCCTCCTGCGGCGTGGCCACGCGGCGACCGTATTGTTCGCACAGTCCGGCGATCTGCGCCACCAGCGCGGCGTTGGAGGGGGCGAGGGTCTCGCGGTCGAGCCGCACGTTATCCTCGAGGCCCGTGCGGCAGTGGCCGCCCAGCTCCAGCGACCACCTGGCCAGCGTGAGCTGGTCCTTGCCGATGCCGGCGCCCGTCCAGGTGGCGTCGGGCGCCAGGCGATGGAGCGTCTTCACGTAGAACTCGAACACCTCGCGGTCGACGGGCATCGCGTTCTTGATGCCCATCACGAACTGGGCGTGATGATCAGCGGGCAGTGCCTGCGGATGCCGTCGAGCACCTGCGCGAAGCGCTCGGGGGCGGAGGTGGGCGTCTCGTCGTCGTTGCGCACGTGCAGGTGCACCAGCGTGGCGCCGGCCTCGTAGGCGGCGTGCGTGGACTCCACCTGCTCGGACACCGTCACCGGCACGGCGGGGTTGTCCTTCTTGCGGGGCAGGGAGCCGGTGATCGCGACGGAAATGATGCACGGGGTCGATGTGGCCATCGTTGTCTCCATGTTGGATTTATGGAGCGAAGGGTAAGCGGCCCCTGGCCGCCCTTCAATGGACAGAACCCGCTAAAGATTGAACAATCGGTACATCGATGGCCCTGCACCTGCCCACCTACCTGCTCTACGGCGAGGACGCCGGCCTGCCGCCGGCCGACGTCATGCACTCCGAGTCCATCGCCGAGCGCAGCAGCCTGCACTCGTGGGAGATCAAGCCGCATCGCCACGAGTCGCTGCTGCAGGTGTTCTGGTTCGAGAAGGGCCAGGTGGAGATCCTCATCGACGGCCAGGCCCACGCGCTGCGCGGCCCCGGCGTGATCACCGTGATGCCCCTGGCGGTACACGGCTTTCGCTGGACCAGCGACGTGCGCGGCATCGTCTTCACCATGCGCGAGTCCCACGTGCGCACGCTGCTGGCGCGCGACGAGAGCCTGCTCGAACGGGTGCTGGCGTCGCGCTGCGTGCAGTTCGCCGCGGCCCACCGCAAGCCGGTGAAGGCGGCCGTGGAGGCCTTGCACGAGGAGCAGACGCAGCACGCCCCGTGGCGGGCCAGCGCGATCGATGCCGCCATGACGGTGCTGTTCGTGGCGCTGGGCCGCAGCCTGCCGGCGCCTGCCATCGCGCCGGGCGTGGGCGACCGGTCGGTGGCGCACGTGCAGCGCTTTCGCGCGCTGGTGGACCAGCGCTTCCGCGAGCAGCCCACCCTGGGCGAGTTCGCCGGCGAGATCGGCATCACCACCACGCAGCTCAATCGCGTCTGCCGCGCCGTGCTGGGCCATCCGGCGTTGGCGGTGCTGCACGCCCGGCTGTGCCTGGAGGCCCAGCGCGAGCTGGCCTACACCACGCTGAGCATCAAGCACATCGCCTACAAGCTGGGCTTCAGCGACGCCGGCTACTTCACGCGTTTCTTCGATCGCGAGACGGGCACGGCGCCCTCGGCGTGGCGCGCGCAGGCCCTGGCGCGCCAATGATCCGCGGATTCTGCCCGGCATGACGTCCCTTCGCACCCTGCTCGCCCTGGTGTCGGCCGGCCTGCTCCTGGGCGGCTGCGTGGTGGTGCCCGTGGTCAGGGAGGACGGCTACGACCCCGGGTGCCAGGTGTGGACGCGCCACATGGAGCTGCAGGCCGTGCAACTGGGCATGATCAACGGCTGCAACGGCCCGGGCTGCCAGGCCATGGTGCTGGTGAACCTGGGCGTGACGGCGGCCAGCGCCGTCATCTCGGGCTCCATCGTCGTCGTGGGCAACATGGCGTACTGGGCCGAGCGCCGGGTGAACTGCGTGCCGCCGGGCGCGCCGCCTGCGCCACTCGGCTAGCGCCGACTACTGCGACGCCGCCGCGGAGGCGGCATTGGCCTTGTCCTTGGCGATCGCCTTGTGCGTCTTCTTCGGTGCGATGGTGCTCGTCGACGGGCCTCCCAGCGTGACGCCGCTGGCCGGCACCTTGGTGGCGCCGCGGGTCTTGTCGGGCGCCTCGGTGATGCCGCCCTGCGCGCTGGCCACGGTGGCGGCGGCCAGGAAGGCGAGGGCGACGGCGGTCTTGTTCAGGCAGGGGACGTGGATCATGGATGCTCCGATTCGGGGCGCCGCCAAACGACGACGAGTGGCACATGCAAGGCAGATGCCACTGTAGCGCTCGCGCGCCGGCCGCGCGCCAATCCCATGTCACGTCACGGATCCTTCACGAAGCCGTCATGCCGTCTTCCTACATTGCTGCGACCTCGCGAGTTTGCCGAGGCACACAACAAACGAGCAGGATGACATGACGCACTTCTCAGCCAGGAATGCCGCGCTGTTGGCGATCGCCGCCGCCGGGGTGGCCCCAGCCGCCCGCGCCCAGGACACGACCCCCGTCGTCCTGACGTTTTCAACCGTGGGCGACTCGCGCCAGGATCCCAACAACTACGACCAGGCCAGCGTCGGCGCCACGCTCAATGGCCAGGACGCGACCTGGCTGCAGAACACGAAGGCGTTCTCGCGCATCCTGCGCACGATCCAGTCGCAGAAGTCGACGATGCTGTTCTTCAACGGCGACATGATCAACGGCTACGGCTGGGCCGGCTTCGGCTACACGTCCAACGCCACCCAGAGCGCGGTCGCCGGGCCCGTGGCGCCGGCCACCACCGCCGACATCGTCGGCTCCGACCTGATGAAGCACTACCGCGAGTACGCGTTCTGGCGCGGCATGGTGGCGCCGCTCCCCGAGACCGGCACCTACGTGTTCCCGGTGCCCGGCAACCACGAGACCGAGTGCAAGGCCTGCCCGAAGAACAGCGACGGCCAGAAGCAGTCCAAGGTGGAGAACGAGCAGGCCTACGCCGCCAACATGGGCGACCTGATCCTCGACACCGCCCGCTTCACCAGCGTGCTGGGCGCCGCGCCGGCCAATGCGAACTACGGCCCGGCCGCCGGCATCGGCCCCGACGCGCTGCAGACCGACCAGACGAAGATGTCGTACAGCTTCGACTACCAGGGCTACCACTTCGCGGTGATCAACACCGACCCGGTGGGCCAGGAAACGTCGGCGCCGACCGCCTGGCTGGCACAGGACTTCGCAGCGGCGCAGGCCCGCGGCGCCAAGCGCTTCTTCGTGTTCGGCCACAAGCCGGCCTACACCTACGTCTACGCCCCGGGCGTGGCGGGGTCGGGCCTGGATGCCACGCCCACCACCACCGCCAGGCGTGACGCGTTCTGGAACCTGGTCGAGCAGTACAGGGCGACATATTTCACCGGCCACATGCACACCTACAACATCTCGCAGCCCAAGGGCGGCGCGTACCAGGTGATCGTGGGCGCCGGCGGCTCGCCGTTCGACCCGACCGCCGCGCAGGCCACGGCCGGCGTGCTGGCCCATCCGGCCACCGACCGCGACTACGCCTGGGCCACCGTGAAGGTGCATGCCGACGGCGGCGTCGACATCCTGGGCTACGGCTTCAGTTCCGCCTTCGGTCCCACGCAGTTGCTGGGCCAATACTTCATCGCCCCGTGAGCCGGATCATGATCAAGCAATTCCTCGCCGCGCTGTCCATCGCCACGCTGTTCGCGCTGCCAGCGCATGCCGCCACCAGGGCGGTCGACACCGGCACGCCGAACGGCACCGCCGGCCTGCCGCTCGTGGTCGACGGCAGCGACTGGGTGGCCGCACAGGTCAGCTTCGCCAACGCCACCACCATCGACGCCATCGCGGGCCACATTCTCGGCGGCGCCGCCGGCGAGACCTTCGACATCTCGCTGTTCACGGGCACGCCGGGCCAGGGTCCGGGAACGCTGCTGTCCACCACAACCGCCACCTACGGCGCCAGCGGCTGGAACGGCGCGTCGGGCCTGGGCTGGGCGGTGGCGGCCGGCGACTACTGGATCGAGTTCGAGATCCAGGGCGGCGACACCCTGGGCGGCAGCAGCGTCACGGGCGCGCTGTTCGACGTGGGCGTCGCGCATCCGGTGACCACGGCCACCACCAGCGACTGGGGCTTCACGTACGACCCCGGCGCCCAGTCCATCGGCCTGCAGGTGTCCACCGTGCCCTGGCCCGCGTCGGCCGCGCTGATGCTGGCCGGACTGGGCCTGCTGTCGGCCTTCGGCGTGGCCCGTCGCGCCCGCTGAGGCGATGCGGCCCGGACTCGCGCGCGCCCGGCGCGCGCTGCACGTGCTCGCGATCGCGCTGGCCGCGCTCGCGGGCACGTTCGCGGTCGCGCGTCTCGCGCAGGCGTGCTCGGGCAACGCGCCCGAGCCCACCGGCACCGAGACGCACTTCCCGCTGATGTACGGCGACCGTCCCACGGTGGCCCAACTGAGCGACCTGGGCCGGCGCATCTTCATGGACAAGGCCTATTCGGCCTCGGGCAAGCAGTCGTGCGCCAGCTGCCACGATCCGGCCAGGGCCTTCGGGCCGCCGAACGCGAAGGCGATCCAGCCCGGCGGCCCGAACATGGACCAGCTGGGCTTTCGCAACACGCCGTCGCTGCGCTACGCGCACGCGCCGGTGGCGTTCACGCAGCACTTCATGGAGTCGGAGGTCACGCTGGGTCTCGACGACCAGGGCCCCACCGGCGGCCGCACCTGGGACGGGCGCGTGGATACCGCGCACGACCAGGCGCTGATGCCGCTGATGGACGCCAACGAGATGGCCAACGCCGACGGCGCCGCCGTGGTGCGGCGACTGCGCACCACCGCGTATGCCGACGAGTTCCGCAGGGTGCTGAGCGCGCCGGGCGAGAACGTGTTCGACGACGCCGACTCCACGCTGGTGTGGGTGACCGTGGCGCTGGAGACCTACGAGCAGTCCGCGCCCGAGTTCCATCCGTTCGACAGCAAGTTCGACGCGTGGCTGGCCGACAAGGCCACGCTCTCGCCGGCCGAGACGCGCGGCATGGCGCTGTTCAACGACATGAAGAAGGGCAACTGCGCGAGCTGCCATCCGAGCACGCGCAAGGCCTCGACCAACCGCCCGCCGATCTTCACCGACTTCGGCTTCGTGGCGCTGGGCGTGCCGCGCAACGCGGCGCTGCCGGCCAACCGCGACCCGACGTTCTTCGACCTCGGCCTGTGCGGCCCGCTGCGCACCGACCTGGCGAGCCATCCCGAGTACTGCGGCCTGTTTCGCACGCCATCGCTGCGCAACGTGGCGCTGCGCAAGCGCTTCTTCCACAACGGCGCGATGCACACGCTGCGCGACGCCGTGGCCTTCTACGCCACGCGCGACACGGCGCTGGCGCGCTGGTATCCGAAGGCCGCAGGCAAGGCGGAGGGCCAGGCCGCTGGCAAACCCGTCTACGACGACCTGCCTGGACAGTACTGGCCCAACGTCACGCACGAGGTGCCGTTCGCGCCGCTGCCCGGCGGCAGGCCGCGGCTGGACGACCGCGAGATCGACGACATCGTGGCCTTCCTGGGCACGCTCACCGACGGCTGGAAACCGCCGGGCACCCGGCGCGCGAGCGTCGCGGCGCGCTAGGAGCCTGCGCGGCAGAAGGCGCCTTCTGCCACGCAGGCTCCCAGCGCTGCGTGCGGTGGCCGACAATCGGCCATGTCCTCGACCTCGATCCCGGCTTGCCGCCTGAGTGCCGTTGCGTGCCTCTTGCTGGCCGCATGCGCCACGCCGTCGCCGGTGGTCGAGGTCAGCGAGCCGATGGGCCCCTGCGGCTTCGACGTGGCCACGCTGGCGTTCGCGGGCGACGCTCTGGCCCAGGCGCGGTGCCTGCTGCGTCCGGTGTCCAAGGGCGGCCTCCTGCACCAGCAGCCCGCCGACCTGCCGCCGTCGCTGGCGGCGCTGATCGGGCAACCGGTGGGCGACCTCGAGCCGCGGTTGCGGCGCCATCTGCTGCTCGACCACGTCGACGAGACGGCGGTGGGCGGATCGCTGGACGCGCCGCTCTCGCGTGCGCGCGACGACGATCCCGCGGCGCCGCTCGCGCGCTACTTCGTGCTGCACGACACCAGCGTGCCGTGGCTGGGCGACGCGCCGGCGTTTCCCGCCGACGACGATCCCGCGCTCAACGACCTGAAGCGCTTCGCCGGGCCCGACGCCGTCGCCCACGTGTTCGTCGATCGCCTCGGCCAGACGCTGACCGGCCACGACTTCGGCGTGCCCTGGCGCGCCACGCAGCTGGAGAACCGCCGCGTGGGCGTGGCCGCGCGCGGCCTGTTCCTGCACGTGGAGCTGGCGCAGCCGCGGCGCCGCGACCCGTCAGGCAACGCGCGCAACGACCTCATCGCCCCGACCCCGGGCTTCACCGACGCGCAGTATGCGCAGATGGCGCTGCTCTACGCGGCGGCGAGTGCGCGCCGCGGCGACTGGATGATTCCCGCGTTCCATGCGGCGATCGACGAGGGAATCGTGGGCGCGCACGACGATCCGCAACACTTCGAGATGACGCGCTTCGCCCTCGCGCTCGACCGCCTGCGCGACACTCTCGCGCGCTGACGCGCCGCGCGGGCCGCGGCCGGGCAGGGTGCTGCTCGACGGCGCGCGGGTTTACAAGCCCACAACAATTTTCAGGTCGCGCTCAGTCGCGCGGCGTCATCGTGCGCGTGACCGCGGCCGTTAAATGATCACCTGGAAAGGCGCGGGCGCGTGCCTTGCTGTCCCAATGCACAACGGAGACATTCATCATGCGGCGAATCACGTCCTGGATCGCGCTGGGCGCGGCGACCACCACCTTCCTCGTCGGCTGCGGCGGCGACTACCATGACGGGTATTGGGACAACGGTGGCGGCGACGAGCTGATCAGCTTCGTGGGCACCACCGGCGTGTTCGCGGCGTGGGCCGACTCGGCCACCGGCGAGTACGCTGCGGCCAGCGTCGGCAGCTATGCCGGCAAGCGCCAGTCGCTGCACGGCAGCGTCGACTTCCTGACCGGGCAGGACCTGATGCAGCCGGCCGGCGTGGAGATCTACAAGACCAGCGACGGCCACATCCGCGCCATCGACCTCGCGTCGTACGGCGAGCCGCGCAGCCAGCAGATCTCCAGCGAGAGTGCGGCCACGGTGGACGCCACCTGCTCGCTCACCGGCACGCAAGTCACCGGCGCCGACACCGACTACGCCGGCGTGTATTTCGCGGCCGACCTGCAGGCGCCCATGAACTCGGCCTACTTCTACCGCCTGCCCGGCGCCGACGGCAGCTGCAACACCTCGGACGACGTCGTCCATTTGGTACGCACCGGCATGTCGGCCACCGACGCGCCCATCACCGTGTCGGCCATGCCCGTGGCCACGGTGCGCTCGGCCAACGGCGGCATCACCGGCTTCGTGATCAAGAGCGGCGCGCAGCTGGTGCTGGTGGACAACAACTTCGCCAACCCGGTGACGCTGGGCACGTTCTCCAGCCCCGTCGGCGTGGCCATCGCGCTGCCCGTGGGCACCGTGCAGGGGTATCCCACCGCCCAGCTGTTCCTGGTGGACGGCAACATCGTGCGCGTGAACTACGCCAGCCCGGCGATCTCGGCGCCGCTGTACACCATCCCCGGCTTCACGCCCACCAGCAACGGCGCCAGCTTCGCGGCGTCGCCCTCGGCGCTGTACGTGGCGGTGAACACCGCGGCCAACGGCGGCACGCCCGAGTCGGCCACCCTCTCGTCGATCCCGGCCGACGGGTCGTCGGTGGCGTCCGTCGTCGCCACCGAGGCGGCGCACGTCGACAGCCTGGCGTTCCCCGTGGGCGGCACCGACCTCGTGTGGGGCGAGACCACGCCCACCTACACGGTGCGCGCCATCGCGCAGACGGGCGGCAGCCCGTTGACCGTGGCCACGGGCGGCGGCAACGGCGGCATGTTCCTGGCCACCGCGACGGCCGTCTACTTCACCAGCTGGACCAGCGTCACCGACGCGACCGCGATGACGGTCACGCGCACCGGCACGGCGTCGGGCATCAACGGGCTGGACGGCAGCGTCATCCAGGCGCCGCTGGCCAACTCCACGTTCGCCAGCGGCGGCGAGGAGCAGCCCTGGCCCGACGACACCACCACCACGGCCACGCCCTACGTGACGATGCTGCAGGTGCAGGGCCTCACGCGCGTGTCGGCCGTCGACGCCGCCAACGGCTACACGTATACGGTGGACGGTGTCAGCGGCGGCACGATCGTGGCCATCCCCACCGCCACCAACCAGCCGGGCGTCACCATCGGCACGCTGTCCACCAGCAACACGATGTGGCTGACCGGCACCTTCCGCGACGCCGGCCACACCGGCTTCATCGAGGGAACCAACGCGGCCTCCACCGCCGACCCGGCCACGCGTGCGTTGTACCTGATCAACACGCGGCAGCCGAACACGCTGGAACGCATCACCAACAACTTGTAGGCACCGGGGCGAGCGCGGCCACACGCGGCCGGCGCGCGCCGCCCGCATGTCGGTTCATCCGTGCGACACGGCGTTCCGTCGCAAGCGTCTTTTCACCGCGCGTGGCCGGTAGCAACATGAGGCTCCCTCATTTGCGGCCGGCACCTTTCCAGAGCGACGGCATCGAGCTGTCGGGACGCCTGTGCTTCCGCCCGGCAGTTCGGCCGTGCCGGTGGTGGTCTTGTTGCACGGCTCCGAGCATGACCCGGCGCTGGCGTTCGGGTGCGCGAACCGCTGCGCGGCGAGCCCTGGTTCAACGAGGTGCGCGGCGACTTCACTTGGGCGATCCTGTCCGTCAAGCGAGAGGATGTGCCCGCCTTCGCGAAGATGTTCGACTGGCACACGCCCTTCGTGCTCGACCCGCTCGCCACGATCGCGGCTGTGAAGCCGCCTCAACTCTGGGTGCTGACCGAAGACGACCTGGAGGCGCCCAGCGCCGAGACGTCGCGCCGCCTGGCGCAGTTGCGCCTGGCGGGTCGGTCGATCACCACCGCGTCGTGGGCGCGTACGGAACACGGCATCTTCGAGTACGAAACGAGTGCCGAGGGCGAGCGCACCACGCTTCGCCAGCCCGACGGCGACCTTGCCTTGCTGGCCGACTTTGCGCGCGGCGGTGCGTTGAAGCCAGCCTGTGGCAACGCGCTGCTGGCTCGGCCCGATTGGTCGTCGGCGTAGGTCGACGCTGCGGACGAACAGCACGCGTTCAGCCAGTGCCGCCGCTTCGTCCGATACTGGGTTGGTGAATGCCTCCGCCTCCGCCCCCATGATCGAGCCGTCCGCGCGGCGCTGGGTCATGTTCGCGCTGCTGGTGGGGGTGGGCATGGCCAGCTCGACAGCGCCATCGCCAACATCGCGTTGCCCACCATTGTGGTGCCTGGGGTCGGCGCTCGTCGCCGTGGTCTTCGTGCTGGTGAGCGAGCGGCCGACCATCGCGTGTCTCAAGCTCGCGTGTGGCTTCGGGGCCTTTGGTGCGGTGGTGAGCGTGTCGCGATTCCGGGCGGGCGTGGGGGCCTGAGCGGGCGCGCCCGCCGCGGTTGAACGCACCGACTCAAGCCCGCAGGAACGCCTCGAACTCCGCCGCCGGCACGGCCGGCGACCAATGGAATCCCTGGCCTTGCTGGCAGCCCAGGTCGCCCAGCAGCGCCAGCGTCGCGCTGTCCTCGACGCCCTCGGCGACCGTGAACAGGTTCAGGCTGGAGGCCATCTGCACGATGGCGCGCACGATCGCCTGGTCCTGGATGTCGTCGGTGAGCCGCCGCACGAAGGTCTGGTCGATCTTGAGGCGTTCCACCTCGAAGCGCTTCAGGTAGGCCAGGTTCGAGTAGCCCGTGCCGAAGTCGTCGATCGCGAAGCGCACGCCCATCCGGCGCAGCGTGGCCAGGCTCTCGACCAGCGTGAGCGAGTCCTGGATCAGCAGCGACTCGGTGAGCTCCAGCTCGAGGTTGGTGCTGGGCAGGCCCGAGTCGGCCAGGGCCTGGGCCACGGAGTTCTCGACGCAGCCGCGCTTGAACTGCACCGGCGACACGTTGACCGAGATGGTGAAATCGGTCCAGCCCGCGGCGCGCCAGCGCTGGGCCTGGGCGCAGGCCTCCTGCAGCACCCAGTCGCCGATCGGGATGATCAGGCCGGAGCGTTCGGCCAGCGGGATGAAGCGCACCGGCGAGATGTTGCCCATCTCGGCGTGGTTCCAGCGGATCAGGGCCTCGGCGCCGATCAGCTTGCCGGTGCGCAGCTCGAACTGCGGCTGGTAGGACAGCGTGAAGTCCCGGTGGGCGATGGCCGAGCGCATGGCCGACAGCAGGGCCACGTGCTCGACGACGCTGTCGTTCATCTCGCCGTCCCAGAAGCGGAACGCGTTGCGGCCCGACTCCTTGGCGCGGTACATCGCGATGTCGGCCTTCTTCAGCAGGCTGTCGAAGTCGGTGTCGTCGGCCGGGAACAGGGTGATGCCCAGCGAGCAGCCGGCGAAGATCTCCATGCCGAGGACGTCGAACGGCGCCATCAGGCCGGTGACGACCTTGTTGGCGATCTCGGCCACGGCGGCGCCGTCGTGCACCTCGGGCACCAGCAGCAGGAACTCGTCGCCGCCCAGTCGGGCCACGGTGTCGGCCGTGCGCAGCAGGGTGGCCAGGCGCTCGCTCACCAGCTTGAGCAGCGTGTCGCCCGAGCTGTGGCCCAGCGTGTCGTTGACGTTCTTGAAGTTGTCCAGGTCGAGGTACAGCATCGCCACGCTGTGGTCGCCGCGGCGTGCGGCCGCGGCGGCCTGGTCGAAGCGGTCGCGCGCGAGGCTGCGGTTGGGCAGGCCCGTGAGCGCGTCGTGCGTGGCCATCATCTCCATGCGCTGCTGCGTGGCGGCCATCTGCTCGTTCTGGGCGTGCACGGCGTTGAGCGCGGTGTGCATGTCGCCGGCCATCAGCCAGGCGACGACGCTGGTGACGAACAGCACCGCCACCAGGTCGACGAAGGTGTTGAACGACAGCGGCGGCAGGCGGTTGACGTGCATGCCGTTGGTGTTGACCACCAACAGCAGCACGATGACGGCCGTCATCGCGGCGAAGAGGCCGAAGTACAGCTTGCGCGTGCCCAGCATCGCGGCGAACACCAGCATGCAGGGAAACGCGAGCAGCGAGGTATCGCGCAGGCCGCCGTTCTGCCACATCAGCAGGCACACCATGGCGAACAGCGAGCACAGCAACATGGCCACCGCGCCGTTGCGCCGGCCGGCGCGCACCAGCAGCAGGACGCCGCCCATGGCGAGAAGCCCGACGATCAGCGGCGGCAGGTTGCGCCAGCGTTCCGATCCGATGTCGGGGATGGCGGAGGCGGCGATCGCGATGCACGTGGCCCAGGTGGCCTGGACGAGCCGGCGGTCGCGCAACGGGCGCGAGGCGCCCTGGCCGTGCGACGTCGGCCGATCGCTGGGAACGTTCACCGGTTCGAACCTCTTCGGCGTCGTGGCGCCGATATCCAGTTGCCCGGGCGGAGGGATCCGGGCAGCGCTTGCTGTCGCCAGTGTTGCATGGGCGGGGCGGCGCGTTCGTCGCGCCGTCGTCATGCGTCCCGGATTCCGGGCATTGTTGGCATCAGAACTTCACAGCATCAGCGACAACCCGTAGGTGATGGCGAGGCCCACCACCGAGATCACGGTCTCCATGATCGACCAGGTCTTGATCGTCTGTCCCACCGTGAGGCCGAAGTACTCCTTCACGAGCCAGAATCCGGCGTCGTTGACGTGCGAGAAGAACACCGAGCCCGCGCCGACCGCCAACACGACCAGCGACAGCTGCGTCGGCGCCAGCCCCACGGCCAGCGGCGCCACGATGCCCGCCGCGGTCACGGTGGCGACGGTGGCCGAGCCGGTGGCCAGGCGGATCAGCACGGCCACGATCCAGCCCAGAAACAGCGTGGACAGGCCCGCGGCCAGCGCGATCTTGGCGATGGCTGCGCCGGTGCCGCCGTCCACCAGCGACTGCTTGAAGCCGCCGCCCGCGCCCACGATCAGCATCACGCCCACCACGGGCATCAGGCTCGCGCCGATCTTCTTGCCGAGCACGGCCGCATTGAAGCCGACCGCGGTGCCGAAGGTCACCATGGCCAGCAGCACGGCCATCAGCAGCGCGAACACGGGGTCGCCCACGAAGTCGAGCAGCGGCCGCAGCGGCGAGGCCTTGTCCATGCCGATGTCGGCGCCGGCCTTGAGCAGCATCAGTGCCAGCGGGAACAGCAGCGTGGCCATGACCACGGGGAACGACGGGGAGTGCGTGGGCCGCGCGTCATCCGTGGGCTGGGCGGTACCCCCTTGGGTAACCGCCAGGCCCGCACCGGCCGCGCCGATGGGCACCAGGCGCGCGGCGATCATGCCGTACAGCGGGCCGGCGATGGCCACCGTGGGCAGCGCCACCGCCAGGCCCAGCGCCAGCGTGATGCCGACGTTGGCGTGCAGGATGCCGATGGCCGCCAGCGGCCCGGGGTGCGGCGGGATGAAGCCGTGCAGCACCGACAGGCCCGCCAGCGCGGGGATGCCCAGGCGCATGGCCGGGCCCTGCGAGCGGTGCACCGCCAGCATCACCACCGGGATCAGCAGCACCAGGCCGATCTCGAAGAACATCGGGATGCCGATGATCGCGGCGATGAGCGCCATCTTCCAGGGCAGCGTGGCGGGGCGTCCGCGCAGCAGGGTGTCCACCACCTTGTCGGCGCCGCCCGAATCGGCCAGCAGCTTGCCCAGCATCGCGCCGAGCGCGATCAGCACGCCCACGTAGCCCAGCACGCCGCCCACGCCGTTCTCGTACGACGCGGTGACCTTGCCCAGCGGGATGCCCGAGCCCACGCCCACCACCAGGGCGCCGATGGTCAGCGCGAGGAAGGCGTGCAGCTTGAGCCACACGATCAGCAGCACGATGACGGCGATGCCCAGGGCGGCGACGAGCAGCACCTGCGTATCGTGCGCATTCAGGACGGAAGGGGCCAACGCGGCGGCGCTGGCGGCGAGATCGGGGGTGGCGGCCATGGCTTGTCTCCTCGTTGTCGTTCGAATGTCAGGCGGGCAGGCCCAGCGCCGTGCCGATGTCGTCGGCGATGGCCTCGGGCGATGCGCCGATCTCCACGCGGATGGCCGGTTCGTCGCGGCCCGGCTCCTCCAGCGTGGCGAACTGGCTGTCCAGGAGCGTGGTCGGCATGAAGTGGCCGTGGCGTCCGGCCAGGCGTGACGCGATCAGCTCGCGCGAGCCGTGCAGGTAGACGAACTCCACCCGCGCGCCGCGGCGGTCGATCAGCGCGCGGTACGAGCGCTTGAGCGCCGAGCAGGCGATGACGCCGGACTCGCCCGCGTCGAGCCGCGCGTCCACCCAGTCGGCCACCTGCGCGAGCCAGGGCGCGCGGTCGGTGTCGTCCAGCGGATGGCCGGCGGCCATCTTCGCCACGTTGGCCGCGGGGTGCAGCGCGTCGCCTTCCTCGAACGCCCAGTGCAGGCGCTCGGCCAGGATCTGGGCGACGGTGGTCTTGCCGCAGCCCGATACGCCCATCAGGACGAGGACGACGGGCAGGGCGATGGGCGGGAGGGGTGCGTTCATGGACAGGGCGTATCTCGGGACATGTCGTTCGTCGGCCGTTGCGGGCGACGAGAGCATACGTCCTGGACAACAACCCTGCGCGGATCCTCAGCGGCGCGTCGAGGCCGCCAGCGCCACGATGTCGCGAACCTCGAGCACCCTCCTGGGCGCGCCGAAGTCGGCCGCGTTGATCATCGCCCGGCCCACCTCCTGCAGCGTGCAGAACGAACCCGGCGCCAGCCTGCGGCCGATGGGGTAGATCCAGGCGAGCGCCTTGTACCAGCCCTTGAGGTTCTTCTGGCCCGGCGTGGCGCGCATCATGCCGGGGCGGAACATCACGCCGCGCGGAAACAGCCGCAGCAGCTCGTTCTCGGTGGCGCCCTTCACGCGGGCCCACATGGTCTTGCCGCGCTCCGTGGAGTCGGTGCCGGCGCCGGTGACGTAGCAGAACGCCATGTCGGGGTTCAGCCGCGCGAGCGTGCGGCCCACGTTGGTGGTGAGGTCGTAGGTGACGCGCGCGTAGTCGGCCTCGTTCATGCCGAGCGACGACACGCCCAGGCAGAAGAAGCAGGCGTCGAAGCCCGCGAGTTGCGACTGGATGGCCGACAGGTCGAAGAAGTCGGCGTGGATCAGCTCCGCCAGCTTGGGATGCGTGTGGCCGCCGGGCTTGCGGTTGACGACCAGCACGCGGCCCACGCGCGGATCGGCCAGGCATTCGAGCAGCACGCCTTCGCCCACCATGCCGGTGGCGCCCATGATGATGACGGAGAGGGTCATGGCGCCGACCTCACGCGGCTTGCGCGGCCGCGGCCGGCGCTGCGGCCTCCACCGCCTGCCACCAGCGTTCGTCCGCCCGCGGTTGCGCCAGCGACAGGCGTTCGCCCATGCCCGGCGTGGCCAGCGCCACCCCGTGCGACTGCGCGAGCGCGAGGATGCGGTCGAAGGGCTCGTGCCATGCGTGCATCGCGAGGTCGAAGGTGCCGTTGTGCAAGGGCATCAGCCAGCGGCCGCGCAGGTCGAGGTGCGCCTGCAGCGTCTGCTCGGGTTGCATGTGCACGTCTGGCCATTGCGCATCATAGGCGCCAGTCTCCATGAACGTGACGTCGAACGGGCCGAAGCGCTCGCCGATGGTCTTGAAGTCGGCGTCGCCGCTGAGGAAAGGCAGGGCATGAAGAGATCGCTTTCGGCTTGCGGTTCACCGTGCATCGTTGAAAGTAAACTGCACTGTGTAGTTTTAAGTGTAGGGCCGAATCGCCGAAAAGTAAACCGATTGGTGTAAAATTGCGTGCATGACATCCCCCGTGCGCCTCACCGATCGCAAGCGCGACGCCATCGTCCAGGCGGCCATCGTCGAGTTCCGCGCGAACGGCTTCGAGGCCACCAGCGTCGACAAGGTGGCGGCGCGCGCCGAGGTGTCCAAGCGCACGCTCTACAACCACTTCCCCAGCAAGGACGAGCTGTTCGCGGCCATCCTGCACATCCTTTGGGAGAGCAGCGCCAGCCAGCTGGCGCGGGCCTGGGAGCCGGGCCGGCCCGTGCGCGAGCAACTGCTGGAGCTGCTGCAGGGCAAGCTGGCGATGCTGGCCGACGACAGCTTCCTGGCGTTGGCCCGCGTGGCGATCGCTGCCGGCCTGAGCTCGCCGGAGCGCGCGCAGGAAATCGTGGCGCGCATCGGCGAGAAGGACGGCGGCCTGGTCGACTGGATGCGCGCCGCGCAGAAGGCCGGCGCGCTGAAGGCCGGCGACGCGGCCCTGGCCGTCAAGCAGCTCGAGAGCCTGGTCAAGGGCGTGGCGTTCTGGCCGCAGGTGGCCATGGGGCAGCCCGTGCTCACGCCACATGCGCAGAAGAAGCTGGCCGCCGCCACGGCCGATTTTTTCCTCAGCCACTACGAAGCGTAGGTGCGCTGAGGGTGGCCGCACGATGGCGTGTCAGGGTAGCTGCACGATGCGCGGTTCGCCCATCGCGGGCCCGCGCGGATCGAACGGCGGGCTCGGCGCAACGGTCGCCGACAGGTAGCGCACGAGCGCGTCGATGTCCTGCGCGCCGCCCACGCGGTTCGTGCCGCCCGTCAGCACATCCAGCCGGTCGCCGCCCGTGGCCATGAAGTTGTTGACCGTGACGCGCAGGGTGCGCGCGGGATCCTGCACCACGCCGTCCTTCACGATGACCTGCACCGGGCCGGTGATGCGCGGCGGCGTCACGCCGACGTCGGTGGGCGTGAACGTGGCGTCGACGATCTTCGCGCAGGGGGCCCTGCCGCGCGCCAGCTGAAGCGAAAGCCGTTGGAGGGCTGCAGGAAGTGGTCTCCGCGCTGGCCGGCGCAGCCGTCGAACTGCTGCTCGAGCAGCGTCTTCAGCTGCGCTGCGGTCAGCGTCAGCGTGACCAGGCTGTTGCCGAACGGCTGCACCGTGAACGCGGCGCCGTAGGTCAGCGTGAACGGCGTCCTGGTGTCGGCGGCCGGCACGAAGCCGGGCGAGCGCACGCCGCCCTCGTTCATGAACGCGATCTGCGCGCCGCCCAGTGCCGCGGGCTGCGTGGCCTGCAGCTGCGAGTCGGCGATGAGGCTGCCCGCGGGCACCTCGCCGGCGTCGTTCGAGGCGGCGGGCAGTGGCACGGCCAGCGTGCCCACCACGCGATCGGCCAGCGGCCCGGCCAGCGCGGCATAGCCCTGCACGATGTCGCGCAGCGCCGGCGCCGCGGCGATGGCCTGCACGATGCCAGGGTCGGTGCGATCGACGAGGCGGTTGACGGGCGCCACCGCCCGCAGTCGGCGCGTCGTGGGATCGAGCGTGATGTCGATGTCGCTCAGTCCCTTGGCGCCGCCGCCTGTGGTGCCGGCCGAGCAGTTGTAGGCGGCGTGCGTGTGGGCGCTGATGACCAGGCCGACGGCGTCGTCGAGGCCGCGCACGATGCGCGCGATCTCGGAATCGCTGCCGTCCGGATTGCGCAGCGCATCGTTGCAGCCGTTGATGTCCACGTCCCCGGTGGACGGCTGCACGCCGCCCTGGTGCACCAGCACGACGATGGCCTCGACGCCTTGCTCGCGCAGCTGCGGCACAAGCGCGTTGACGGTGGCGGCCTCGTCGCGGAACGCCAGGCCTGCCACGCCCGCGGGCGACACGATGCCCGGCGTGCCCTGCAGCGTCATGCCGATGAAGGCCACGGGCACACCGTCGAAGCGCTTGATGCCGTAGGGCGGCAACAGCGTGCGGCCGGTGGCGATGTCGACCACGTTGGCCGACAGCCACTGGAAGCGCGCGCCGTCGAACGTGCCGGGCCGGCGCGAGCCCAGGCCACGGCAGCTGTTCGGGTCGGGCCGGCCGTCGGTGATGTGGCAGCCGCCGTGCTGCAGCCGCAAAAGCTCCGCCACGCCCTTGTCGAACTCGTGGTTGCCCACCCGCCCACCGGCACGCGCTGGTCGGCGTCCGCGTGCGTGCTCGCCGCGAAGCGGCCGGGCGACTGCACCGCGCCGTGGAAGTCGTTGAACGCGATGATCTTCGCGTGCACGGGCGCGGCCGATGGCGCGCTGGCGCATGCGCTGGCCAGCAGGGTGACGGAGGCCAGCGCCAGGGAGGACAGGAGTCGGGAAGGGCTCATGCGGCCATTCTGGCGCGGGCGCGCGCTTCGTGCGCGCGGACTTCTAGTCCGCCGCGTCGCGCCGGATCAGCGACAGCACCCGCCCGGACGCCGTCGGCGCGTCGGCGTGCAGGCCGCTGGGCGCGCCCTTGGGCAACGTCAGCGACACCGTCGTGCCCGTGCCCGCGTGGCTGTGCAGCGTGGCGTCGCCGCCCGACTGCTTCACGAAGCCG
>JBBQYL010000021.1:0-38117 GCA_038208735.1 Burkholderiales bacterium
GGTTCGACACCGCCGACGTCGACGACGGCACGCGCGGCCTGCGGCGCGCCGGCATCGTGCGCCTGCGCGTGCCGGCCGACTGGGCGCCGGAGTCGGTCGACGCGGGTGGCATCGGCGCCTACGCGCTGGTGCTGGGCACGCCGGCCGCCACGTTCACCTACCCGCCCGCCGTGCGCGCCATCGTGCCCAACGCGGTGCTCGCGCGCCACGAGCGCCTCGTGCGCGTGCGGATGCGGGTGGCCGGCTGGCTGCCGCTGCCCGGCCAGTTCCTCACGCTGGACGCGAGCGTGGCCCCCCCGGTGGCCGACCGCGCGCGACTGCACGTGCGCGAGATCGACGGGGCCTGGCACCGCTGGACGGTGGTCGACGATTTCGCCCGCTGTGGCCCGGCCGACCGCGTGTTCCGCGTCGACCGCGCGCGCCGCCGGATCGAGTTCGGCGACGGCCTCAACGGACGCATTCCGCGCCCCGATCCCGCCGTCGCGACCACCGCCTCCAACGTCGCCATCGCCGTGGCCGTGGGCGGTGGCCCCGACGGCAACGTCGGTTCCCGCCTCGCCTGGGCCGGCGTGGCGAGCGCGAGCGCCGACGTGCGCGCGACCGCACTCGTCGACGCGATCGGCGGCGTCGACGCGGAATCGGTGGAGATCGCGCGTGGCCGCATCGCGGGGCTGCTCGATCGCGTCGATCGCGCGGTGACGAGCGCCGACCATGAGACGCTGGCGAAAGCCACCGCCGGCGTGGCGATCGGGCGCGCCCATTCGGCGGTCGGGTTCCATCCGGGCCACCCGTGCGTGATGGTTCCCGGCACGCTGACGGTGTTCGTCGTGCCCTGGGCGCCCCGCGGCGAGCACGTCGAGGAGGACGAGCGCGTGGACGCACCCATGCCGGATCCCGGGGCGCTGGCCGCGGTGCGCGCGCATCTCGAGCTCACGCGCATGGTGGGCACCGAGGTGTGGGTATGTCCGCCACGCTACCGCACCGTGCGCCTGGCGGTGCGGGTGCTGGGCGACCCGGGCGACGTGGCCGCCGCGCGCGCCGGCATCGCCACTGCCCTGCGCCGATTTCTCGATCCGCTGGAAGGCGGCGACGATGCGCAGGGTTGGCCGTTCGGCGACCCGATCCGGCCATCCGTGCTGATGCGCGAGGCGATGGCCGCGCTGCGCGAGGGCGATATCGACGCCGTCGCCATCGGCCTGGATGGCGCGACGCCATCGGAGGACTGCAAGGAAGTCAGCATCGGTCTGCACGCCTTGCCTGCGTTGGCAGACGTGGCGGTGAGCTTCGCGGCCGACACCGGCGCGCGTCCGGGAGGCCTGCGATGAGCACGTGGTGGGGACGCGAGGCCTGGGGGCCGCTGCCGGACTCGGCCACCGTGCGTGGCACCGCGGGCGCCGTTCCGCGGCCGCGCCTGTTGCCCGTCACGCGCGACGCGGTGGCGCGCGAGGTGGCCGAGCGCATCCGTTCCTTCACGCCCGAGTGGACCAACCAGCGCGCCGGCGACCCCGGCACCGCGCTGACGCGCATCTTCTCGGAGCAGATGGAGGCCGTGCTCGCGCGCGCCGACCGGCTGCCCGAGAAGATTCTCGTCGATTGCCTCGGGGACGCCGGCGTGTCCTCGCTCCCGGCCTCGCCCGCCGAGGCGCTGCTCGCGTTCACGCTGTCGTCGGGCGCCACCGAATCGGTGCTGGTGGCCGCCGGATTCCAGGTCGGCGCGCCGTCGGCCGGACGCGACGGCGACCTGGTGGTGTTCGAGACGACGCGCGCCCTCTACGCCGCGCCCGCCACGCTCGCGGAACTGCACGTGCAGGAGAACGGCGTGCTGCGCCGCATCCCGGTACCGGCGAGCGACGACGCCGCGCCGTTCCAGCCCTTCGGGCGTCGCGCGGAGGCCGGACGCGCGCTGTACCTGGGCTTCTCGACGAGCGCCGACGGCGTGCGCCTCACGAACCGGCTCACGCTCGGCATGGCGGTGTACGCGCCCCCGGGAGCGCCGCCGCCCGTGCCAGCCGGCGGCGTGTCCGGGCTGCCGGTGGCCCCGAAGCCCTTCCTGCGTTGGGAACTGCTCGATGGCACGTTCTGGCAGCCGCTCGAGGTGGCGCTGGACCAGACCGGCGGGCTGTTCCGCAGCGGCATCGTGGAGATCGAGCTTCCGGCCAGCTGGCGGCCCGGCAACCTGCCGCGCCGCGCCGGGCCGCCGCTGCGCTGGCTGCGCATGAGCATCCTCTACGGCCGCTACGACGAGCCGCCGTCGCTGCGCGCAATCTGGCCGAACGTGGTGCCGGCGATCGCCGCGCGCACGATCCGCGACGAGGCGCTCGACCCCGTACCGCGCGTCGCCGGCCAGTACCAACTGGCGAACACCCCCGTGATCGCGTCCTCGCTGATCGTGGAGGTCGACGAAGGCGCGGCGCCGGCGCCCCTCCTGACGGACGGCGAGGCCTCCACCATGACGCCGCCCGTGATGCGCTGGTCCGCCGCGGCCAGCCTCGCGGACGCCGGGCCCGAGGATCGTGTCTACGTGCTCGACCCGGCCACCGGCGTGCTGCAGTTCGGCGACGGCGTGCACGGCGCCGCGGTGCCCGATGGCTTCCGCAACGTGCGCGCGCTCATCTACCAGGTGGGCGGCGGCGCGGCCGGCGCGGTCGACGGGGGCGCGATCAGTACGCCGATGTCGTCGGCCCCGTTCGTGACCGGCGTCAGCAATCCCCTGCCCGCCAGCGGCGGCATGGACGCGGAACCGGTCTCCCGCACGCGCAGCCGCGGGCCGCAGGAGATACGCGCCCGCAACCGTGCGGTGGCGGTAGCCGACTACGACCTGATGGCGCTGCGAGCGCCCGGCGCGCAGGTGGTGCGCGCCCATGCCGTGGCGGGCCTGCACCCGGCCTGGCCGGGCCGGCCGATCGCCGGCGTCGTGGGCGTGTACGTGGTGCCGCCCGACCGCGGCGAAGGGCCGCCGACGCCCGACGACGGCACGTTGCGCGCGGTGGCGGAGTATCTCGCGGCGACGGCGGCGCCCGCGGGCGTCGAGGTGGTCGCCGGCGCCCCTCGTTACCACAAGGTGCGTGCCGAGATCGGCGTGGTGGTCGACCCGGCCGCCGACCAGGGCGCCACGCTACGCGCGCTGGCCGATGCGCTGAACGCTTACATCGATCCCATCGCAGGCGGCGAGGACGGCGAGGGCTGGCCGTTCGGCGGCGTGCTGCGCTACTCGGCGCTGCTCCGGCGCCTCGTGAGCGGCGTCGCAGGCGCGCGCGCCATCACGCGCATGACGCTCGTGATCGACGGCGCGCGCATCGCGGCCTGCGCCGATTTCACCCCGCAACCGCACGCCCTGCTGTGGCCAGCCACGCACGAGATCGTGCCCGTCGAGGCGCAGGACACGCCATGAGCTGCATCCCCGAGCCCGTCATCTTCCGCCTGCTGGACGGCCTCGTCGGCTGGGACCCACTGGACGCCACCGGCCTCGCGGGGCTGGACGACACCCCGGCCGGCATCGTACTCGCCACCGCGTCGCCCGAGGCCGTGGACCCGGCATCGTTGCTGCCCATGCTGCCGCCAGCGCGCCTCGCAACCGGCTGCGGACGCTGCGCATGGTGGCTCGTCACGCCGGCGCCTTCGCGGCTGTTGCGGCTGGCTTGCGGCGTGCGGCCGGGGCCGTGCGAAGACCCGTTCCCCTGCAACGAGGCGTTCGTCCGCGTGCCCTGCCTGCCCGACCTCGTCGACGGCGTCGCCGTGGCCGCGCGGCGCCACGTGGTGGCGGTGAGCGACCCGGGCGCGGCGCAGGTGCGCATCCTCGGCGCCTCGGGCGAGGAGCTGCTGGCAATCATCCCGTTGGCCGCGCCGGGTCCGCTGGCGTTCTCGCCGCAGGGCGACCTGCTGGTGGCAACGGGGAGCGCGAACCCGCGCCTGCTGCGCTTCTCGCTGTCGGGCGCGCCGCTGGGCGAGTGGCCCGAGCCGCTGCCGCGGCCCGGCGCGTCGGTCGACCGCATGGCGTTCGCGCGCGACGGCGCGCTGTGGATGGTGCTGGCAGCCGCCGACGGGGTGCTGTCGCTGTGGCGTTCGACGCGCGCTGGCGTGCCGGCGTTCGTGCGTGCCGAGGTCGCCGAGCTGGCCGGCCAGTTCGCGGCGACGACTCTCGTGGCCTCCACCGACGACGGCTTCGCGTTGTTAGGCGACAGCGGCGGTCCCATCTGCTGGTTCGACGGCTATGGCCGGCCCGTTGCGGCCCAGTCGCCCGCGCCGCCGATCGCGCGCGCGACGCAAGGGCAGTTGCTGACGCTGCCGATCGACAGCGGCCGCTCACGTTGCCGCTGGCATCGCGTGCGCATCGAGGCGGACGTGCCGGCCGGCACCACGCTGTCGATCGCCGTGGCCACCTCCGAGATCGACGACCCGCCCGCACAGGGAGACGCCACCGGGGAACGCGGCTGGGAGAGCCTGCCCGCCGGCGTGCCGCACCCGGCCGACTGGGAGTCGGCGCCCCCGGGATCGCTGGACTTCCTGCCTCGCCAGCCGCCGGGCCGCTACCTGTTCCTGCGCCTGCGCCTGGCCGGCAACGGCGCCGCGACGCCGGTCGTCCACCGCATCCGGCTGGACCTGCCACGCAGCACCAGCCTGGCGCACCTTCCGCCCGTCTATCGCGAGGAGCCGCGCGCGGAGGAGTTCACCGAGCGTTTCCTGTCGTTGTTCGACGCGTCCATCGAGACCCTGGATCGCACCATCGAGCGCCTGCCCGCGCTGCTCGACACCGCGGCGGTGCCGGAAAGCGTGCTGCCCTGGCTGGCGTCGTTCCTCGATCTGTCGTTCGAACCCTCGTGGACGGTGGAACGCCGGCGCGCGCTGATCACCGCCGCGCCCCAGCTCTATCGCCAGCGCGGCACGAAGGCGGGGCTGGCCGCGGTCATCCGCCAGGTGCTGAACGTGGAGCCGGTGATCCAGGAGCTTGCCGCCGAACGTGCCTGGGGCGCGCTCTCGCGCAACGCGCAACTGGGCAGCGTGCGCCTGTTCGGCCGCAGCCGCGCGCGCTTCACGCTCGGCGCCTCGCCGCTGGGTGCGGCACCCATGCGCAGCTTCGGCGACCCGGCGCTCGATCCGCTCGCGGCCGCGGCGTGGCGCCTGCGCGTGCTGGTGCCGTCCGCCGACGGGTCGCGCGACGTCCTGCAGGCGCGGCTCGCATCGCTGCTGGACAGCCAGAAGCCCGCGCACACCATCGTCACGACCCGTGTGGGCGGCAGCGGCCTGGTCGTCGGCACCTGGTGCGCGGTGGGCATCGACACGTTGCTGGCGCCGCTCCCCGCGCCGGTGCTCGGGGGCCCTTCGGGCAACGCGCGGCTGTCGGCCACCACGGTGCTGTGGCCGCGCCGGGGCGGCTCGCGCGGCAGCTTCTCCGTCGGCCGTGGCGCGGCGATCGAACTGAACACCTTGTTGACCTGAGCAACGCTGAAAGGATCGCATCATGGACCAAGCACCCGACGCCTGCGCGGCGACTCCGCAGTTCGACCGGCTCCGCTATTTCTACGGGCAGATGCTTCACGCACGCGACCTGCTGGCCGAACAGGCCTACTTCCGCGAGAAGATGAAGCTGCAAAACCGCTGCCTGCACGGCTGGGGCGTGGTCTGCGGCCTGGAGGTGCTGCCCGCTCCGCCCGACCCGGGCTGCGTGCCGGTGACGGACACCGAGTACGGCGCGATCCAGGCCGAGATCGACCGGTCGCGGGCCGCCCTGGCCCAGGCAGCGGACGGCGCCACGAAGGAGAAGCTGCGCGCACGGATCGAGGCGCTGCGCCGCGAGCAGGAAGCGCTGGGGCCGCCCACGGACTGCGCGCCGGCCGACGCGCGCACCAAGGTGCAGCTGGCCTGCGGCCTGGCGCTTGACTGCGAAGGCAACGAGCTCGTGGTGCGCCAACCCATGCTGGTCGATCTCTGGGCTGCGTTGTCGGCCGACGACCGCCAGCAGATGCAGGAGGGCGGCGACACGACCCTCTACGTGGGCCTGTGCTACCGCGAATGCCCCATCGAGCCCGTGCGCCCGCTGGTGCCCGACGCCTGCGGCGCCACCAGCGACTGCGAGTACGGCAAGCTGCGCGACTCGGTGACGATCGTGGTGACGACCGACGCCCAGCGCTGGCAGGACGACCGCTGCGAGCCGTGCTGCCAGGCCTGCACCGCGGGCTGCGTCCTGCTGGCGCGCATCGACGGCTTCGCCAGGGGACTGCCGCTCTCGCCATCGCAGATCCACATGGAAGTGCGCCGGGCGATCTCGCTCTACCCGGCCACCCGCATCACCGGCATCAACTGGGTGCACGGCGCCACGTACTCGCCGGCGCAGGCCGCGGCGCTGCTGGGCACCGGCGCGGCCTCCGGCGGGCTCGAGATCCACTTCTCGCGTCCGCTGCAGACCGAATCCATCCTCGACGGCGTGATCGACGTCTGGGTGATGGAGGGCGGCCGCGGGCGCTCCGCGGAAATCTCCAACAAGGCGGGCTCGCTCGAGTTCGGCGCGACGCCCGACACCGACCGCATCACGTTCCACGACGAGACCGGCGAGAGCCTGAACTACGGCGACCGTGTGTTCATCACCATGCGCAGCGCGTTCCTGCTCGACGACTGCTGCCGCCCGGTAGACGGCGCCCACGTCGGTGGCCGCGTGCCCGTGCTGGCCGGCTCGCCGGACTTCCTCAAGGCACCGCCGCGCACCCGGTGCGACGTGCCGCCCGGCGGCATCGCGCCGTGGACCAGCGGCGCCGGCGGCGCGGCCAATTTCGAGAGCTGGTTCTGGATCGACAAGCCCTGAACGGAGGAGACCAAGATGACTTCCAGCACCACGACCAGATCCGGTTGCTGCGGCGGCTGCGGCTGCAACGGCAGCACGGGACAGGCGTTCGCGCGCCCACGATTCTTCGCCGGCCAGCTCCTCACCGAGGACGACCTCGACCTGCTGTCCACCTATGTCGTCGAGAAGAACCGGCTGCACAACCGCAGCTTCTTTGGCGAGGGTGTGGTCTGCGGCCTCGCGGTGACCTGCGATCCGTGCGGCGGCGGCAAGGTCGGCGTGCAACCCGGCTACGCGCTCGACTGCTGCGGCAATGACATCGTGCTGTCGTGCGCCCAGTCGCTGGACATCAACGCGCTGGTGCGGCGGCTGCGCATCGAGCGCAACGGCGGCGTCGATTGCGGCGACCCGTGCACCGACCAGAAGAACCGGGCAGCGAACACGCCCGCCACGATGACGGGCGCCGACTACGGCCTCTACGTGCGCTACGACGAACAGCGCACCGACGCCGTCAGTCCCTATTCCACCGACGACCCGTGCGGCTCGCAGGCGTGCGAGCCCACGCGGATCCGCGAAGGCTTCTCGTTCGAGCTGCGCTGCCGCCAATGCGACGAGGAGACGCCCGACAACCTGTTCACGCGCATCGCCGGCTGCCTCGGCAACCTGGTGACCACCGAGAGGACGGTGCGCAACACGCGCTCGGCCTTTCTCTACGGCTCGGCGCTGGAGCCGGCGATCGCGCGTGTCGTCAGCGCCGACCCGAAGGCACTGATCAACGCGCAGCGCCTGGACGGCACGACGAAGGCGCTGGCGCGCATCGACTCGCTGCCCGCCAAGCCCGAGTCGTGGACCGCCGACAACGCCTACACCGCGGCCGACATCGCGCAGACGCTGGCCTCGCTGGTGGCGGCGTGGCGCACGATGTCGGACGCCGATCGGCGCGGGATCGACGCGCCCGATCAGGTCGAGGCGTCGGTCAACGAGGCACAGTCGGGCCTGGGACGCCTGCACCAGGTCGCGGCACAGGCGCCGGTGGAACGGCTCATCGCCGATCCGTTCGATCGCGATGTCGTCACGATCACCACGCAGCGCTCTCTGCTGTGGGCCGACCCGGAATCGGCGATGAAGACGGTGCCGCCCGCCGAAAGCCAGCTCATGAGCGGCGGCATCGTCTACAGCGCGAACCTGAAATCGTCGCTGTCGCTGACGCTCGCCCGCATCAAGGCCAACCTCGTGGACCGGCTGCAGAAGCGCGGCTCGTCCACCGACTGCACGCTGCTGCGCGACGTGCAGGCGATCCAGATCCCCGACGACGATCCGGCCACGGGCGCCGGCACCGCCAGCGCGCTGACCGCGCGCGACACCACGCGGCAGCTCACCGACGTCCTGATGCGCTACATGCGCGAATGCCTGTGCGGCGCGATCACGCCGCCCTGCTCGTCCTGCGACGACCCGACCGTGCTGCTGGCCTGCCTCCATGTGGAGGGCTGCGAGGTCACGGAGATCTGCAACCTGGAGCGCAACTTCGTGCTCACGCCGGTGGCCGCGCGCTACTGGATGCCGTTCCTGCGCTCCATCGGCAACGTGCTCGAGCGGCTGTGCTGCCCGAGCGACCGCTGCGATCCCAAGCCCGCGCCCGCGACGCAGGATGAGAGCCTGCAGCGCCGGCTCGCGGCGCTCACGGCGATGGCATCCGCGCCCGCGTTCGATCGCGGCTACGTGGAACGCCGCTCCGTGCTGCCGCTGGCGGACACGTGGATGGCGCCGGGCCAGCTGCTCGATCCGGAGCGCCTGGCGGCGGCACTCCCCTCGGGGCTCTCGTTCTCGGGCGACGCCGCGCGCAACCTGGCGTTGTCCACGGCGGCGATGATGGATCTGGTGAGCCTGCGCTCGGGCGTCGCGCCGGCCGATCTGTTCTCCGGCCTGGTGCCGCCGCCGCCAGCGCCACCGGCGTCCAACAACCCGAACCGGCGCACCGGCGCCGCCAAAGACGAGGTCGACGCCCTGCGCAAGGACGTCGACGATCTCAACACGCGACTCACCGCGGCCGACGAGCGCAACAAGAAGCTCGACGCGCGGCTCAAGAAGCTGGGAGGCTGACATGGCCGAGATCGCCCGCCCCAACTTCTACGAAGGGCAGATCCTGCGCGCCGGCGACCTGGATCTCGCCCAGGAATACGCGCGCGGCGCCGAAGCCCGCCACGAACGCTACCTGCACACGCCCGGCGTCGCCACCGGCCTGCAGCTGACGCTGGACGACAGCACTGGCACGGTCCAGGTGAGCCTGTCGCCCGGCATGGCGATCGACGAAACCGGCCGCCAGATCATCATCGACAGCGCGCTGCCGCTTGCGTCCGAGGACCTGGACAGCCAGGGCGTGCTGATCCCGTCCGACACCGATGGGTCGTTGAAGCAGGCGGATCGCCCGTGGCACCCCGTGTTCATCAGCGGCCTGGACAAGCCGGCCACGGCGACGGCACAGTCCACCGGCTGCGGCGCCGCCGCGCAGTCGGGCAGCACGACGGAAGCCGTCTCGATCAGCTACGGCCGGCCCGGCGAGCCGGCGGGCGACATCGCGATGGAGGTCAGCGACGGGCCCGTGGCCGACGACGCGGTGCGCGTGCTGGTCGGCTATGTCCAGTGGGACGGGGTCGGCAACTTCGGCGGCACCAGCGGCGCCCCGCAGACCGAGCCGCCGACTCCCGCTGCGCCGTTCGCCGGCGTGCGCGCCGACGAGGTCGTGGCGCGCGGCGGCACGCTCGCGCTGCGCGCTGACCAGGGCGACACGCGCGTGAAGACGCCGGCCCTCGTGCTCGACGCCGGCAACGGCGGCGAGATGCGCTTCGGCCTGCAGGACGCGCAGGGCGGCCTGGCCAGCACCGTGTTCACGGTCACGGCCGCCGGCGACCTCACGGTGAGCGGCATCGTCAAGAGCCGATCCGGCAGTGGCGGGTTGTGGGTCGAGTCGGGCACCGTCACCGACGGCATGCTCATCCCGCTGCCGGCGGACGTCGGCGCCGACACGGTGGCGCAGGGCCAGATCGCGCTGCACATCATCGTGGCGCCGCGGCGCATGGCCGACGCGCGCCCGCCGGGGCAGGCGGTCGGCACGTGGCTCAAGGACACGTTCGAATGCCGTGTCGACGGCCGCCGCGTGTTCGTGCGGGATCGCTGGTTCGACACCGGCGCAATGGCGACGCCGCCGGTCGTGCTGACGGGCGCGTGCGACTACGTGGTGGTGGCCGCGGCCGTGGGAGCCACATCATGACCGCGCGCAAGATGCTGGTGGTGCACCTGCTGGCGACCAATGTCGTGCTCGGCGTGGCCACGCGCAAGACGCCCGGCGCGCCGCCAGTGGGCGACCTCGTGGGCGACGCGTTCGTGGTGCGCTCGCCGCAGGATGTGGGCATCGCCGTGCCTGCCGCGTTGCTGGGCGTCAAGGAGGTGGACTACAGCGACGAGGTCGTCGTCCAGCCCACGGCGCACGGGCTCGACGCGACGGGCGCGGTCGCCGCCCTGGCGGCCAAGGTTTCCGCCGTCGCAGCCGACGGCGTGCAGGTCAAGCTCACGCTGTCGCCCGCGCCCCCCGTGGACAAGGCGGCGCAGGTGCTGATCGATGGCGGTGCCGGCCAGGCCGCCCTGCTCTTCAATGCGAAGACGCAGGCGTCGACCTCGCTGGACGTGCCGGTCAGCGGCGTGTCGCCCGGCAGCCACGTGGTGCTGGCGTCGGTCGACGGCTTCGCACCGTGCCTCGCGACGGTCACGTTCACGTAGGGGCCGGGGTGGCCGACGTCGTCATTCGCCGTTGCGTGATGCGCGTCGTGCGCCACGGCGGCTGGAGCTGGGGGCGCGCGCCGCAGCAGCTCGCCGACGACGCCGTGCGCGTGCTGCCGGCGCTCCTGGCCGCGGAGCTCGAGCGCCTGCTGCCCGAGGACGCGGAGGGGGAGATCACGGCGCCGCTGCGCATCGACGTGAAGACCAGCCTCGGGGAGCTGGCGCGCTGGGCCCGGCAGGCGGCGCCCACGGACGCGGGCCACGCGATGGCCGGCGTCGCCTCGCCAGTCGACGCGCTGTCCGACCACCGCGAGATCGCCGAGGGCCTGCGCCGCGGGCTGGCGACGTTGCGGCTGCCCGAGCGGGTCGTCCCGGCCGCCGCGCCGGTGCACGACACGCCCCGTGTCACGGTGCCACGCGACGGCCCGCGCCGGCGCTCCGAGGTGCTCGCCCTGCTCGTCGCGTGGCACGCGACGGCGGGCCTGGAAGCGCTGCTGGCCACGCTGGACGACGCCGTCGCACAGGCCTGGCATCGGGTGGTCTTCGAGAGCCCGGGCATGGCCGGCAGCGACACCGATCCCATCGACGTGCTGCCGCCCGAGGCCGTGCGCGCCGTCGAGGCGCTCGCGGCTCGCTGGCGCGCGGCCGGCCGTGCGCAGCACCTGCGGCTGCACCTGCTCGCGGCCGCCGAGCTGGCCGTGCGCTTCGGCGCGCCCGCCAGCCGCCCGGACGTGCGGGCGCTCATCGCATCGACGTTGCCCCTGTCGGACGAGCGCGCGCCGGCGCGCCCCGCCGCGCCTGCGCGCCCCGCCGCACCCGACACGCGCGCCGCCGACGGCACGGAGCTGCGCGTGTCGAGCGCGCTGCCCTTCCTGCTGCTGGGCCCACTGCACCGCATCGGCTGGATCGGCCTGCTCGACGCCACGCTGGCCGGAGCGCACCTGTCGGCGCTGCTGCCCGCGCTGGCCGCCGCGCTTGCGGTGAAGGCGTTGCCCGAACCCGAACGCGGCTGGCGCCGGACGCCCGACGCCCTGCGCGCGGCGGCCACGTTCGCGGGCGAGGCGCAGCCCCGCACCGACGACGGCAGCGGCCTCGCGCTGGCCCTCGCACCGCTGGTGCCGGCCCTCGACGCCGCGGTGCGGCGCGCGCTGGTCGACGGCCACGCGGCCGGCACGCCCGTGCTCGCGTGCGCGGTCGACGGCACGCACCTGATCGTCGACCCGCCCGGCGTGTTCGTGATGGCACATGCTGCGCACGCCGAGGCGCTGGCCGCGCAACTGGCCGAGATGCCCGCGCCCGTCTTCGTTCCCGAGGAGGATGCCGACACCCGCGTGCTTGCCGCACTCGACGCCGCCGGGGTGACCTTCGTCACGCCGGCGCGGCCCGTGCGCGGCGAGCACTGGCACGCGTTGCCGCCCACCCGCGCGCCCCGCCTGTACTCGAACCGCGCGACGGCGCGCCTCACCGCGCCCGAGGCCGCGGTGGCCGAACGCGCCCGCGAGGCGTGGCAGGCGCTGTCGCGCCGGCCGGTGCCCGGCCACGCGGCCGATCCCGCGTTCGACCGCTCGATGTCGTTGGCCGCGGCGCTGGCGCTCTCGACGATCGCATGGGAACTCTGGCGCGGGCGCGAATCCACCGACCCGCTGCTCGCGCTGGAGCGCTTCGGCGACCTCGATGGCACGGTGCGCTTCGACGCCGCGACGGTGCGCGTGCGCCTGCCGCTGGGCAAGCGCTTTCGCGACCTCCGGCAGGCCGGACTGCTGGAGGACGTGCCGCAGGTGCCCTGGCTCGACGGCCGCACGGTCGTTTTCGCGGGAGGCTGACATGGGCGACGTCGAGTCGGCCGACCTGCGCGCGCTGGCGCGGCGCCACCTGCGGCTGCGGCTGCAGGCGGCCAACCGGGCTCTGGCGCGCGCCGTGCAGCGCCAGGCGGCCGCGCAGGCCCGGCTCGCGCGGCCCGAGCTGGGTGCCCTGTGCGTCACCGACGACGAGGTGCTGTCGTTGCTCGACGGCCTGCAGGACGGCGATCCGGCGCGCGGATGCCCGGCCGACCGGCCCGAGGAAGAGACCGCGCTCGAGGCGGCGCTTCGCGCACAGTCCTTCGACCGGCTGCCGCTGGAGGTGGTGGCCCGCGCGTTCGCACTGTCCGGGTTCGAGCAGGACGCGTTGCTGCTGTGTGCCGCCGGCGAGATCGACCGCCGCTACGAACGCGTGTTCGCCTATGTGCACGACGACCTCGACCGGCGCCAACCGAGCGTGGAGCTGTTGTGCGCCGTACTGGGCCGCGACGGCGACGACGCGCTCGCGCTGCGCGCCGAGGCGGGCCGCTTCGGACGCCTGCGGCGCACCGGCCTGCTGGTGGCCGACAACGCGGCCCGCTCCGAGCTGCGCCAGGAGTTGCGCATCGCACCGGCGCTGCTGGAGTGGCTGCTGACGGGCGAGGGCGATCCGGCCGGCTTCGTCGATCCCGCCGAGATCCCGCCGTTGCCGGCCGATACGCCCGCCGGCACGGCGCTGCCGCTCGATCGCATGGTCCACGCGCTGTGCGGCGGCCACGTCTCGGTGGTGGGCCTGTACGGTCCGCGCGGCGCGGGCCACGAGGCCTGCGCGCGCGCGATCGCCGCGCGCGTCGGGCGACCGCTGCGTCGCCTGTCGGCGGAGTCGCCGGCGCTGCTGGCCGATGCGCTCGCCACGGGCGCCGCGCTCGGCGCCATCCTGTGGCTGGACGTCGACGCGCTGGCCGAGGAGGGCAATGCGCGGATGCGCGAACTCGTCGCGGCCCGGCTCGCCGCGCACCGCGCGCCGCTGCTGCTGTCGGGCGTGCACCCGTGGCGGCCGCCGGAGCTGCTGGCCGCGCGCGCGTATGCGGAGCTCGAGCTGGCGTCGCCCGACGCCCAGGCGCGCCGCGCGATGTGGACGGCCGCCCTGCCCGACGCGAGCCCTCGGCGCCTCGCCGACCTCGCGACGCGCTACCGCATGTCCGCGCTCGAGATGCAGGCCGTGGCCGGCGTCGCGCGCGCGGCGGCGCGCCTGCGGGGCAATGGCCGCCCGCTCGAGATCGACGCGGTGGTGGATGAGGCCTGCGCCACCGTGTCGCGCAAGCGCAGCGACCCGTTCGCCGTCTTCGTGCGGCCGCGGCGCGGCGCCGCCGACCTCGTGCTGCCGCCCGACCTGCATCGCCAGGTGATGGAGATCGCGCGCTTCTTCCGCGCGCTGCCGCAGGTCTCGGAGACGTGGTGCTTCGAGCGCATGCAGACGGGCTGTGGCGGCTTCAAGGTGCTGTTCGCCGGCGAATCGGGCACCGGCAAGACGCTGGCCGCGGAGGTCGTCGCCAGCGAACTGGCGCTGCCCATGCTGCGCATCGACCTCTCGCGCATCGTGTCGAAATGGGTGGGCGAGACGGAGAAGAACCTCGAGGCGGTGTTCAGCGAAGCCGAGGACAGCCATGCGATCCTGTTCTTCGACGAGGCGGACGCCCTGTTCGGCAAGCGCGGCGAGATCAGCCACGGCGTCGACCGCTACGCCAACCTCGAGGTGAGCTACTTGCTGCAGCGCCTGGAGGACCATCCCGGGCTGGTCATCCTGGCGAGCAACCTGCGCGACCAGATCGACGAGGCCTTCGTGCGGCGCTTCCACGCGATCCTGCACTTTCCGCGCCCGGCCATCGACGAGCGCGCCCGCATCTGGCGGCTGGCACTGCCCCGGGAGGCGCCGCTGGGCAGCGACGTGGACCTCGCCGCGCTGGCCCGGCTCGACCTCACCGGGGCCGGCATCGTGGGCACCGCGCGCACCGCGGCCCTGCTGGCCGCCGACGAAGGGGCGGAGGCGATCTCCATGCGGCACTTCGTGCACGCCGCGCGGCGCCAGTTCCAGCGGGAGGCACGACTGCTCACGGGCGGCGACCTCGGGCGCTACGCGAGCATGCTGCCGGGTAGCCAGGGCGCATGACGAGGCCTCTCGCGAAGACCCCGCTCGCGCGGCCCCGTGCGCCGACCGCGGGCCTGCCGCCGCCCTCCCCCGACCGGCAGGCCGTTCCGGCAAGCCTGCGCACCGCGCCGGAGCGCGCGGGCATCGAGCGCGGCACCGCAGGCGCGGAGCTGGATCGCGGGCGCCGCCTGGCGCACAGCGATCCGCAGGCGCGCTACGGCAATTCCGAGGTCGCGCGCGTCGCGCTGCAGCAGACGCCGCCGGCGGCACCCCGGCGCGGCATCGCACCGCGCGCGCTGCCCGAGGCCGGCCCGGTCGCCCACGGCGGCCACGGCAAGCCGTCCGCGCATCGGGGCGCGGCGCGCGTCGCGGTCGAGGCCCTGCATGCGGGCGCGAAGGCCCCGAAGGAGGCCGACGCGGCATCAGGCAGGAAGACCGTCGGCGCCGCGCGGTCCGGCCTTGCGGCCCAGGCGGGCACCGCCGGCGGCGCGGGCGGCAAGGTCCACCAGCGCGAGGAGGCCGGCACGGGCGACGCGCCGGGCGGCGCGGCCGAGGACAGGTCGACCGCCAGCGGCGCCGCGACAGGCCCCGCCGCCGTGCCCGTCGCGACGCCGCGGCGCCCCGCGCTGGAAGGCACCAGCGCGATCGCGCTTGCGATGCCGCCGCTGGCCGACGCCCAGCGAGAACGCGTGCGCCTGCAGACCGGCCTCACCATCGCGGAGCACTACGCACGCACGCAGGCGGCGCTCGATCGCCTGGCCAACCGGGCGACGAGCGAGCAGTTCGCCGTCGTCGCCCACATCGAATTCGTCGAGTCCGAGGTGCGGCGCGACCTCGACAACGCAGCCGCGCGCATCGGGCCTGCGGTGAACGACGCCATCGACCGGGTGCGTGGGGCCTGCGGCGCGGCGCGCGCGGGGATCACGGCCGCGTCGACCAGCGCGTCCAGGACGATCGAGGCGAATGCGACCGAGGCCGATCGCCGCGTGGACGCGACGGTGATGACCTCGAAGGAGGCGGTCGACAAGGCCGTGGTCGCGGCGTCGCCACGCGTGCGGGCGCTTCACGAGGAGACGCTGGCGCCGATGCGCAGGATGCTCGCCGTCCAGGGCGCGGCCTTCGCCGCGCGGGGCAAGGAGAAGGGCGCGGGCCTGCCCGCGGCCGGCGCTGCGCTGGCCATCGCGATGGACAGGCACGGCGGCGCGCTCGAGCTGGCACAGGCCGAGAAGCGGCAGGGCGTGGCCGCCGACAGCATGAAGTCGGCGAGCGAGGAATTCACCGACGCCGGCCGCCGCGCCGAGCAGGACATCCTCGCGCAGGAGGCGTCGCTGAGCCTGTCGTTCCTGATGTTCGTCAACCCCGTCGCGGTGAAGATGGAGCAGGTGGGCGGTGAAGACGGCAAGACAGTGGTCGCCAAGGGCGGCGAGGTGCGGCTGCGCCTCTCCAACGACTACGAGCGCGCCAAGGGCGCCGTCGAGGAGAGCTCCAGGCGGGCGCTGAAAGCGCTGGTCGCGCTGGAGCAGTCGGCCGTGCACCAGCTGCGCACGATGGGCCGCGGCCTGGAGGCGATGGCGGCGCGGCGGCGCGATCAGCTGGGCGCCGCCATCCTCGACGGGCGCGCGCCGGTCGCCGAGGCCTGGTCGCGGCAGATGAAGGGCGTCAACGAGTTGGCCGAGACCGGCGAGCTCGTCGACTGGCGCCGGCTCGACCCGCGCCTGTCCGAGGCGATGGCCACGTTCGACACGCTGTCGACGCGCCAGCGCCTGGACGTCGACGCCCAGGCACGCGGCGGGTTCGACGAGGCGCGCACGGGGATGGACGGCGACCGCGGCAGTCTCGACGAGGGCGCCGACTCGTTCGTCAAGAGCGCGCAGGACACGCGGCGCCAGGCCGACGCGATGGGCGAGATCGCCAGCGCGTTCGGCAGGCCGTTCCACGGCATGGCCGGTGCCACCGCGGGCGCCGCGCTGGAGTTCCGCACGCACGCCGAGGAGAAGCTGGGCGTGGCCTTGGACGAGACCCGCAAGCAGATGGCCGCCCTGCTCGCCACGACCGAGGACTCGTTGAAGAACAAGGGCCTGGCCAGCTTCGGCAAGCAGCTCGACGAGCAGATCAAGGCCGTCGAGGGCAACCTGACGAGACTGCTGAAGGACGTCGACCACACGGTGAGCGAAGACCTCGCCGATCGGGCCAGGCGCTGCTATGCCGCGATGGACGGCGTGGGCACCGACGAGACCGGGCTGTTCGAGGCGCTGCACGGCATGACGCCGCTCTACGCCAAGGCGTTGGACGAGTATTGGGACAAGGCTGGCCACGTGCACGACCTGTGGTGGTGGCTGGACGACGAGCTCTCGTGCGACGAATACACGACGGCATACTGGTACCTCAAGGGCGACCCCGTCCAGGGCGCGGCCTTCGAGGTGAAGTCCTCGTTCCACTGGTATGGCGACGACGTCAAGCAGATGGAGGCCGCGTTGCGTGGGCTCACGCCCGAGCAGTTGAAGGCGCTTGGCGACAACAAGCAGTTCGCCGATACGCGCGGCAAGCTCGAGGACTCGCTCAAGGGCACCAACCTGCAGGTGGTGCAAGCCTTGCTGGTCGGCCGCACGATGCGCGCCGACGCGCTGCGGCTGAAAGAGCAGATCGACGCCGCGCGTGCGGCGGGCGACGACGACAAACTGCACGAGCTGCTCTCGAAGATCGACCCGCGGGCGCTGCCGGAGATGCGCACCGAGTTCCTCGACGTCGCGGCGGGCCACGCCATGACGAAGGAGCCGCTGGCCACGTCGCGCGACAAGGCCGTGCTCGCGACGGACGCCGCGGCCTTCGCGACCTACGTCACGGCGCCCGTGGAGGTGTGGGAGCCGTCGACCGGTGAACAAGGTGACGGCGGACGCTACGTGACGCGCACGCTGGGGGCGGACAGCGCCCGGCTCGCCACGGCGCTGGCCACCACCGGCGAGGGCAGCCCCGGCGCTCGCGCGGCGCGCCTGGCCTTCGAGGTGGCGCGCGGCGGCAAGCCGCGTCCCGAGAAGCTGGCCCTCGCGCTGGACGACCACGAGCTGGTGAAGGCGCGCGCCAACGCGGCGCTGAACAATCCGGACACGAAGGCGCCGGAATACCTGGAGGCCCGGCAGGCGCTCGACCGTCTCGAGGCGCGCCGTTCCGAGGTGATGACCCGGTTCGCCGAGATCACGTCGCCCGACAAGAGCCTGCCCAAGGATCCGGCACGCGCCCGGATCTACACGGCGCAGAAGGTGGCCGGCATGTTCGGCGACGACGACCTCGGCCGCGAGCTGGTCACCTCGATGGTGGTGGACGGCCGCGCGAAGCCCGCGGTGGCCATCAAGTACGCCGTGCGCGGCTGGGGCACCAACGAGGCACTGATCCGCAAGACCCTGCGCGACATGGATGCCAAGGAGATCGCCGACCTCAAGGCGGACTACGCGCAGCGCTTCGGCGGCCCCGACCACGACCAGGACGCTCTCTACAACGATCTCGGCGTGTTCCAGAACGCCGACACGGCCAGGGCCGCGGGCGTCAAGGCGGCCTCAGGCGGTGGATTCTTCACCGAGCTGTCGGGAGACGAGCGCCAGGAGGTCGAGGAACTGCTGCTGGGCAAGCCCGGGAACGATCGCGACCGCATGCGCCTCGCGCGCCTGAAGTACGCGCACCAGAAGGGCGAAGGCGCGACCTGGGCCACCGGCGCGCTGATGTCGCAGGACGACTCGATGGCCCGCGACATGGGCGTGCCCGAGAAGGACCGGCCGCCGGGCGCGTTCGCCGGCAAGTCGCTCGACATGAACAAGGCGATGATGGAGGACATGCTCGCGGCCGGCGGTGGCGAGGAGCACGCGTTCGACGACGAGGGCAACTTCAAGCCCAGCGCCAGGTACTCGACCAACGACTTCCGCATGCGCGTGGCCGCCACCGGGGAGATGGCGGAGAACTACAAGCACCACGTCGACAGCGTGATCGGGATGATCACCGGCGCGATCGCGATCATCGGCGCCATCATCGGCACGATCGTGGTGACCGTGCTCACGCTGGGCACGGCCACGCCGCTGGTCGTGGGATTGTGGGCCGCGGGCATCGCCGCGGCCACCGGCGCGGCGACCATGGCCACCAGATATGCGCTCAAGGGCGACCGCTACGGCTGGGAGGAAGTGGCCGTGGACGGCGCGTTGACGCTGGTGGACGCGGCCACCGCGGGCCTGACCGCCGGTGCCGGGGCCAAGGCCGCGCGCGCGGCAACCGTGCAGCTAGCGGCGATCAAGGCCGCGGCCCGCACGACCGCGCAGGAGGCGGTGCTCGAGCGAATCGTCGAGGAACAGGGCCGCAAGGAGCTTGCACGCGGCTTCGTGCGCACCGCCGCGGGCGCGGGCGTGGGCGGTGCGGCGCGCACGGCCACCACCGACGGCACCTGGGACGACGGCGTCCTGAGCGGCCTCGGCAAGACGGTACACGGCGGCGCCGAGGCCGCCATCATCGGGCTCGCGGCGCACGGAGCCGGCCACGCATACTCGCGGACCGGCCTGGGCAAGACGCTGGGCCAGTCCACCAGCTATCTGGGGCGCGGCCTGGGCACCGGCATGGGCGGCGCCATCGGGGGCATGGCGGGTCGCGGCGCGGAGCTCACGCTGGACGCGCTGCAGGGACGCGAGCACGCGCCGTGGGACGAGGTGCTGGGCTCGATCGCCAGCGCCGGCGGACGTGGCTTCGCGGAAAGCGTGGGACAGGGCATGGCCGAGGTGCCGCATGCGCGCACCGAGGCCGCGCAGTCGCGCGGCGAGGCGCTCAGGCGGCTGCAGGACGACCAGAGGCTCACGCGATTCGGCACGAACGCGGCCGACGAGCGCGGCGACCGCCAGTTCCGACTCGGCGCGCTCGCCGCCGCGCTGGCCAACGACCCCCGGCTCGATCGCCGCGCCTTCCTGGCGGAACTCGATGCCGGCGTGGCACGCGACCGGGCGTTCATCGAGCAGAACCGCCAGCTCGCCCGCCAGTTCCGACGCGAGGCGCTGGCCAGCATCCCGCCGGCCCGGCGCGGCGAGTTCGCCGATCTCGACATCCGCGTCGTCCCCGACGCCGACTTCGAGAAGTTCACCGGCAGCCATTCGGGCCGCGCCGTCACGATCATCGAGGACGGCGAGGCCCGGATCATCGTGCGCCGCAGCGCCACGCCGGAGACGCTGCGCGAGGAAGGCATCCACGTCCTGCAGTCGCGCGACCCGCAATGGCGCCAGCGCGTGGCGCAGCTCGACGAGGCCACGCTGGCACGCTGGCACGACCTGGATCTCGAGACGCAGCTCGAGTTGTACCGGAACAAGATCCGGATCGAGGTGGATGCGCAACGGCGCCTGCGGCATGACCTGGCCAACGAGGCCGAGGGCGCCACGGATCCGGTCAGGCGCCAGGCCCTGCAACGGCGAGCGGAAGACGCCGGGCACACCTTGGGCGAGTTGCTGGCGCGGCGCGACGAGGTCGAGGCGATCGGGCCCGGCCGGCAGGCGGCCATCGCGCGCGGCGACGAAGCCCGCCCGCAATACCTGCGCGAGCCTGCGCGCCTGTTCGCGAAGGGCCGGAGCGTGCCCGAACTGCACCCGGAAAGGGCGGCACGCCGCGCCGGTCCGCTGATGCACAGCGACGAGGAGGTGCTGACGGAGCCCCGTCGACCCATCGATCTCCGCAATTCCACCTGGGAGGAGGAACACGCCCGCCATCGTCTCTACCAGGTGGGCGACGCGTGGATGGAGATGAAGGACGACGCAACGGGCAGGAACGCCTCCGGCCAGCGCAGACGCTACTTCCGCATGGTCGAAGTCACGGCCATGGTCGGCGGCGTGGAAACGGTCGTGGACCGGCGCCGCGAGATCCTCCAACGCCACGGAAAACGGCGCTGGCAGCAGCGCGGCTCCGAGTCGACCGCGTGGGGCACGCTCTTCGAGGAGGCATCGCGCCAGCGCACGCTCGCCACCGTGCGCGAGAAACTCGTGCGCCTGCGCCGGCTCACCGGGCAACCGCCCGGCGAGGACTTCCGCCCGGACACCGATCCGCTGGTCCCGATCGGGGCGCTGCGCAGGAGAGGCGATCCGAACGGCAAGCCGTTGAGCGCCCAGCACTCCGGGGGGGCGGGCCTCGACGACGTGGTCTTCAGGTTCCGCACGGTGGGCGGCGAGCTCTTCGCGGAGATCCTCGTCATCGAAGCGAAGGGGCACTATCGCAGCCTCACGCTGGACGACTTCTCCGCCATCGCCCACAACCTGCCGACGAACCTCATGGAACTGGAGGCGGCGGTCAGGTCGTCCGATCTCCCGGTCGAGAGACGGGATGCCGTCGAGGAGGCCATCGTGAGCGGGCGGATCAAATTCGAGATCCATCATGGCCCCCGTACCGGCATCGGCGACCTCGGCGCACCGCGTGCCTCGATCCTGGCAGACATCGTGCGCACCCAGGCTGCGCGACGGCAGATCGAGGTGACGCTCGATCGCCTCCTGGAACTCCAAGCGACGGCGTCGCTGACGCCGGCGCAACACAAGCGGGTCGCCGCGGACCTCCAGGCGATCGGCGGCCTTCAATACCGGCTCGAGCGGGCCTACGCTGCGGAGCCGTTCCGGCCGTCCAGGGTGCAGGCCACCCTGCGGGCGATCTTCCGGGACATGGACAGGCTGCAGTCGATCGTGGCGATTCCCGAGGCGACGCCCCGCATCCGGCGCGCGCCGATCCTGGACGTCAAGTCCGCAGCGGACGTGCCGCACTTCGAGAAGGCCCGCATCCGGCTCGACGAGGGCAGGCGCGGCTTCGAGCGCTCGACCGGCTTCGCGCTCGGACTGGCGGAGCGCGCGAGGTGGATCGCGGGGCCCATCGAGGTGCTGAAGCCGGTGGACTCGTCCGGCACGCTGAGCATCCTGCGCAGCCAGACCGAACATGGCGCGCCCACGGTGTTGGCCGTGGCGCGGCCCGCCGTGACGGACGTCTCGAACGCGCCGGAGAGCGCGGCCTCGAAGCAACTCGTCGAGCTGCTGCGCAACGGCGTCGCGGCGCACGGCATCGGCACGCTCGCGCCGCAACAAGTGATCTGGGACGCCGCGAATGCGAGTCCGGCACAGATCGCCCGCGTCCTCGAGCAGGTACGCGGCGCACTGGCGTCCGGCAATGCCGACGCCAGTCGCCTGCGCGTGATCGTCGACGGCGTGGTGGCGACGGACGAGAGCGCGTTGCGCCGTTCGCTGCCGCTGTCGGACGGGGTCAAGGCGAAGCAGCTGGAGCGCGAGCCGCTGGGCACGCCCACCTGGATCCTGGAGTTCGACTCGTCCTGGAGCCGGCGGCCGGCGGGTTCCCGCTGACCATGCACCGCGACGTTCGAGTACCCTCTGACCGAAACCGGAGCGGACGATGACCTGGAAGAATCTTCTCGACGCGCCCGACGGCCCGGACGGTCTCCACGCGCAGATGCTGCAGCCCTTGATCAAGCGCGCGGATCAGCCCGCGTTCGCGGAGATCGTGCTGGCCCGCAGCGACGATCCGCTTGCCGCGATCGCCGTCCTGCAAGGCGCCGCTGGCGCGCGGCCTTTCGCATCGGCCGCAGTGGCCGCGATCGCTCGCGTGGGCCGCCGGCTGGGCGCGTCGCCCGCGGGCGTCAATCCGCTGTCCCGGCTGATGCTGCTGTCCATGTCGAGCATCGTCGAAACCGTGGGCGTGACGATGCCGGCGCCGTCCTTCGATCCCGACGAGCAGCTGACCGGCCTCCTCGTCGGCAAAGGCCTGTCCACGCCCGACCGCGTGACGCTCGTTCTGATCGCGATGGCCCGGGGACGCCACGTCGACCTGCGCTCGCTGATGAGCGCGCGCGACGCCGCGATGGGCGCCGGCGCGCCGATCGCCTTGCTGCAAGCGCTGGCATCGCCCGCTGGCGCCGCGCTGGCCGAGACGTGGGACGGCTTCGTGTGCGATTTCCCAGCCGCGCTGGAGGCGGGGGTCGTCGAATGGCGCCACCTGCTGCTCGCGGCGCGAATCGTGTTCACCAGGCTGGGCCGCGCGGAGATCGGGGAGGTCGCGCAGGCTTTGCATCGACAGGTCGTCGAGCTCGCGGCGGCGTGAATCCATGACCGCATCCGTGCTGATCATCGACCCGGCCTTCCCGTTCGCGGAGCTGGCGCATCGCCTGGCCACGCTGGACTTCGCGCGCGACACCCACACGTGGCCGGCCACCCCCGACACCCTGCCCGGCGAACCCGAGCTCGCCGCCTGGCAACACGACGACGCGCGCCTCACCTACACCTTCAACCCCGTGGTGCGCCTGCGCGTGCTCGCCGCGCACGGCCTCGCGCAGCGCGAGCTGGCGCCGCTGGCCGCGCGCCTGCCGGTGCTCGACACCGCGGCCATCGGCGAATGGTTGACCCGGCCCGCGCCGCGCGAGATCCTGCTGGGCCTGTACGCCGCTCGTGCCCAGGGCGCGCGCGAACTGGCGCTCCTGGTCGCGCCGCTGCAGGCCCATGCCGATCCGCTCGTGTGCCAGACCGCCGCGGCCACGCTGGCGGCACTGCAGGCGGGCGGCCCGGCGGACAGCCGCGCGCAGGCTCTCGTCACGATGCAGATCCTGTGCCGCCGCGCGATCACCGTGCTGGCACCGCTGGTGGGGCCGGACGGCGATGCGGCCCTGCGCGCGCTGCGGCCCCATGCCGACGACTACGCGCGTGTCTTTCGCGCCGACATCGCCGAGCGCGCCCGCACGGCCTTCGAGCGCCTCTGGCGCGATCCGCCCCCGTTCGAGCCACTCCCGTCGGGCGAGACGACGCTCGAGGTGCGGGCGGCCCCCGCCGGCATGCTGCTCGATGACAACGAGCTCTCCCGCCCGTTCCCGGGCGGCTACCGCGCGCTCGCGCCGCTCCTGTTGCCGGACCGCGTTTGGTTCACGTGGCGCTACCGTGCCCCCGGCGAAGAGGCGGGCACGCGCTACGACGGTGTCGTGATGATCGACGACCACTGGGCCTGGTTCCCCAAGGCGCCACGCGTCGTCGGTGCGTTGTCGGGAAATGACGGAACGGATGGATAGGATTCGGAAGCCGAGGACGGTGACCTCTCGCTCTTCAGTCGTGTAGCGGCTGCGCGACCAGACGGACGCCCCGCCCGCGCACACGCGCGATACCGTGTCGAACCTGGCGGCGCGGTCCGGCCTGAGCGCCCGTTACAGCGCCTCGCGCACGATCCCCGCCGGCTTGGCGATCTCCGTCATCCCGCGGGCACGCGCGACGTCGCCAAGCGCAGAGGCCAGCAGTGCCGCAGGTAGGCCGCGATCGAGGTCTCGCTGTCCAGGTACGGCGCGGCGTCGAACTCGGACAGATCGTCCAGCTTGATACGTTGGGTCATGATCGTTTCTCCTGTCGGTTCAGCAGTGCGGCCAGGGCCTTGGCCCGCTTGATGTCGTTCTTCTGCGTGCGCTTGGATCCGCCCACGAGCAGCACGATGATCTGCGTGACGCGCTGAGTGAGATAGAGCCGCCAACCAGCACCGACGTGAATGTGCAGTTCGGAGACGCCCCCACCTACGGGCTCGACATCGCCCATCAAGCCAGGCTCCAGCCGCTTGATGCGTGCGACGACGACCCTGCGCACAGCCGCGTCGTCCAAGGCATTCAGCCAGGCGGTGAATCCGGGAAGAGGCCTGACCGAAACCGTCGTTGCCGCGCAGCAGACCGCACACGACGACTCCCGACCGGCCGTCCCGACAAACGCCATTGAATCGATCCAAACTGCGACGGCAGGTCGTGCGTGACATCTGCCAGCCATGCCGCAAGGCATCAAGACATCAAGACATCAAGGCAAGGTAGAAACGAAAAACGCGCATCTAAGGGCGCGTTTTTGCTTACTACCTGGCGGACAGGGTGTCCGCCCAACACCAAGCATTTATGCGGCTATCAAGCCACTCTCTCAGTCTGTTATACCAAAGGATACACCAAAAGAACAGGCCATTGCATCGATACCGATAGAGCACGGTCGAACGCAGAAATAGCAAGCCGCTAGCGCCCTTGGCCTGGCAAGGCCGGGAAGCAGCCGAGCCGTTGTCCGCTCAACGTCGACACGCGCCGTCGATTTCGCCTAGTGATGCTTAGGAACAGCGACGCCGCCTTTGCGTAGGATGCCGGCTTCGACCCGATAGATGTCGGGCACATTAATCTTGCCGTTGCCGCGTTCCTCCATCACAGCCACCGCCTTCATTGCCTCGAGCAGTTGCTCTGGGTTTGGATTGTCAGTCAGGCCTGCGGGCGTCTTCGAAACCTCGTCGAGAGCAGACGAACTGATGGAAAGCAGAACGCCGCCGTCTTTCCAAAGGTCGAAAAGTTGCTCACGTGACATAGGGACAAACTGCTTCTTGAGCGCGTCAAGCGAAGGACGGATCCATTCGTAGTCCTCGTAGAGCTCATTCAACCGGTCTTGAGACGCTGATCGCACACCATCAAGCAGCCCCAAATGGTCAACGACCAAGTTCACTGGCGCCGGCACACGCTCAGCAGCCTTTTTCCAGGCCCTGAGAAAAGTTCGTGGGGAACAGGTGTTGGCCGCATCACTCAGATGTAGTGGCACCCACGTGTAGACCAGTCCGCGCTTCTTGCTGCTCCCCATAAACTCGCCCGCCAGGGCATGCACCAGTTCGCGCTGTTCATCGACTCGCAGTCGGCTGTCTTCCCCGTTGACTGGCAAAGCCGCTGTCGTCCCACTTTGCGCGGCAAGCATCTGCAGGGCCGAACGGCCACCTTGATCGCGCAGAATCTCGAACAACACTAGGCCATAAAGCTCTTCCGACTGCCAGACAAGACTAACGTGGTCGTTTTTGATCTTCGAGCTATCTTGAAACTTAAAGATTTCTCTATCTGAGAACATGTCAACGCGCATGAATATCTTGGCGCGAATAGCCTGGAAGGACTGAAGTCCGATCGCCAGGCGCAACAGTGCTCGGCTGAGCTCCCGAATGGTTCCCCAGTCCTGTGCCAATCGATCAAGTGCATCGAAAACCACCAACAGGTATTGTTTCTTGCTTGCTAGATGCTCATCCAGCGCTGAGAGCGTTTCGGAATAGCGGCTTGGCTGTTGCTGGAGGCTGCCTATGGTGTTAGCCAACGTGTCGGACTGCCGTTCCAGCATGTCCTCGGCGATCCGCAGCATCAGTGCCTTCCAGATCAGATCAGGCGTTCCAATAGAGAGTTGCCGAATTTCGGCCAGCTCGTCCACCGTGGGCGCGAATGCCTGCTTCTTTTCTGAGCCGTTGAAACCGATTCGTACCTCCGTCGACGCCAGCTCGGGAAATCGGTAGTACGCAGCCAGCTTGCTGCGGATGTCGTTGTTGACAAGCGCGTGGGTCCAGAAGCTCTTTCCCATTCCGCGCTCACCCACCACAAGCTGTCGGCGTAGGTCTAGTACGCCTCGATGTCCCACTGGGAAAAAGGCTTCTTCAGGCAGGATCGTGGCATTCGGCTCGACTTTTGAAGCCAGCCTAAATTCAGCTATGGCCTGGCGAATAGCGGCGAAGGATATGGGAGCGGTATTCAATTTGCTGGCCCGACATTGCTAGGCTCCAGGATACGGTCAAGCGCGTCCAAGAAAGGCCGGAAGCTCTGCTCGTAGAAGGCGGAAGTTAGCTGCATGGCATTTCGAGTCGGGTCGAAGTCCACAAAGGCCGCATTGAACGGGATCATCAGCGGCGTATGAGGGGCGGCGAGGTCCTGCTGCGTGAAACGGAGAGACGCAGTAGCCGAGTCAAGGTCGTTCTCCTGCTCAGCGTCGTAAAGGTATTCAGAGAACAGATCGAAGATGTCGCTACGGAAGCGCTCGGCTGTGTCAGCGTTCAAACCCGCCTTGGCATAGACCGGTCGCAACCCAAGTCGCCAATCGGCACTTCGCCCTTGGACTAGGTCGCGCTGAGCCAAAGGCCGAAGTGCGGCGAAAAGCGCCCTATAGCCTTCGATCGTCTGCGTTTGGGCGGTACCGAAAAGCAAAACTGTAGCTCCAAGTCCGATGACGGCCGGTGCAGCGAGTTCGGCCAAGCCTGCACGGCTATCGATAAGCACGGCGTCGTACGAACCCGTTGCCACGATGCGGTCGATCATGCTCGAGACTTGCTTCCCGACCGACACTGACCCTGCGTCGCTGATGTCTTCGATCATGGCCCGCGACAACTTGGCCAAGATGTTTTCGGGAGCAGTCTCGGACTTTCGCCCGATCGCAGGCATCACGTTGACAACGCCGCCACTCGACGAGGTCAGCTGACTGGTCCCGACGAATCGCCGCGCAAGGTCCTCGCCGACACCGCCGATGCCGTCCTCGACCAGAAAATCGACAACCCCGTAGTTAGGGAGTCGCTCTGCTTCGAGCAACAGGTGGCCTAAACCGGGAGCCTCTAGGTCCAGATCGATCACCAATACGTTGCGTCCGCGTCGCGCTAGGTCAGAAGCCGCCACGGTCAGCGCAGTGGAGCGGCCGACACCGCCCTTCAAAGATGCAAATACTACGCGTGGAGGACCTGAGGTTGAAGCAGCGGCTGGCTGCGCTAGCCACCCGGCACCCACTATGCGCCGGTCAACCAGGTAGCAGAACTGGTCTCCCACCCGTACAGGCATGCGCTCGGAGGATCGCAATATGGGCGAGGCCCCGTCTTCAGATGGATACACCACGGGTCGGTCTTCACGAGCGTATGCACCTAGACGTTCAACAATTAGTCGTCCAAGAGCGTCCGTAGCCGACTCTTCATCTACGGGCTCCGTACCCACTTCCGCTTGAGCGGTACCTGGCACACGAGCGGCAGCGAAAAAGCTCAGGCGACCAGTTGCGTCGCGAAGCACTGTCCCCTGCTCCAGAAATGTCGGCCCTCCCCAACCCGTAAGAATTTCTACCAGGATCGGCAGCGCGTCATCGAAAAAAACAGGCATCACTGCTCCTCCATCTTGTCGATCAATTGCTTGGCGTGTGCCTTCCACCCGTCGACATTGCGAACCGGAATTTCGGGAGTCGGCGCATACCGCATATCCGTGCTCCACTCTTGGAAAAGCTGAGCTGTTCTTGCGATAGTCAGGAGTTCGCCGGACCGCCGCCCACTAGCCGACGTCAACAAAAACGACTTCAAATCGGGAAAATGCTTGTAGAACGGATCTTCGCGTTGTTGGCCCTCGGGCAAGGGACGCATGCCGCTCTGAGTCATCATCTGCTTTACGGCTAGCTCACCCGCCAGACCGTACAGGTAACCCGCAACGGCTTTGGCGCCAGGCTGGGCGCCGGCTGCGTTGTGAGCGTAGAGCGCCTGGGCGCACCCGAAGTGGCGGCGTGCTGATGTCTGGTAGTTATGCGAGTAGGCCATGGTGACGGGTGCTTAGGCGACGCAGGATAGCGCACTCTTCGTCAGCCTCCGTCGATGGCCGGAACGCGGCTGCTGCAGGCGCAAAGGCGCGGCTCAAAACTTGTACATTCTGGCGCACTAGGCGACGGCTTCCAGCCCGGTAGCGAAAAGCTCAGAAGATACTAGACAGAACTTCTGGACCATCTCACAATGAACTCCATAACTTCTGGACTTCGCATGAGCCGCATTGCCTACTACCGAGTCAGCACCCGAGATCAGTCCATCGAGTCTCAGCGGGACGCCATGAAGGGGACGGCTGGGGAGACCTTCGACAAGGAGTTCTCCGATCCGGGAGTGAGCGGCGCAACGCCGGCAGCAGATCGTCCAGGCTTCGCCGAACTCCTCCGGTACATCCAAGAAGGCGACACGCTGTACGTCTACGCTGTTGATCGACTCGGACGGGATGCCATCGACGTGCAGTCCACTGTCCGCAACCTCCTTGACCGTGGCATCACCCTCCATGTGCGTGGCCTCGGTGTCATCGGCAAGGGGGTCGGTGAGCTGATCCTCGCAGTCTTGGCCCAGGTCGCCAACATGGAGCGGGACAGGATAATTGAACGCACGGAAGCTGGCCGAGTGACTGCCCGAGAGTCGCTCCAGCGGACTGGCCTCACTCACAAGGGCAAGGTCAGCATGGGCAGGCCACATGAGAGAGACCCGATGGAAGTTTCGACATGGAAGAAGACCAACGGCAAGAGCCTCGCTGAGACGGCTAGCCATTTCGGGATCTCGGTGTCCTCCGTGAAGAGGTACTGCGCCGCCGCCTGACGCCCGGTGAATTTTGAAAGACGGCCCTGAGGAGAACATACCGGCTTGACGAGCGCTGGGCACGACAGCGGTCGCAAAAGTCTTGTGTTACCGGCGCTTTTCGCTGATTCAGACTATCTTGCAAGTCGTTGATCTATAAGGGTTTTTTGAAACACTCCACTTAGGAGAATTCCACAGACTCTCCACCGACGTTCTTGGCCCCGCCATGTGGCACGCCGAGAGACTCCAGCGTCACCCCATTCCAGCCCTCGACGGTCTCACGGCCCCGAGGGCTTCGTCATTTCTGGTGCCTTCGTCTGTTGGCATCCATTTCGGCATTTAGCCAATGAGGTTCCCATGCTCACCCCCGCTCGACCCGACTCCGGGACTGTCCGTAGTCGCTACGTCCGTGCCTCCAACGGCACCCCCATTTTCCTGAACTACACCGAACGCGAGGCCCAGCCACTGCGAGATGCTGTCGCTGGCATCCGCCTTCGAGGGGATCGTCAGCCCTCCATGTCGCTCCTCGCTCGCCGCTCCCTCAGCGTCTACCTGGAACTCCTGCACCGACACCCCGCGGCACGAGCCATTGAACTGGCCGAACTGGAGAAGCTGGCTACCCCGCTTGCCACTCGACGCAAGACCGTTCCAGTCCTATGAGCAACACTTCGAAGACCCACGACAACGCCCAGGTGCAGGTGCGACGGTAGCGGCAGGCGCGAAGTACAGGCCGAGCCAGACCATTGCAATCGCTCCGAGCAGAACGGCGTAGAACACTTGCTCTCGTAAGCGCGACCAATCGGGCGAACCCTTATGGCTCGGGGCGGGTTCTTCATCCACGCAATGCCCTTACGCGCGGAGTAGAGCCTCTGTATTCTGGCAGCTCAACCGAACGACTAGCAGGTAGGAAATTGAGGTAGGAAATGCAAAAAGCCCCAAGATGCTAAGTCGTTGATTCGACTGAACATTTCGGGGCTCTGCTTACCTGGCGGAGAGGGTGGGATTCGAACCCACGGTACCTTGCGGTACGCCTGATTTCGAGTCAGGTACATTCGACCACTCTGCCACCTCTCCGTGAATTCTGGTGCCGGCGTGGTCATCAGCCGAGTCAAACATTCTAGCGCACTTTTTGCGAGACTGGCCAGCGCCTTCGCTCAGCCGCCGAATCGCAGGAAGGTGACCCGCACCTTCCCATCCACCACCTTCACATCGCGCACCGCCAGCTTGGCGAGCGCCTCGCGGGCGCTGTCGCCTTTGAGCGTGTAGACGGGGTGGCCCTCCAGCGCGCGGCGCAGCACGGCGGGGCCGCGTACCTGCACCACCTGCACGAACTCGGGCGGGAAGCCGCTGAGGGAGAAGTTGTCGATCTGCACGTCGTCCAGGAAGAAGTCGCCCTGGTAGCGCACGTAGCGCAGCACGCCGGAGAACGCGAGCTTGCCGGGCATCTCGCGATGGCCGAGGTTCACCATCACGTCGGCCGACAGGCCGATGCGCGGCGAGCCGTCGGTGAGCGTCACCAGAGGGCTGCTGAGGCTGATGCAGGCCACGCCCATGGCGCAGGTCTTCTGCGGGAAGCGCGCGTCGAGCCGTTGCTGGATCTGCGCCTGGTCGATGTCGATGAAGCCCTGGGGCATGAACGACGTGACGGCCCACCAGCCCGCCGCGGCGAGCACGCCCACGATGGCGAGACCGATGGCGACGCGCTTGGCGATCATGGGGCGGAGGTGTCCACGGGCGGATCGGCCGGCGCCTCGAGGCGCCGGTTCTGCGCCGCGCCGTACTTCAAACCCAGCAGGTTGCAGGCGATGCCGCTGGCCAGGAACAGCATCGCGAGGTCGGCCTGCCCGCTGTCGGGATCGGACATCAGCGCGCAGATCAACGCCACGCCGCCGGCCATCAGCGCGCCGGCGAAGCCCTCGTTGCGGCGGGCGATGCGCGCGCAGGCATAGCCCGCGGCCACCGAGATCAACGAGCCCAGCAGGATGCCGAGCACCGACAGCGGCGACTGCGGCGGCATGCCGCGCACCACGTCCTCGATCTGGGCGGAGGTCATGCCGGGCGTGCCCACCTCGGCCACGTACACCGACGTGAGGACGATGTTGAGCAGCGTCGAGCCGCAGATGTCGACGCTGATGCCCGTGAGCACGGCCCGCAGCGTGGCGTTGCCGGGAGCACGGGGCCGGCCGGACGGATCGAAGCCGGGCTTTGACGGATCGTTGGGCATGGGTGGCATGAAAGGGAATCAGGCCTGCGGGTCGTCCCAGTGTGCCGCACGCTGGCGGCGCTCGAGACGCCAGTTCGTGACTTCGAGTCGCACCCCGTCGGGATCCGTGAAGAACGTGGCGCAGTAGTCGTCCGAGTACTCGGGATAGAAGCGGGCGTCGGTGGCCGCGACGCCGGACGCTTGCAAGTCCCGCGCCACCGCGTGCACGTCCTCGACGGCGTCCACGCGCAGGCAGAAATGGTGCAGGCCCGGTGCGTAGGGCTCGTGCACGGCCTGCACCCGCGCGGGGCGCAGCACGAAGCCGAACAGCCGGTTGAAGTACTGGAGGTGCGGGTCGCCGGCCAGCGCGAACGTGTTCTTGCGAAAGCCCAGCGCGTCGCGCAGCACGCGGTCGTAGAACGGCTCCGAGCGCGCCAGGTCGGACACGGTGATGTAGATGTGGTCGATGCCGGTGACTTCGGTCATGGCGGTCTTTGGTGGAATCGAGAACGCACTATCGCATGTCATCCGCGCAGTTCATGAGCCGCGCGGTTCGTGGATCCTGCGACTTCGCGCAGGATCACAACATTCATTCCGGCGCGCCGTCGCCACGCATCAGCGCCAGCAGTTCGCGCGCCATCGGCACGGCGGCGATGGTGTCGCCGTCGCTCTCCAGCACGCTGTCGGCGAGCTCGCGCTTGGTCTGGTGCAGCGTGAGGATCTTCTCCTCCAGCGTGCCGGTGTTGACCAGCCGGTACACCGTCACCGGCCGCTGCTGGCCGATGCGGTGCGCGCGGCCGCTGGCCTGGTCCTCTGCGGCCGGGTTCCACCACGGGTCGGCGATGACCACGTAGTCGGCCACGGTCAGGTTCAGGCCGAAGCCGCCGGCCTTCAGGCTGATGAGGAACAGGTCGCCCTCGCCGTTCTGGAACGCGTCCACGCGACGCGTGCGCTCGGCCGCGGGGGTGCTGCCGTCCAGGTACTGGTAGGCGATGCCGGCCGCGTCCAGCGGCTCGCGCAGCAGGCTGAGGAAGTCGACGAACTGGCTGAAGACGAGCGCCTTGTGGCCGTTGGCCACGAGCTCGGTGGCGAGCTCGGCAAATGCCATCACCTTGGCGCCGGGGCGCTTCAGCGTCGGCGTGACGAGGCGCGGGTCGCACGCGGCGCGGCGCAGGCGCGTGAGGCCGGCCAGGATGTTGAGGTGGGCCTGGCCGGCGCCGTCGCCCGACAGGCTCTTCTCGGCGGCCACCAGCGCCTCGCGCCGCAGCGCCTCGTAGTGCGCCTTCTCGGCGTCGTCGCCCTGCACCTGCAGCACGAGCTCGGTGCGCGGCGGCAGGTCGGACAGCACCTGGGCCTTGGTGCGGCGCAGGATGAACGGCGCGATCAGGCGCTTGAGCGTGCGCTGCGCGCCGCGGTCGCCCTGGCGTTCGATGAGGCCGGCGAAGCGCTCGTTGAAGCGCGCCAGCGTGCCCAGCAGGCCCGGGTTGCAGGCGCGCATCACCGACCACAGCTCGCCCAGCCGGTTCTCGATGGGCGTGCCCGACATCGCCAGGCGGAACGTGGCCTGCAGCGCGAACACCGCCTGGCTGCGCTTGGCCGCGGCGTTCTTGATGGCCTGCGCCTCGTCCAGCACCAGCGTGGCCCACACCTTGTCGGCGAAGGCCTCGCCGTCGATCTGGAGCATCGGGTACGACACCAGCAGCACGTCTTGCTTGCCCATCTCGCCGATGAGCGACGCGCGCTCGCTCGTGCTTCCGCGTTCCGCGTACACATGCACGCGCAAGGACGGCGCGAACTTGTTCGCCTCCGAGCGCCAGTTGCCCAGCAGCGACGTGGGCATCACCACCAGCGCCGGCCCGTTGGCGGCGCGCGCCAGCAGCACGGCCAGGGCCTGCAGCGTCTTGCCCAGGCCCATGTCGTCGGCCAGGCAGGCGCCCAGGCCGGCCGCGGCGAGCCGCATGGCCCACTCGAAGCCCTCCTCCTGGTACGGCCGCAGCTCGGCTTGCAGCGTGGACGGCAGCTTCGGCACGATGCGGCGCGCCTCGTCCAGCGCCATCAGCCGCGCCGCGTAGGCCGCGTCGTGCTCCACGCGAGCGCCTTCCATGGCGGCCTGCAACCAGGGCGCGGCGATGGACGGTGCGCGCACCTCGTCGGGATTGTTGGCGCGGGCGGTCTGCTTCTCGGTGACGGCGGCGATGTCGGCCACGCGTTCGCGCAGCTCCTGCGTCAGCGCCAGGAAGCGGCCGTCGCCCAGCGGCATGAAGCGGCTCTTGCCCTCGGTGGCGAAGGTGATGAGCTGTTGCAGGCCCACCACCAGCTCCTCGTCCACCTTGAGCTTGCCATCGAGCTCCAGCCAGTTCTCCTTGGTCTTCACCTTCAGCATCAGCTGGTCGAGCGCGCCGGAGGCCACGCGCATCGGCCGGCCCTGTGGCCAGTCGAGCGCGAGGATCGACGTGTGCGGCTGCAGGCGTTCCACCAGTGCCAGCGAGTCGTCGGCGCCGTCCAGCAGCCATTCGCAAGGCGCGTCGGACGGCAGCTCGGCCAGCATCGGACAGGTGTCGAGGATCGACTCCAGGTGCGAGCGCTCCAGCGCCAGGTCGCGCTGCACGCCCACGCTCTCGCCCTTGAGCGTGGCCACCACGCGCGCCCGGCCGCGGCCGGGCACCAGGCGCGGCCCCACGGCGGCGTAGTCGGCGCCGAACGGCGCGGCCACCAGGCGCAGTTGCAGGCCGTCGCCCACCGGCTGCAGCTCGGCACGCAGGCGCGACTCGGCCGGCAGCTCGCGCGCGGCCTGCGCCGCCGCCGCGTCGTCGGCGTGGATGCGGAAGTGGCTGCCCAGGCCGGTGAGCACGTCCTGCAGCTGCGCGGCGCCCTGCCGCGGAATGTCCAGGCCGGCGGGGCCCAGCAGCTGCGCCACGCGCTTCTGCGAGGCCGTGAGCCGCACCAGCTTCGCGCGCTGCGGCCCGTCGCGCCAGATCGACACCAGGCGCAGCGCGTCGAGCTCCTTCTGCTCGGCCTCGCTGCCGGCCCAGCGCGCCACGGCGGCGTCGTTGGCCACCTGCAGCGCGGGCTGCATGCGCACGCGCAGGCGTTCGCCCTCGTCCAGCACCTCCAGCTCGGGGCCGGCCTCCACCAGCTCGATGAACTGGCCGGGCGCGTCGACGAACGCCACGTGCGGATGCCCGAACAGCGCGCCCACGGCCTGCGCCAGGTCGAGACGAAGGCCGCGGCCGTAGGCCTCCTGGCGGATCGCGCGCACCACGCCGGCGTCGGCGGGCGTGAGCGTCTGCGCGCCGCGCTGCAGGCGGCTCAGCGGCACCTCCTTGAGGGCCCCCCAGCCGCGCACGCCGCGCTTCTGCTCGTTGGGCACCAGGTCGTGCAGGGCGCCGTTGTCGCCCGTCTCGATGAGCCACACGATGCGGCTGTCGGGCGCCTCGGCGGTGCCGGCGGGCGCGGGGGCGGGCTCGCCCAGCGCGCGCAACGCAGCCAGCGCCACCTGCCAGCGTTCCAGGCCCGCAGGCACGAAGAACCAGGCCGGCGCGGGCTCGCCGCCCAGCACGCGCAGCGCGGCGCCCAGCTGTTCGGCCATCGCCTCGAAGCCGGCGGCCTCGTAGGCGCTCTTCAGGTGCTGGGCCGAGTCGGCCTCGGCCGGCGGCAGGCCTTCGGGCAGCGAGCCCTCCTTGAGCCACGCGCGCATCAGCCAGCGGTTTTGATCCAGCGGCGACACCACGCGCGACGCGCCACCGCGATAGCCCCACTGGCTGCCGTAGGGCAGGAAGGGCTTGGTCTCGCGCGGCGCCGCGCCCAGGCGCATCTGGATCGCCAGCGCGATGACGCCCAGCGGGTGGTCGAACACCGGGTCGCGCTTGCCGCCTTCGGTCAAACAGAACTTCAGCGCCTTGTCGAGGTGGGCCGGCGTCTGCTGCGCGAGCAGCGCGAGCACGTACGCCAGCGCCACCGGCAAGGGCACCAGCCCGCGGCGCTTGCCGGTGAGCTTGCGCAAGGTGGCCAGCGCCGAGTCGAACTCGGGCTCGGCGTCCGACCAGCGGCCCTGCGCGACCAGCGCCGCCGCGCCGACCGCCTGCGCCAACGCGCGTCGGCCGGCCTCGGAGGGCAAAGGCGCCGTGGCCGCGCGCGGCCCGACGGGCAGGCCGTGCGACAGGCGCATCGCGTCCAGCAGGTCGCCCTCGGCCGGCGCGTCGATCGCGGGGCCCAGCAAGGCCCCGAACGACGTCACCCATTCCGGGCCGCGGCGCTCGGCGCCGTCGGACAGCAGGCGGTCGAACGCCAGCGACCAGCGCAGGCCGTGCGCGTGCGGCGTCGCCGGGTCGGCCACCAGGCGCGCGGCGCGTTCGCGCACGAAGGCGGCGCCGATGCCCAGGCCCGTATGCAGCGTGGTGCCCAGGCGATCGAGCGCGCCGGCCAGCACGTCGCCCTGCATGCCCGGGTGCAGGCGGTCGAACAACGGCTCGGCGATGCAGTCGGCGATGGCCGAGTCCAGCAGCGCGGGGATGTCGTGCAGGCCAGGCGGCAGGCGATCCAGCAGCTGGGCGACGGCCACCGCGTCGGCGCCGCTGAGGGCGTCGAGACGCACGCGGGCGATGGCCGCGGCGAGCGTGGGAAAGCGCCCGTGGGCCTGGCGGCCGAGGCTGGCCACGGCGTAAGCGTCGGCATGCGCGAGCGCCTCCTGCAAGGCCGGCAGCGGCGCGCGGGCCAGCAGGTCCGCATAAACCACCGGATACACGTTCATCGGCAGCGTCCAGAAGCCGGGCCGACGATCGTCCTCGTTGGCCAGGCCGGCTTTTTGAAGGCGGCCCAGCGTGTGGCGCATCAGCTCCTGCGATGGCGCCACGCTGCCCTTGGCGCGGACGGCGGGCACCGCCAGCAGGTCGGTGAGCCACGTGCGCGAGCGCGCCAGCGCGCCCAGCGCGAGCGCCGCCAGCGCGTCACGCGCGGGCGCGTCGAGGTTGTCCAGCGGGTCGGACGGCGGCAGGTCGCCGAACAGCGGCGTGGAGGTCACGCGCGGCGGGCGCGCAGCTTCAAGACCACGTCGGCGGCTACGCGGCTCAGCTGGTCGCGCACCTGCGGGTCGTCCAGGTCCTCGGCGTCGTCGCCCTGCTCGGCAGCGTCCACCTCGCCCCCCAGCATCGCGATGGTGGCCAGGCCGGGCCCGATCTCGGGGTCGGCCTGCAGCGGCGCCCAGGCGTCGGGCGCGAGGTCGGTGGCGGCCAGGAAGCCCAGGCACCAGTCGGTGGCGTCGGCCAGCTCCTCGCCCTGCGTGCCCGGCAGCTCGGCCACCGAGAACACCGGCTCCCACGCCTCCGGCGTATCGGCGAGCACGGCCTCGATGGCGCGCAGGTGGCGCAGCACCAGCACCGTGCTGCGCTTGCGCTGCTGGTTGCTGCGGAACGGCGCCGGCGCGGGTTCCTGGTCGCCGCCCCACACCGCGGGCAGCCAGTCGGCGGAGTTCAGCGTGGACAACGGCACCGGGCCCACCAGCAGCGCGGTGAGGTAGCCGTCCATGCCGTCCAGCGTCATCGCGCCGTCGGAGGGCAGGTTGGTGAGCAGGTCGTCGAAGGTGGCGAGCTCTTCCTCGTTCAGCGGCGTGTTGGGGGACTTCGGATCGTAGGCGGGGTAGTCCATGTCAGGCTTTCAGGACGGCGATGCCGCCCATGTAGGGGCGAAGCGCCTCGGGAATGGTGACCGAGCCGTCGGCCTGCTGGTAGTTCTCGAGAACGGCCACGAGCGTGCGGCCCACGGCCAGGCCCGAGCCGTTGAGCGTGTGCACGAACTCGGGCTTGCTGGTGGCGTTGCTCTTGAAGCGTGCCTGCATGCGACGCGCCTGGAACGCGCCCATGTTCGAGACCGAGCTGATCTCGCGGTAGGTGTCCTGCGCGGGCAGCCACACCTCGAGGTCGTAGCTCTTGGTCGAGCCGAAGCCCATGTCGCCGGCGCACAGCTGCATCACGCGGTACGGCAGGCCCAGCTTCTGCAGGATGGCCTCGGCATGCCGGGTCATGTCCTCCAGCGCCTGCATGCTCTGCTCGGGGTGCACGATCTGCACCATTTCGACCTTGTCGAACTGGTGCTGGCGGATGAAGCCGCGCGTGTCGCGGCCGGCCGAGCCCGCCTCCGAGCGGAAGCACGGGCTGTGGGCGGTGAGCTTCACCGGCAGGTCCTCGGCCTTCAGGATCTCGCCGCGCACGGTGTTGGTGAGCGAGATCTCCGAGGTCGAGATCAGGTACTGCTCGGGCTGGTGTTCGTCGCCGCCGCGCAGCACCCAGAACATGTCTTCCTTGAACTTGGGCAGCTGGCCCGTGCCTTCCAGCACCTCGCGGTTGACGATGTAGGGCGTGTACATCTCGGTGTAGCCGTGCTCGCCGGTCTGCACGTCGAGCATGAACTGGGCGAGCGAGCGGTGCAGGCGCGCCATGCCGCCGCGCAGCACGGTGAAGCGCGAGCCCGAGAGCTTGGCGCCGGTCTCGGGGTCGAGGCCCAGTGGCGCGCCGACGTCCACGTGGTCCTTCACCGGAAAGTCGAACGTGGCCGGCGTGCCCCAGCGGCGCACCTCCACGTTGCCGGTCTCGTCGGCGCCCAGGGGCACCGACTCGTCGGGCAGGTTGGGCAGGCTCATCAGGAGGGTGTCGAGCTCGCCCTGCAGGACCGACAGGCGATCGGCGCTGGCCTTGAGCTCGTCGCCGATGCCGGCCACCTCGGCCATCACCGGCGCGGTGTCCTCGCCCTTGCCCTTCAGCATGCCGATCTGCTTGCTGAGGCTGTTGCGGCGCGCCTGCAACTCCTCGGTGCGCGTCTGCAGCGTCTTGCGCTCGGTCTCGAGGGCCGTGTAGGCGGCCACGTCCAGGTACGGCTGCGGGTTCTTGCGTTTTTCCAGGCCGGCGACGACGGCGGGGAGGTCGCGGCGCAGTTGGCTGATATCGAGCATGGAAGGGAATTGTCCTGGTTCGTGAAGGCAAGAGGGCAGCAGTGAGCGTCAGTGCCGAGCGGCCCCGGCGCTGCCGCTCGCGCTTCCCAAAAGGAAGATCAAGGGAGCGCCGGAACCGGCTTCGCCGGGCCGGTCGCGGAGCACCCCCTCGGGGGGCAGCGAACAGCGTGAGCGTGGGGGCTCATCTCTTTCTCACTTCGGCCATGCTGCGGTCGCCCAGCCCCATGGGCAACGGGAATTCGACCGTCTCCTTGACGCCGTCGATATTGCGCACCGTGACCGCGCCCAGTTCGCGCAGCCGCAGGATGACCTGGTTGACTAGGATGTCCGGGGCCGAGGCGCCAGCCGTCAGCCCGACGCGG
>JBBQYL010000022.1:0-38080 GCA_038208735.1 Burkholderiales bacterium
AGCACGACCTGCTCATCGCCAACCTCATCGCGCAGGACGAGGCGCTGGCGGTCGGCAAGACGGCGAAGCAGGTGTCGGACGAAGGCGTGGCGCCCGAACTGGTGCCGCACAAGGACTTCGAAGGCAACCGCCCCAGCAACACGATCCTGGTGGACTCGCTCACGCCCGCGGCGCTGGGCAAGCTGGTGGCGCTGTACGAGCACAGCGTGTTCACGCAGGGCGCCCTCTGGAACATCGACTCGTTCGACCAGTGGGGCGTCGAGCTGGGCAAGCAACTGGCGTCGAAGGTGATTCCCGAGCTCCAGAGCCCGCACGACCCCGAACTGGCGCACGACAGCTCGACCAACGCGCTGATCCGCCGCTACCGCCAACGCCGCAACGCCTGAAGATCCCATGGCCCAGATCATCTCCCCCCTCGCCGGCAAGCCGGCACCGCGCTCGTCGCTGGTCGACATCCCCAAGCTGGTCAGCGCGTACTACTCGATCACGCCCGATCCGGCGGAGCCGTCGCAGCGCGTCGCGTTCGGCACCTCCGGCCATCGCGGCAACGCGTTCGACGCGTCGTTCAACGAACGCCATGTGCTGGCCATCACGCAGGCCATCTGCGACTACCGCAAGGGCAAGGGCATCGACGGCCCGCTGTTCATCGGCATCGACACGCACGCGCTTTCTGAGCCCGCGCTGCGCAGCGCGCTCGAGGTGCTGGCCGCCAACGGCGTGGACACCATGCTGGCGATGAACGACGAGTACACGCCCACGCCGGCGGTGTCGCACGCCATCATCACGCACAACCGCGAGCGCACGTCGGGCCTGGCCGACGGCATCGTGGTGACGCCGTCGCACAACCCACCCGACAACGGCGGCTTCAAGTACAACCCGACCAACGGCGGCCCGGCGGCCGACGACATCACCAAGGGCGTGCAGAACGCCGCCAACGCCTATCTCGAGAAGGACCTGGCGGGCGTCAGGCGCATGACCTACGCGAAGGCCCTGGCCGCGCCCACCACGCATCGCCGCGACTACCTCGGGTGGTACGTGGCCGATCTCGGCAACGTGGTCGACATGGCCGCGCTCCGCGACTCGAAGATCCACCTGGGCGTCGACCCGCTGGGCGGCGCCGGCGTGCACTACTGGAGCCGCATCGCCGACCAGTACCGGCTCGATCTCACCGTGGTGAGCGACGTCGTCGATCCCACCTTCGGCTTCATGACCATGGACTGGGACGGCAAGATCCGCATGGATCCGTCGTCGCCGTATGCGATGGCGCGCCTGGTGGACCTGAAGAGCCAATTCGACGTCGCCTTCGCCTGCGACACCGACCACGACCGCCACGGCATCGTCACGCGCAGCGCCGGCCTGATGCCCCCCAACGCGTACCTGGCGGTGGCCATCGACTACCTGTTCCGCAACCGCCCGCAGTGGGGCGAGAACGCCGCCATCGGCAAGACGGTGGTGTCCTCGCGCATGATCGACCTGGTCTCGCATCGCCTGCAGCGCAAGATGATCGAGGTGCCCGTCGGCTTCAAGTGGTTCGCCGCGGGCCTGTCCGACGGCAGCCTGGGCTTCGGCGGCGAGGAGAGCGCGGGCGCCGCGTTCCTGCGCCGCGACGGCACGTCGTGGACCACCGACAAGGACGGCCTCACGATGGCCTTGCTGGCCGCCGAGATCACGGCGAAGACCGGCAGCGACCCGGGCGCGCTGTACGAGAAGATGACGCAGGAGCTGGGCAAGCCCGTGTCCGACCGCGTGGAGGCGCCGGCCGACGCGCAGCAGAAGAAGCGCCTCTCCGCGCTGGCCCCCGACGCGATCACCACCAAGGAGATCGCCGGCGAGCCCATCACCGAGGTCACCGCCACGGCGCCCGGCAACGGCGCGGCCATCGGCGGCATCCGCGTCAGCTCGAAGAGCGGCTGGTTCGCGGCGCGTCCGTCGGGCACCGAGGAGATCTACAAGATCTACGCCGAGAGCTTCGAAGGCGACGCGCACCTGAAGCGCCTGCTGGACGAGGCGCAGGCGCTGGTGGACAAGGCGATCGCGTAGAAGACAGCCTGTCCGGCTACATTTGCCGGCAGCCTCTCTTCAGGAAGATCGCCTTGCGCCTCTGGATCTGCGCAGCGCTGCTGCTCGTTTCATCGCTCTGCTCGGCGCAGTCGTCGCCCGGCTACCTGCGCTTTCCCAGCGTGCACGGCGACACCGTGGTGTTCACCGCCGAAGGCGACCTGTGGCGCACCACCACGGCGGGCGGGCCCGCCGCGCGGCTGACCAGCCGGGCCGGCGACGGCGTGCGCGGCGCGATCTCGCCCGATGGCCAGTGGCTCGCCTACACCGCCGCCTACGACGGCCCCGCCGAGCTCTACGTGATGCCGCTGGCCGGCGGCATTCCGCGGCGCCTCACCTGGAGCGGCGAAGGCGCGCAGGTGCGCGGCTGGACACCCGGCGGCGAGATCCTCGTCGCCACGTACCGGGCCAGCACGCTGCGCGAGCCGCCGCTGGCCATCGTCTCGCCGGCCACGTCGGCCATGCGCATGGTGGCCCTGGCCGACGCGCGCGGCGGCGTCGTCGTCGATCCGTCCACGCTCGTGTTAACGCGCTACGGCCTGTTCGGCGACAACGTGCGCGGCTACCGCGGCGGCCTCACGGCCACGCTGTGGCGCTACGGCCTGCGTGGCGATGCCGAGGCGCAGCCATTGACGAAGGCGAGGGACGTGAACACCGCATTGCGCAGCCGGCTGGCGGGCGGCTCGAACAGGTCGATGCGGCGCAGCGTGCCGCCGCCGGCCAGGTCGAGCACGTGCAGCGCCGCGCCCTGCTCGTAGACCAGGCGGTCGCCGGACAGCGAGGCGGAACGCACCTCGAAGTCGCGATGGCGCGTCGACGTCTGGAAGTGGACCGACAGCAAGGGCGTCGTCCACTACGGCGATCGCCCGGCCTCGGGCGCGGCGGCGTCCACGCTGAGCGTGCCCGGCGGCGGCAACAGCCCCGAGGAACAGGCGGAGGCCGAGGCCAGCCTGGAGGCGTCGCGGGCGAAGCTCGCGGAGCCCGTCTATCCGACGAATTCGTATCGCTGGAGACAGCGGGCGCAGCCGGTGCAACGTCCGGTCCAGTCGGGTTGCGCCACGGCGTGGGCCCGGTACGACGCGGCGCAGGCCTGCTTCGACGCGCACCGCGTGGCGGGTGGCAAGGGCGTCACCGGTGGCGGCGACATCGTGTGCCGCGAGGTATCGCAGCCAGGCTGCGCCCGTTGAGCCCGTAGAGCCCGCGTCGAGGCGCGGGCCCGGGGCGCCTCAGCGTGCGTTCGCGCGGCGCCTGACGCCAGGCCACTCCTGCAGCGGCCCCGCGCCCACGGCCGACAGCGGCACCGGCTGCGTCGGCGCGAGCATGTCGGACAACGGCACCTGCGCCGACTCGTCGCCGTCGTAGACGCCGTTGCGCAGCCGCAGGGGATACAGGCACTCGAGGCCCGCCAGATCGGCCGGGGGCTCCTGCTCGCGGACGATCCAGTGGATGGCCGTGCTGCTGCGGTGCCGCTCGGCGGCCAGCGTCTTGGCGACGTGGCTCAGCGCCACGGGGTGCGACGCATCGGTGCCCGACAGGTCGAGCGCGAGATTGCCGGTCTGGCGGCGGAACACGCCGGACGGCGGCTGCTCGGCGGCATGCGCCCACACGAAGTGGCTGGGAATCATCTCGCCGGCGGTGGCCACGCGGTCCGGGAACATGCCCACGTCCAGCATCAGCTTGTCGAGGATCGTGCGCGTCTTGTAGAACTGCGGCTCGCGCATGCACTGGAAGTAGAAGTGGATCTCGACGCCCGGCGGCACGGGCCACAGCGCGGCATCGAATTTCATGCCGCATCCGGAAACTACATAGGTCTTGGTCATCGAATTCTTGTCTTGCGCCCGCACGGGTCGATCCGCGGGGCTGTCCACATGGATACCCGTGGCCCTATGTATCCCGGGCCATCACACATGACGTGATCTTGCCAGCTTCCCCGCCGAAAGCCTGTCAGACGCCCGTCCGACAGCTGTAAAAGTCGGCATGAAAGCGATTTCAATGTTTCAACCGGAGCCTGCCGCGCCTGCATCAAGTGGCGAAATATCTTCTGGGCGCTGCAGGCAGCGCCGCGTGGACGGCCGCCTCGGTCACGCGGCCGATCAGCAGGATCGCGGGACTGCCGAATCCCTGCGACGCGACGACGTCCACCAGGCTGCCCAAGGTCGCCCGCGCCGAGCGCTCGCGCTCGCTGCCCACGTGCTGGACCACCGCCGCCGGCAGCTCGGGCGGCAGCACGCGCAGCAGCCGTTCGGTGATGGTGCGGATCTGCGCGATGCCCATGTAGACGACCAGCGTGACGCCCGCGGCCGCGGCCCGGCCGATGGCCTCCCAGTCCTGGCCCTCGGACTCCTCGCGCGTATGGCCGGTGACCAGCAGCACGCCGCCGGCGTCGACGCGACGATCCGTCCAGCCGATGCCGAGCGAGGCCGCGGCGTCGAGGCCGGCGGTGATGCCGTTGACCACCACCGCCTCGAGCCCCGCGGCGCGCAACGCGGCGATCTCCTCGCCGGCGCGGCCGAACACCAGCGGGTCGCCGCCCTTCAGGCGAACCACCTTCTCGCCTGCCAGCGCCTCGCGCACCATCAGCTTCTCGATGAACTCCTGCGAGGTCGACGTGCAACCGCCGCGCTTGCCCACGTACACCAGCCGCGGCCGCGTCGCCAGGCCATCGAACGCGAGATCGAGCACGCCGTCGCCCACCAGGTCGTCCACCAGCACGACGCTGGCGGCGCGCAGCACGCGCACGGCCTTGAGCGTGAGCAGCTCGGGGTCGCCCGGGCCGGCGCCCACCAGGTGGACGGGATGCGGCGAAGACGTCATGTCATTCCTCGAGGGCGGGTTGGAGCGACGCCTGCGCCAGGCGCTTCAGGTGCGGCAGGCACGAGCCGCAGTGGGTGCCGCAGCGCAGCTGCGCCTGCGCCTGCGCGATGCGTTGGGCGGCGTCGCCGGCGGCCGCAGCCAGCGCGGCCTCGGCCTGCGCCACGCTGACGTCGAAGCACGTGCACAGCTGCGGGCTGGCAGGCGCCACGGCCGCGCCCTGTCTTTCGCGTGCGCCGGGAAACAGCAGGCGCCGCGCGGGCATCGCCAGCGCCACGTCGCCCTGCAGCGCCTCGCGCCACCACTGCGCGAGCGCGGCGTCGGCCGCGTCGTGTCCGCAGATCCAGAAGCCCTGCAGGCGCTCCGCGCCCGCGCCGTCGCGCACGACCCGCAACGCGCGCTGCACGCCCGTGCGCGGGTCACGGTAGTCCAGGACTTCGGCCGAAGCCAGGCCCAGCTCGGCGCGCAGGTCCTCGATCAACCCGGCGTCGGGAACCTGCGTCGCAGCGGCGTCGATCCACAGGCCCAGGCGGCCCTGGTCATCGGGCTCGCGCCCGAACGGCACGCACGCGGCGTAGCCGAATTGCGCGAGGCGCGGACGCAGCCGTTCGCGGCAGGCCAGCGCCTCGGACTGCGGCAGCCACGCCATCGCGCGCAGCCGCCAGCCCAGGCCCGCGCGGGCGATGCGCACGGCGCAGTGCTTCAGTTCGGGCTGCTTCGCCTGCGGGCAGAAGGCGGACGTGGTGAGCGCGTTGACGCCGGCGAACGGATCGACGCCGGCGCCGCTCCCCGTGAGCACCTCCTCCCCCCAGTGCATCGCGATGAAGGCCTGCGCCGACGCCTGAGCGGCGTTGCGGCGCGCCGGCAGCACCACTTCGCCGCGCCGCGACACCACGCGCACCAGGTCGCCATCACCCAGGTTCAGCCGAGCCATGTCCTGCGCGCACAGGTCGATCGACGGCTCGGCCACGTGGCCGAACAGCCGGCCCAGCGTGCCGGTGCGGCTCATGCCGTGCCACTGGTCGCGCAGGCGGCCGGTGGTGAGCGAGAACGGGAAGCGCGCGTCGCGCGGCTCGGCCGGCGGCTTCGCCTCCGCGTCGAAGAAGCGCGCACGGCCGTCGGGCGTGGGGAAGCGGCCGTCGGTGTACAGGCGCGCCTGCCCGCGGGTGGCGCCCTCGGGGAACGGCCACTGTTGCGGCCCGTCGCGGTCGATCAGGCCGTAGCTCAGGCCGGTGATGTCCAGGTCGCGGCCGCGCGTGGTCTCGCGGTGCTCGTTCCACACCGACTCCGCGTCGTGGAACGGGAACAGCGAGCCGCGGCCCGGGCGCAGGCGGCTCTCGATGCGGCGCGCCACGTCCACCACGATGCGCCAGTCCTCGCGCGCCGCGCCGGGCGCGGGCACCGCCGCACGCACGCGGCTGATACGGCGCTCGCTGTTGGTGACGCTGCCGTCCTTCTCGCCCCACGTCGACGCCGGCAGCAGCAGGTCGGCGAACGCCGCTGTCGCGGTGGTGGCGAAGGCCTCCTGCAGCACCACGAATTCGGCGCGCTCGAACGCGCGCCGCACCGTGGCCTGGTCGGGCATCGATTGCGCGGGGTTCGTGCACGCGATCCACAGCAACCGGATCTCTCCATCCGCGGCGGCCTCGAACATCTCGATGGCCGTCTTGCCGGGCCGGGCCGGCACGTCGTCGACGCCCCACAGCGCGGCCACCTCCGCGCGATGCGCCGGGTCGGCCAGGTCGCGGTGCGCCGACAGCAGGTTCGCGAGTCCGCCCACCTCTCGGCCGCCCATCGCGTTGGGCTGGCCGGTGAGCGAGAACGGGCCGGCGCCGGGTCGGCCGATCTGGCCCGTGGCCAGGTGCAGGTTGATCAACGCGCCGTTGTTGGCCGTGCCCTGCGCGCTCTGGTTCAGGCCCATGCAGTACAGCGACAGCACCGCGCCCGACGCGCCCCACCAGCGTGCCGCGGTGAGCAGGTCGGCCTCGCGCAGGCCCGTGGCGCGCGCCGTCTCGCGCGGCGTGCACTCGCGCACCCGCTCGCGCAAGGCCTCGAAGCCCGAGGTGTGGGCGCGGATGTACGCGTTGTCGGTGAAGCCCTCCCACAGCATCAGGTGCAGCAGGCCGTTGGCCAGCGCCACGTCGCTGCCGGGCAGGATCTGCAGGTGCAGGTCGGCCATCGCCGCGGTCTCGGTCTTGCGCGGGTCGACGACTATCCACCGCTGCGCCGGACGCGCGGCCCTCGCATCCTCCAGCCGGCGGCACAGGATCGGATGCGCCCACGCCAGGTTGCTGCCGGTGATGAACACGAGGTCGGCATCGGCGAAGTCGTCGTAGCAGGTGGGCGGCGCATCCATGCCCAGCGTGGCCTTGTAGCCGGCGACGGCGCTGGACATGCACAACCGCGAGTTGGTGTCGATGTTGTTGGTGCCCAGCAGGCCCTTGGCGAGCTTGTTGAACACGTAGTAGTCCTCGGTCAACAGCTGGCCCGACACGTACAGGCCGACCGCATCCGGTCCATGGGCCCGCACGGTGTCGACGATGCGATCCGACAGCGTGTCCAGGGCCTCGTCCCAGCCGATGGGCGCGGGCGCCGCGCCACGTCGCGCGCGCCGCATCGGCTGCAGCAGGCGCGCCTGCGCCGTCACGTGCGGCGCGGCCGTGAGGTGCAGCGTGCGGCCCTTGGTGCACAGGCGACCGAAGTTGGCGGGATGGTCGGGATCGCCGCGCACGTCGACGATCTGTGCTCCCTGCGTACGGATCAGCACGCCGCAGCCGACGCCGCAGTACGGGCACGTGGAACGCGTCTCGCGCGCGCCGTCGTCCGACGTGATGGGGATGATCTTCGGCAGGCCCATGGCGCGCGCGCTCAGGCGCTGACGATCGGGATCGTCCTGGGGACGCATGGATCCTGCGACTGCGCGCAGGATGACACCTCCCCTGTCATCCTGCTCGACGACGCTTCCTCTGTCATCCCGCTCGATGACGCTTCCTCTGTCATCCTGCGCGCAGTCGCAGGATCCACGTTCGCCATTTCCGCATCGTCCACGGCCAGCGTGGCAAGCTCGCTCGCCAGCAGGCTCACCGCGCCGTCCTCCACGCGCACGGCGAAGCGCGTGGCGCAGCCGATGTCCGGCGCCCGCGCCTCGCCGTCCATCAGCGAGATGGCCCAGTTGTGCAGCGGACACGCCACGTGCTCGCCGAACACGATGCCCTGGCTCAGCGGGCCGCCCTTGTGCGGGCAGCGATCGAGCAGCGCGAACACGCGATCGTCGGCGGTGCGGAACACCGCGACGTCCGCCCCGGTGGGACGCCGCACGCGGCGCGCGCCCAGCACGGGGATGTCGTCCAAGCGGCAGAGGGCCTTCCAGTCGTTCATGTCGCTTCTCCTCACGCCGGAACCAGGGGGATGAACTGGCGCTGGTCGACGGCCGCCTTGTCGAACTCGAACCACGGGTCGGGCTCGCCGTCCAGCGCGAACTGCAGGCGATCCCACAACGCCTTGCGGTTGGCCGCGTCGTCCAGCACGCGCTGCTTGATGCTGTCCAGGCCGACACGCGCGATCCAGTGCACGGTGCGCTCCAGGTACCAGCCTTCCTCGCGATAGAGCTGCAGGAACGCGCCGCTCGTCTCCATCACCTCGTCGGACGTGCGCACCTTGCAGAAGAACTGGCCCGCCTCGGTCTTGATGCCGCCGTTGCCGCCCACGTAGAGCTCCCAGCCCGAGTCCACGCCGATGATCCCGACGTCCTTGATGCCCGACTCCGCGCAGTTGCGCGGGCAGCCCGACACGGCCAGCTTGACCTTGTGCGGCGCATACATGCGCCACAGGCCGCGCTCGAGATCCTTGCCCATCTGCGTGGAGTCCTGCGTGCCGAAGCGGCACCACTCGCTGCCCACGCAGGTCTTCACCGTGCGCAGCGCCTTCGCGTACGCATGGCCCGAAGGCATGCCGATGTCCTTCCACACGTTGGCCAGGTCTTCCTTCTTAACGCCCAGCAGGTCGATGCGCTGGCCGCCGGTGACCTTCACCGTGGGGATCTTGTACTTGTCCACCACGTCGGCGATGCGGCGCAGCTCCGCCGCCGTCGTCTCGCCGCCCCACATGCGCGGGATCACCGAGTAGGTGCCGTCCTTCTGGATGTTGGCGTGCGAGCGCTCGTTGATGTAGCGGCTCTGTGGATCGTCCCTGGCCTCCTTGGGCCAGGTGCTGGTCAGGTAGTAGTTCAGCGCGGGGCGGCACGACGAGCAGCCATCGGGCGTGCGCCACGACAGGGCCCGCCGAACGTCGGCGCCGGTCAGCAGGTGCAACTGGCGGATGGCCTCGCGCACGTCGCCGTGCGAGTGGTCGGTGCAGCCGCACATTCCCTTCTTCTTCGGCGTGGTGGAGTAGTCGCCGCCCGCCGTGGCCATGATGATCTGCTCGACCAGGCCGGTGCACGAGCCGCACGACGCGCTGGCCTTGGTGTGCTTGCGCACGTCGTCCAGCGTGAACAGGCCCTTGTCCTTGATCGCCTTGCAGATCGTGCCCTTGGTGATGCCGTTGCAGCCGCACACCTCGTCGGCGTCGGCCATCGCCGCGGCCTTGTTCTGACCCTGGTGGCCGGCGTCGCCGAGGCTGGACTCGCCGAACATCAGGCGGTCGCGGATGTCGCTGACGGAGCGGCCCTCGCGCAGCAACTTGAAGTACCTGCTGCCGTCCACCGTGTCGCCGTACAGGCAGGCGCCCACCAGCTTGTCGTCCTTGATGACCAGCTTCTTGTAGACGCCGCCCTGCGGGTCGGAAAGCACGATCTCGTCGCAGCCCTCGCCGCCCATGAAGTCGCCCGCCGAGAACAGGTCGATGCCGGTCACCTTGAGCTTGGTCGACACCTGGCTGCCCAGGTAGCGGCCGATGCCGAACTCGGCCAGGTGCGTGGCGCACACCTTGGCCTGCTCGAACAGCGGCGCCACCAGGCCGTAGGCGATGCCGCGATGCGCGGCGCATTCGCCCACCGCATAGATGCGCGCGTCGGTCACGGTCTGCAGCGTGTCGGTGACGGCGATGCCGCGCTGGCAGTGCAGCCCGGCCGCCTCGGCGAGCGCCGTGTTGGGACGGATGCCGGCGGCCATCACCACGAGATCGGCCGGCACCTCGGTGCCGTCCTTGAAGCGCACGGCCCTGACGCGGCCTGCCTCGTTGCCCAGCAGCGCCTCCGTCTGCGCGCCGATGAGGAAGTCGAGCCCGCGATCCGTCAGCGACCTGCGCAGCAGGCCGCCGGCCACGTCGTCGAGCTGGCGCTCCATCAGCCACGGCGCGATGTGCACCACGGTCACCTTCATGCCGCGCAGCATCAGGCCGTTGGCCGCCTCCAGGCCCAGCAGGCCGCCGCCGATCACCACGGCGTGGCGGTATTTCGTGGCGGCGTCGATCATGGCCTCGGTGTCGGCGATGTCGCGATAGCCGATCACGCCTTCCAGCGACTTGCCGGGCACCGGGAGGATGAACGGCGTCGAGCCCGTGGCCACCAGCAGCCGGTCGTACGCCGCCTGGGTGCCGTCGGCCGCGTGCACCACGCGACGCGCGCGGTCGATCCGCGCCACGGCCTTGCCCAGGTGCAGCGTGATCCCGTGCTCCGCGTACCAGGCGAGCGGGTTGAGCACGATCTCGGGGATCGTCTGCTCGCCCGCGAGCACCGGCGACAACAGGATGCGGTTGTAGTTCGGATGCGGCTCCGCCCCGAACACGGTGATGTCGTACAAGTCGGGCGCGATCTTCAGCAGCTCTTCCAGCGTGCGCACGCCGGCCATGCCGTTGCCGACCATCACCAGTTTCATCTTCTTCATGGCTCTTGTCCTTTCAGCGATTCGAGGGGGCGTCGGCTCAGGCCGCCTCGGCAAGCCCGATCGGCCGGGTATCGCGCGGCTCGGCATGCACGCGCGCGGCGACGGCATGGGCGCGACCGCCCGCCGCCACCCACTTGCCGGTCCACGACGACTGCAGCGCCCGCAGCAGCACCAGCGTGACGAGCGCGAACGAGGCGAAGAAGGCGAAGCCCCAGGCATAGGTACCCAGGTATTGGCGTGCGAGCCCCATGGTTCCGGGCACGAGGCCGCCGCCGAGCGCGCCGAGTTCGCCGATCATCGAACCGGCCACGGCGGTGGTCAGCGGCCAGCGCAGCGGCACCAGCTGGTACACCGCGCCGTTGCCAGCGCCCAGCGCCGCGAAGCAGCCGACCAGCAGCGCGGTGGTGAGGGGCAGCGACGCCGTGGCCAGGCCGCAGCAGCCCAGTCCCAGCGCCACGCAGGCGAGCACCACCGTGAGCGTGTTGATGCCGCCGAAGCGATCGGCGAGCCAGCCGCCCACCACGCGCATGGCCGCGCCCATGAAGGCCGCCAGCATGGTGAGCTGGCCCGCCTGCACCTTGGTGACGCCGAACTGGTCGTGGTAGTACGACGGCAGGAAGCTGACGAAGCCGATGAAGCCGCCGAAGGTGACCGCGTAGATGACGCTGAATGCCCAGCCATCGCGCTCGACGAGGCAGGCAAGCTGGGCGCGCAGGCCCGCGTGCGGATCGATGTCCTGCGGCTCGCGCGCCATGAATATGACGGCGGCCATCGGGATGGCCATGGCGACGGCCGCAACGGCGTACACCGTCTGCCAGCCCAGCCACTGGGCCAGCGGCGGCGCGATCAGCACGGCCACCGCAGTGCCCACGTTGCCGGCGCCCACGATGCCCATCGCCAGCCCCTTGTGCTCCGCGGGGAACGATCCCGATCCCAGCGACATCGCCACGCCGAAGCTGGCGCCAGCCACGCCCAGCAACACGCCCATCGCCAGCAGCGCGCTGAAGCTCTGCACGAAGAAGAATCCCAGCAGCATGGCGATGGAGATGAGGCTCATCTCCACCAGCGTGGCGCGCTTGCGGCCGATGTATTGCGAGAGCACGCCCAGCGGGAAACGGAACAGCGCGCCCGCGATGATGGGCACCGACAGCATCAGGCCCTTCTGCGCCGGGCTCAGATGGAAGGTGTCGCTGATGAACGGGGCCATCGCGCCGTTGAGCACCCACGTGCAGCACGAGAACGCGAAGTACAGGAACGCGGCGAACAGCGTGGGCGCGTGGCCCGTGCGGAGGAAATTCCGGAAGGAGGTCATGGCGGGCTCATCCTGTGGAGTGGAAAGGCAACGGACACGCCGACGCTGCGCGCGCCTGCGGGACGATGGACGGGGGGAGCGTGGGCTGCGTGCACGGAGCGGATCCGGACGGCAGCGGGGAAACCGGCGAAGGCCGATGCGAGAGGCATCGTGCGAACGGGACCGTCGGGCAGGGCGCCCCGGTTCCGCTTCGCGGCTTGGCGGCCGCTTGCACTTCACGGGTGGTGCGTCGTTGCACCACGCCCTCTCCCATGCAAGCTCCATGCCGGAAATTCCGCGGCACGAACCGTGCAAGCGCCTGGCGTGTCAGCCAGGTCTTCGAAGACCCGGCTCCACCCAGCGAAACGCCATGATGCACGCCGTCCTGCTCGACCTCACCGGCACGCCCGACGCGACGTGGCGTTCGGCACTGGCGCGCACCGGCGTCGACCTGGGCGCCCCATGCGAGGGCGAAATGTTGGTGCGTTGCACCACCGACGGATCGACGCAGGCGCTCGTCTGCGTGGCCCCCGGACTGGTGCCGGCGCTCGTGGACGCGTTGTCGCGCTGGCACGGGCAGCCGCCGCTCGGCGTGCTGCTGCTCACGCCGCCGCAACCCATCGATCCGACGCAGGCCGCGCTGGCCGTGGCCTGCGGCGTCCACCACTGGCAGACGCTGCGGATGGACGCCGACGGCGGCATCGCCGCGGCCGATGTCGCGGGCGCGCTGGCGCTCGCGCACGCACGCTGGCGTCACGACCACGCGCTGCGCCTCGCGGCCACGCGAGCGCACGAGCAGCTCGACGAACGCAAGTGGGTCGATCGCGCCAAGGGCGTGCTGATGTCGGCACGCGGCCTGGGCGAGGACGAGGCGTTCCGCCTGCTGCGCGGCGCCGCCATGAGCGTCAACCTGCGCCTGGGCGAGCTCTCGCGCGCGGTGTGCGAGGCGGCGCGCTGGGCCGACGCCATGAACCGGGCCGGCCAGTTGCGCATGCTGTCGCAGCGCCTGGTGCGGCTGGCCGCGCAACAGCTGCTGCGCATCGCCACGCGCGACACCGCCACGCTGAAGGCCGAGTCGATGCAGCGGGTGCGCGACAACCTCGCCATGCTGATGGCGCAATGCGCCGACACCGCCGCGCAGCCGGCCTTCGCGCGCACGCAGTCGTGCTGGCAGGCGCTGGCGCACGCGCTGGACGTCGGCCGCATGGACGCGGTGGCGCTGCGCCACGTCGACACCCTCGCGGCGGCGATGCTGGAGGCCGCCGAACACCTCACCGAGGCCCTGCAGGAGGCCGCGGGTCGCCGCGCGCTGCACATCGTCAACCAGTGCGGCCGCCAGCGCATGCGCGTACAACGCATCGCCAAGGAGAGCCTGCTGGCCGTCACGTCCGGCGCGGACGACACCCCGCAGGCGCTGCTGCAGCGGCACGAGACCGCGCTCGACGCCTTCGAGCAGGTGCAACGCGAACTCGAACAGGCCCCGCTCACGTCGCCCGAGATCCGCGCCACCCTGGCGCAGGTGCGCGACGAATGGCTGCGCCTGCTGGGCGGCGTGGGCGCCTGCGGCACGGACGCGGGCCGGCGCACCCTGGTGCAGGCAAGCGAGGCGCTGCTCGCTCGCCTCGACGCGCTGACCGCGGCCTACGAGCACAGCTTCCAGGTGATCATGGGCTGACGCCGCCGGGCGCGCGAATCTGAAATGCCGCCCGAAAGGGCTCGTTATGCGCCCTTCGGATCGAGGCCCGCCCACAAGAATGGCTCAGCTTGGCGTCAGCTCGCCCGGCACGCCGAACCGGTGCTCGTCGCGGCCGGGCTGGCATGCACGCTGGCGCACGCCGACCACACGATGCTCACCGATCGCCCCGACTTCGTCGAATCGAGCGCCGTTGTCGGCCTCAGCGACGCCGCGCCTGACTTCGAATCGGGCATGGGCGTGTCGATCGAGTTCTGACGCATATCCAGTAACGTTACAAGACGAACAAGAGCGCATTCCGCCAGCTCATGCATTGACGCGATTTCGCGCGGTCCCGCAAGATCGCCTCTCCATGCCGTTGCCCCGACTTTCCATCCTCTCGCTGGCCTGCGCCGCTGGCCTCGTCGCCAGCGCGTCGGCATTTGCCGCGGCCGACGACCAGCCCGCCCCGAGCACGCCCGTCGCCACCTCCGGTGGCTTCGTGGCCACCACGCGCCGGCTGATCGACGACACGCTCGAGAAGGAACGGGCCGTGGTGGCGGTGCTGCGCGAGAACGTGGTGTCGCGCGTGATGGCCACCTCGTGGCGGCTCAGCCTGGGCGGACCCTACGTCACCCGCGCCACCGCGATCGTGTCGCACGGGCCCGTACCCAACGACTTCGCCGACGCGGGCTCCGCGCCGATCCCGGACGAGGACGCCATCGACCTGTCGCTCGGTGCGCGCTGGCGCGTGGTGCACGGCGACGCCAATTCGCACGTGCCCAGCGCCGCGTGGATGCCCGACCTGCAGGCCGCCGACGCGCACCACGCCGCGCTGCGTCCTACCATGAACCTCAGCGGCGAATGGGCGCTGCCCAACGACTTCTCGCTGGGCGTGATGCCGGGCATGGCGGTCGACTACTCCGTGCAGGGCCGGCGCCAGTCCACCGGCACGCTGGCGGTCACGCTGGGCAAGACATGGTCGCCGCAATGGCGCACCTTCGTCGACATGGCGCGCGACCGCATGGGCACGCCGCAGATGGCCGGCGCCTCCACCAGCGTCGATGCCGGCGTCAGCTTCGCGGCCGCGCGCGGCACGTCCATCGACTTCGCCGTCACGCATGGCCTCAGCGACACGGCGGCGCCGTTCCAGGCCGGGCTAGGCGTGTCGTCGCGATTCTGAGCCTGGGCACCACCGTCGAGCGGTGGAGCTTTTCTCGTCGCTCCGGAACAGATCTGCGCGCCTGCAGCCGCCCTGTTGCATCGATCACCCTGCGTCGGCCTCTTCACAATTGGAGGCTTGTCCGCAAGCAGGAAACTGTTCTATGCTGCGGCGCGTCAACCCCATTTCAATGAAGCCCTCGCGTCCTTTCCTCGCCACCGCCCTCGTCGCCGCGTCGCTCGCCTTCGGTGCGACGGCCGCGTTCGCCAAGGAAGACGTGTTCGGCGCCGACATCGAGCTCGACACGCTGGGTGGGGACGTGACCGACCCGGCGGTGTACGCCACGCTGCTGCCCAACCCGGACGTCGACGACCCCACGCTGCTGAAGTCGGCCATCACGGCCGCGATGGCGTCTCCCGAATCCAGGCCCAAGAACGTGGTGCCCATGACGGCCGTGGTCACCAAGCCGGCGCTCAAGCCGGTGCGCATCGACCCGGCCGCGCTGGGCTCGCCGGCCAACCGCGTGGTGCTCGACAGCAAGCAGCAGGTGCAGCTGCACGCCGACGGCATGCCCGCCCCCAACGGCCCCGACCGCGATCCGCTGGTGCGCGTGCTGCCGCGCGCGGCCAATCCCGCCGACGTCACGTTCGGAGCACGCTGGAGCGCCGAGGATCGCATCGCCGCCCCCGTGCTGTCGTCGCTGGCCTGGCAGGCGCACGCCGACGTCGTCACCGGGGCGCCGCCTCCGCGCGCCGGCAACGTACGCCGCTCGCTGCGCATCACGGCCATGTGGGACACGCCTGAAGACGTCTCCATCGGCTTCACGCCGGGCATCACGCGGGGCGGCGGCATGGCCTTCGAGCACTACGTGACCGGCCTCGAGGTGAGCACGGTCGACAAGACCAAGGCCGCGCGCTGGAAGAGCTACGTGGAGCTGTCGGGCGAGAAGCTGGCGTTCAACAACGTCATCGACAACAACACGGCCCACGTCGCCGCCGGCGCCACGTTCGCGGCCTCGTCGAAAGCACAGCTCGACTTCAACGTCTCGCGCGGCACCACCTGGATGTCGAACGACCTCATCTCCACGGTGGGACTGGCCGTCCACTTCTGATCTCGCAGCGCGGCACTCCGAGACCCGTGCCGCCTGAGAATGGGCTGGGCTGGGGGCTGTGCAGCCAGGCCGAGTCGACCCTGTCGATCAGCGTCGACACGCGCCTGATCGGCTCGGCCGCGGGACTGTACGGCTTCATGCAGTCTGCAGCCTGTCGAACTTCGCGCTGTAGAACGCGACGCGGTCTTCAGGCCGGCGTGCTCGTCGTCAGTGCGCCGCGTCCTTGCCGAACAGCTTGCGCAGCTCGTCCTTCGCCGCCTCCAGCCGCTGGTGCTGGACGGGCTCGAGGTTGTGGCCGGCGCGGTTGATATGGAACGTGAGCATCGACATGGCCGAACAGTACGGGTCGCTCCTGCGACGATCGCTGTGCTCGGCGGAGGCCTTGAGCGACTGCGCGATTTTCTTCGGATCCGTGAGCTTGAAGACGTCGTGCTTGAGGTCGAGGGCGTCGCTCGTTTCGGTGACGTGTTGCGACCAGCGCTTGGAGGGGTGGGAATGCGAGGCGGTCATGATCGTGCGGCTTGGGGTCGAACCCGAAGGTGAGCAAGGCGGGCGCCCGCGCGAGTCTCGCAGTCCCCTGCAAGGGACTTGCACTTGGGAACAGAATCGCCGACGAGTAAAACAATCGCGAGGAGAACTTCATGTGGATGCTGCTGGTGCTCCCGTTCGTCGGGCTGCTTTGGGTGCCTTTCTACAACACCGATTCGTTGCCGAGCCTGTTCGGCTTCCCGTTCTTCTACTGGTACCAGCTGCTGTGGGTGCCCATCACCGCCTTCCTGATCTGGCTCGTCTACCGTGACGGCCTGCGCAAGGGCGTCCTGTGATGACCGACCAGATCAACTGGACGGCGCTGGCCGTCTTCGCCTTCTTCTTCCTGCTCGTCACCGTGATGGGCTTCTGGGCCTCGCGCTGGAACCGCAGCGCCAAGGAAGGCGCGCACCTCGACGAGTGGGGCCTGGGCGGCCGCAGCTTCGGCACCTGGATCACCTGGTTCCTGGTGGGCGGCGATTTCTACACCGCCTACACGGTGATTGCCGTGCCGGCGCTGGTGTACGCGGTCGGGGCCTACGGCTTCTTCGCGCTGCCCTACACGATCCTGGTCTATCCGATCGTGTTCGTGGTCATGCCGCGACTGTGGCACGCGGCGCAGAAGGCGGGTCACGTGACCGCGGCCGACGTGGTCTACGGCCGCTACGGCTCGCGCCCGCTGGAGCTGGCCGTGGCCGTGACGGCGGTCGTCGCCACGATGCCCTACATCGCGCTGCAGCTGGTGGGCATGGAAGTGGTCATCAAGGCGCTGGGCCTCACCGGCGAGCTGCCGCTGGCCGCGGCATTCGTCATCCTCGCGCTGTACACCTACTCGGCCGGCCTGCGCGCGCCGGCGCTCATCGCGTTCGTGAAGGACCTGATGATCTACATCGTGGTGCTGGTGGCCGTGGTGCTGGTGCCGATGAAGCTGGGCGGCTACGCGCACGTGTTCGACGTGGCGAGCGCCGCCTACACCGCCAAGAAGTCCGGCGGCCTGCTGCTGAAGCCCGCGCAGTACCTGCCGTACGCCACGCTGGCGCTGGGTTCGGCGATGGCCGCGTTCATGTACCCGCATACCCTCACGGGCATCTTCGCGGCCAAGAGCGCGGACACCATCCGCAAGAACGCCGTCTTCCTGCCGGCGTACACGGTGCTGCTGGGCCTGATCGCGATGCTGGGCTACATGGCCTACGCGGCGGGCGTGGACGTGCACGGCAACAACAACGCCGTGGTGCCCGCGCTGTTCACCGCGCTGTTCCCGTCGTGGTTCGTGGGCTTCGCGTTCGCCGCCATCGCCATCGGCGCGCTGGTGCCGGCCGCGGTGATGTCCATCGGCGCCGCCAACCTGTTCACGCGCAACTTCTGGAAGGCCTACGTCGACACCGGGGTGACGCCGGCCGGCGAGGCCAAGGTGGCCAAGCTGGTGTCGTTGGTGGTGAAGGTGGGCGCGCTGGTGATCATCCTCGTGCTGCCCACCAAGTTCGCGCTGGACCTGCAGCTGCTGGGCGGCGTGTGGATCCTGCAGACCTTCCCTGCCGTGGTGTTCGGCCTGTTCTTCGCGTGGTTCCGCGCGCCCGCCCTGCTGCTGGGCTGGGCCGTCGGTCTCGGCACCGGCACATGGTTGGCGTTCGCGGACGGCGTCAAGCCCGTGCATACGTTCGTGCTGGGCGGCGATTCGTACGCGATGTACACCGGCCTGTTCGCGCTGGCCGTCAACATCGTGGTGGCGTCGGTCGCGCAGGTGGCGCTGGGCGACCGGGGCGCACCGCCGGCGCCGGCGGTGCGCTGAGCCGGCATGCTCCAGGATGCAAAGGGCCCGCTTCGCGCGGGCCCTCTGCTTTCTCCCAGGCGGCCTTTTGCCAGACCCGCCGGATTGCCTTACAATAAAGCCAGAAGTAAGGAACATCATGACAGAGTCAACGATCACCGCCAAAGGTCAGACCACGGTACCTGCTGATGTTCGCGCGCTTGTCAACGCGACGCAGGGAACCAAGCTGGTCTGGTCAGTGACGCCGGACGGCACCATCGTCGTCCGGGCGAAGACGAAGTCCATCCTCGACATGGCCGGCATGCTCGAGCCGCCGAAGGGGACCCATGTCTCGGTTGATCAGATGAACGCCTGGCGCTAGATGCCCGCGTTGGATACCAACGTCCTGGTGCGATATCTCATCCGGGACGACTCGGCGCAGTTTGCTGCGGCGCGCGCGCTCATCCGGCGTTGCGTGAGCGAGCGGCTCGTGTTGTTCGTTCCGGTCACGGTCACGCTCGAACTCGAATGGGTGCTGCGTTCTAGCTTCGGATTCGGCAAGGACGAAACAATCGCCACACTGGTGAATCTGTTCTCCGCAGCCGAGCTGACGTTCCAGTCGGAGATTGCGCTCGAGGTCGCGTTGCACCTCTATCGCACGGGCTCAGCCGACTTTGCCGACTGCCTGCATGTCTCGCTGGCAGCACAGGCATCGGAGACGCTACTATGGACGTTCGACAAGGCTGCGGCCAAGCTGGTCGGCGCCAGCCTGCTCACCAAGTGACAGCGGATGTCTTCTGCGGCTTTGGCAATTCAGACCAGCACGTGGAGTCCCTGCCAAGCGACGTAGCATCCGACGATCAGCATCAGGCCGCCTGACAGGAAGGGCGCCTTGGCTGCGAGCTCGCTCATCCGCCCGCCGCCTTCCATGCGCCTGGACAGGTGCTTCACGCCGATCGCCGCGACCACGCCCGAGGCCACCATGGTCAGCGCGAGGCCGATCGAGAAGCCCAAGACCAGCGTGGCGCCGAGCGCGATGCGCTTGAGCTGCAGGCACAACAGCAGCACCGTGATCGAGGCCGGGCACGGGATCAGGCCGCCCGTGAGGCCGAACATCACGATCTGGCCGGTGGTCACCGTTCGGCCGGCGAACCGGTTCTGGATGTCATCGGCATGGGCGCGGGCATGCGCGTCGCCGGCCGGGGCCTCGACCAACGGCTTGGCGGTCACCGCATGCGCGTGGCCGTGGCGATGATGCGCATGGTCATGCCCGTTGTCGTGCTCGTGGTCGTGATGCGCATGGTCATGGTGGTCATGCGCGTCGTCACCGTGGTCGTGGAAGCACGCCGCCTTGTTCTGCGACGTGCGCCACAGCATCCACAGCGCGATGCCGATGACGAGCACGCCCGACACCAGCTGCATCCACGGCTCGCTCGCCTCGGCACTCCAATGCTGGCCGAAGTACATGCCGCCCAGCGCGATCAGCCAGACGATGGCCGTGTGCGACACCGTGGCGGCCAGCCCCAGCAGCACGGCCTGCGTCAGGGTGCCGCGCACGGCGATGATGAAGGCCGCCATCATGGTCTTCGAGTGGCCGGGCTCCAGGCCGTGCAGCGCGCCCAGCAGGATCGCGCTGGGGACGAACAGCCAGGCGTTGCCGCCCTGCAGCAGGGTGTGGAAGTCGGTCATAGGTATTTGGTGATGGCCTTGAACTGGCTGATGGCGTCGCGGGCGCCCACGCCCTCGACGGCGTGCTCCAGGCAATGGTCGATGTGGTCGTGCACCAGCGTCTTCTTGGCGTTGCCCACGGCGCTCTCCACCGCCTGCATCTGCTGGGCGATCTCGAGGCAGTCGCGCCCCTCCTCCAGCATCGTGACGATGCTGCGCAGGTGACCCTCGGCGCGCTTCAGGCGCTTGATGATGTCGGGATGGGAAGGGTGGGCGGCCATGGTCTTATCCTGTGGGGGAGGATAGGATACCGCACCGACCCGTCGCCGTGCTGAACGCCTCCGCCACCTGCGGAAAGCGCCCGTTCTCGTTATTAGTTGTATTGAGCAACTTTAAGGCGTGCAGTGAATTCACCGATCCACAGGACGAGCCCATGACCACCCAGCTCCTCATCATCGATCCGCAGAACGACTTCTGCGACGTCCCCGCCGGTTACCGCCCCGTCGACCCGCTCACCGGCGTCGTCGTCGCGCCGGCCCTGCCCGTGGCCGGCGCCCACGCCGACATGCAGCGCATCGCCGCGTTCATCCGCGCAAGCGGCTCGGGCCTGGACGAGATCACAGTCACGCTCGATTCGCACCACCACATCGACATCGCCCACCCCACGTTCTGGCAGCAGGCCGACGGCGCGGCCGTGACGCCGTTCACCACGATCACCGCCGCCCAGGTACGCGCCGGCGAGTTACGTCCGCGCGACCCGGCCGCGTCGCCGCGCACGCTGGCCTACCTCGACGAGCTGGAGGCCCGCGGCCGCTACACCTTGATGGTGTGGCCGGTGCACTGCGAGATCGGCACCTGGGGCCACGGCGTGCACGCCGACGTGCGCGCCGCCTACAACCAGTGGGAAGAGGCCCGGTTGCGCGGCGTGCGCAAGGTGACCAAGGGCGAAAACCCGTGGACGGAGCACTACAGCGCCATCCAGGCCGAGGTGCCCGATGCCGCCGACGCGCACACGCGCATGAACACCGCGCTGCTTGGCCAACTCGACCGCGCCCAGACCCTGTTCATCGCCGGCGAGGCCAGCAGCCACTGCGTGCGCGCGACCACCGAGCACATCGTCGACCACCTGCCCGGCGGCCGTCCCGGTCGCGTGGTGCTGCTCACCGACTGCATGAGCCCGGTGGGCGGCTTCGAGGCCCAGCATGCGGCCTTCCTCGACGCAATGAAGGCCAAGGGGATACGCCTGATGAGCTCGGCGCAAGCCCTGTCGCTGGCGGCCGCCTGAAACCCCGAGAATCACCCCATGACCCCCGTCCTCCACAGCCTGCTCGAGACCGACCTCTACAAGTTCACGATGTGGCAGACCATGCTGCATCGGCACCCGCAGGCACAGGCCGAGTACCGCTTCGTGTGCCGCAACCAACCGGCCTTCCCGCTGGCCGAGCTGCTGCCCGAGGTGGACCAACAGCTCGATCACCTGTGCTCGCTGTCGTTCACCGAGGACGAGCTGGGGTATCTGGGCGCCCTGCGCTACATCAAGAACGACTTCGTCGACTTCCTGCGCATCTTCAAGTTCCAGCGTCGCTTCGTGCGCGCATCGATCGCCGAGGACGGCCGCACGCTGGAGATCGTGGCCGAGGGCCCGCAGGTGCACGTGATGGGCTTCGAGATCTACGTGCTCGCCATCGTCAACGAGCTCTACTTCCGCCGCAGCGACCAGCCCGCCGCGCTGGCCGAGGGTCGCGCGCGGCTGCGGGCCAAGATCGCCGCGCTGCGCGCGTTCGGCGCGCACGAGCCCGCGCGCGCGAATCCGTTCGAGTTCTTCGACTTCGGGGTGCGGCGCCGTTTCTCCGGCGCGTGGCAGGAGGAGGTGGTGCGCACGTTGAAGGACGAGGTGCCCCAGTTCTTCAAGGGCACGTCAAACGTGCACCTCGCGAAGCAGTTCGGCCTGGTGGCCATCGGCACCATGGCGCATGAATACCTCCAGTCGTACCAGGCCTTCGACGTGCGCCTGCGCGACTTCCAGAAGATGGCACTCGAGAACTGGGTGCAGGAGTACCGCGGCGACCTGGGCGTGGCGCTCACCGACGTCGTGGGCATGGACGCCTTCCTGGCCGACTTCGACCTGTACTTCGCCAAGCTGTTCGACGGCCTGCGCCACGACTCGGGCGACCCGACCGTCTGGGGCGAGAAGGCGCTGGCCCACTACGCCAAGCTGCGCATCGACGCGCACACCAAGCGCCTCACGTTCTCGGACGGGCTCGACCTCGACACCGCGTTCGGCATCTACCGCCACTTCGCCGACCGCACCCAGGTGGGCTTCGGCATCGGCACCAACCTCTCCAACGACGTCGGCCTGGTGCCGCTCAACATCGTGATGAAGCTGACGCAGTGCAACGGCCAGCCGGTGGCCAAGCTGTCCGACTCGCCCGGCAAGACGCTCTGCAAGGACGAGACCTTCCTGGCCTACCTGCGCCAGGTGTTCCACGTCGCGCCCGAAGCCGCCTGAGGAGCGCCGCATGCTTCGCATCACCGTTGCACAGTTGAACTGGATGGTCGGCGACATCGCCGGCAACGTCGACAAGATGATTGCCGCCGCCCGCGACGCGGCCGCCGCGCGCGCCGACCTGGTCGTCTTCTCCGAGCTCTGCATCACGGGCTACTACCCCGGCGACCTGCTCGACGAGCCCGACTTCCTGGCCCGCGCCGCGCAGGGGTTGGCGCAACTGCAGGCCGCGTCGAAGGAAATGCCGGCGCTCCACTGGATCGTGGGCGCGCCACTCGCGCGCGAAGGCGCCGGCAAGCGCCTGCTCAACGCGCTGGTGGTGCTGAAGGACGGCGAGATCGTGCTGCGCTACGCCAAGCAGTTGCTGCCGACGTACAACATCTTCGACGAGATGCGCCACTTCGCGCCGGGTCCCGACGTGGCTCGCGTGCTGCGCATCGGCGCCACGCAGGTGGGCCTGATGATCTGCGAGGACGGCTGGAACGACGCCGGCGACGACTACGCGGTGAACCCGTTCTCGCGCCTGGCCGACGCCGCACCCGACCTGGTGGTGTCCATCAACGCGAGCCCGTCCGACGTCGGCAAGCGCGAGATGCGCCACGCGGTCTTCGGCGCCGCCTGCAGGCGCCACGGCTTCCCGCTGCTGTACGTGAACCAGGTGGGTGGCCAGGACACGATCGTGTTCGACGGCGCGTCGTTCGCGGTCGACGCATCGGGCGCCGTCTGCTACGAGGCGCGGCGCTTCGTGGAGGACGTCACCACGCTGGCCTTCGACGACGGCCGTTTCTCCTCGGGCACCGGCGAGTCGCTGGCGCCGGTCGATCCGAAGGGCCTGTCGACGATGGCGTTCTACCGCGCGCAGATCGTGCTGGGGTTGCGCGACTACGCGCGCCGCTGCGGCTTCTCCAAGGCCGTCATCGGATCGTCGGGCGGCATCGACAGCGCACTCACCATGGCGCTGGCGGTCGATGCGCTGGGCGCCGACAACGTGGTGGGCGTCACGATGCCGTCGGTGTACTCGTCGGCCGGATCGGTGGACGACTCGGTGACGCTGTGCCGCAACCTGGGCATCGCGCTGGCGACGCATCCCATCGCCGACACGGTGGCCGCGTTCTCGCGCCAATTCGAGACCTCGTTCGGCCAGCCGCTGAAGGGCCTGCCGCTGGAGAACCTGCAGGCCCGCGTGCGCGGCACCACGCTGATGGCGTACTCCAACGCGTTCGGCCACCTGCTGCTGACCACGGGCAACAAGTCGGAGATCTCGGTGGGCTACTGCACGCTCTACGGCGACACCAACGGCGGCCTGGGCCTGATCGGCGATCTCTACAAGACCGAGGTGTTCGCGCTCGCGCGCCATCTGAACGAGGCCGCCGGCCGAGAGCTGATCCCGCAGGCCATCATCGACAAGGAGCCGTCGGCCGAGCTCGCGCCCGACCAGCGCGACACCGACAGCCTGCCGCCCTATCCGGTGCTCGACGAGATCCTCAAGCTGCTGATCGAGGGCGGCCGCCTGGCGTCCGCCGAACTGGCGCACGCCACGCAATTCGTGTCGGCCCTGCGCGCGCAACCCGCGGGCGAGGCGCTCGTCACGCGCGTGCGGGCCATGATCGCGCGCAACGAGTACAAGCGGCGCCAGGCCCCGCCCATCATCCGCGTGCGTTCGCGCGCGTTCGGCATCGGCCGCCAGATGCCCATCGCGGCCAAGGTGGCCTGAACAGGACAACGCATGACCATGACCTCCGACCTCGCCGTCCTCGTCGGCCGCTTCCAGCCTTTTCACGATGCCCACCTCGCGCTGGTGACGCGCGCGCTGGCCATCGCGCCGCGCGTGGTGGTGATCGTCGGCTCCGCGTTCCAGGCCCGCACGCCGAAGAACCCGTTCACGTGGACGGAGCGCGCCGAGATGGTCCGGCTCGCCCTGCCCGAGGCCGATCGAGAACGCGTCACCGTGCTGCCGATGCGCGACTACTACGACGAGGCGCGCTGGGTTTCCAGCGTGCGCCAGGCGGTGGCCACGTTGCCCGGCTTCGACTCCGTCGCCCGCATCACGCTGGTGGGCCACTTCAAGGACGCCACCAGCGGCTACCTGGCGGCCTTCCCCGGCTGGACCTTCGATTCGGTGCAGCGCCTGCCCAGCCCCGACGGCGCGCAGCTGCGCGACGCGCTGTTCGCCAGCGTGCCCGAGGACGCGCACCAGCCGCTACAGCTCGACGCCGCGCTCGCCGCCTTCGTCGACCAGGCCCCGGCGTCCACCGTCGCCTTCCTGCGTGCGTGGACGGCCCTGCCCTTCGTCGACGAGCTGGCCCCCGAGTGGCGCATGCTCAGGCGCTACAAGGAGGCATGGCGCGCCGCGCCGTACCCGCCCACCTTCGTCACCGTCGACGCGGTGCTGCAGTGCGCCGGCCAGGTGCTGTTGATCCGACGCGGCAAGGCGCCGGGCCGCGGCCTCTACGCCGTGCCGGGCGGCTTCATCGAGGCGCGCGAGACCACGTGGCAGTCGTGCCTGCGCGAGCTGGCGGAAGAGACGCACCTGAAGCTGCTGGAAGAAACCATGCGCCGCAGCCTGCGCTCGGTGGCCGTGTTCGACCATCCCGACCGCAGCCAGCGCGGCCGCACCATCACGCACGCCCACCATTTCGACCTGGGCGACCGCGAGCTGCCCGAGGTGCGCGCCGACGACGATGCGGCGTCGGTGGAGTGGGTGCGCGTGCAAGACCTGGGCGCAATGGAAGACCGATTCTTCGACGATCATTTCCACATGCTCGACCACTTCCTCGGCCTCACCCCTTCCTGACTGTCCATGGCCACCTACAAAGGCATCTCCTTCCCCGACCACGTGGCGCCGCTCGCGCGCCACATGCACTCGGTCAACGACCATCGCGAGGCGCTCGCCGCGCTCAGCAGCACCTGGGACACGCTGGCATTGCTGGCACACCTGTCCAACCTCAAGGCCGACATGACCGAGGTGCGGGCCAGCTTCGCGCAGCTCACCAACGAGCTGCTCGTGTACCTGGCCGAGGAGATGCTCGAGCTCGCCGACGGCACGCTGGGCCACCAGGCGCAGATCGCGGTGGACGTGCTCACGCGAAACCTGTTCGAGCGCACCGCCGACATCGGCTTCCTGGCCACCGACTCGGCCATCGTCGACGCCTGCGTCGCCAACGACCCGGCCGTCTTCACGGCGCTGCGCGAACGCCTGCGCGCCTATGCCGCGCGCTACACGGTCTACCGCGACATCGTGCTGCTGGCGCCCGACGGCCAGGTGCTGACCCGGCTGGTCGACGGCTTCGACGGCCGCTCCGCCTCGCCGCTGGTGGTCCATGCGCTGCGCGCACAGGGCGGCTTCGTCGAGACCTTCGCGCCCACCGATTTCTGCGGCGACGCGCCCGCGCTCACCTACGCGTGGCGCGTCGAACAGGGCGGCCGCCCGGTGGGCGTGCTGGCGCTGGTGTTCGACCTCGAGCGCGAGGCCGCGATGATCTTCGAGCGCCTCGCGTCCCGCGACGAGGTGCTGGCCTTCGTGGACGCGCAGCAACGCGTGGTGGTGTCCAACGACGCCGCGCGGCTGCCGCCCGGCCACCTGATGGCGCTGCGCGCGGGTTCGGCCTCGTTGCGGCTTGGCGGCGTCACCCATCTCGTCACGCAACGCCAGGGTCGTCCGTACCAGGGCTACGCCGGGCCGGGCTGGTCCACCGTGGCGCTGGCGCCGGTGGAGCTGGCATTCGGCGAGTCCATCGACGAGTCGACGCCCGTGGCGTTCTCGGGCGAGGACGTGTTCTCCGCGCGCCTGCTCGACGTGCCGGTGCGCGCCCGCGAGATCCAGCGCCGCCTCGACCGCATGGTGTGGAACGGCCGCATCCACCAGGCCAACGAGTCCAACGCCTTCTCGCGTTCGCTGCTGGAGGAGATCGCCGGCACCGGCCGCAAGACCAAGGACCAGTTCGAGCGCGCATCCGCCGAGCTGCTCACCACGGTGGCGTCGGGCCTGCTGGGCGAGGCGCGCTTCCTGGCCGACCTGGCGGTGGACGTGCTCGACCGCAATCTCTACGAACGCGCCAACGACTGCCGCTGGTGGGCCACCAGCCCGGTGCTCGCCACCATGGACGCGGCCGCCGCGCGCAAGACGCTGGCCCACATCAACGGCCTGTACACCGTCTACGCAAATGTGCTGCTGTTCGACGCCCACGGCGTGGTGATCGCCGCCAGCCGCGACACGCAGGCCGAGGGCCGCCAGCTGACCCAGCCCTGGGTGGCCGAATGCCTGCGCTTGCGCGACCCGATGCGGTACGCCGTATCGCCCTTCGAGCCCAGCGACCTCTACGACGGTGTCGGCACCTATGTCTACGCGGCCCCGGTACTGGCCGGCGGCCAGGCCGTGGGCGGCGTGGCGCTGGTGTTCGACAGCACGCCGCAGTTCGAGGCGATGCTGCGCGCGGCGCTGCCGCCCACGCCCGGTTCGATGGCCGCGTTCTGCCGCCCCGACGGCGCCACCATCAGCCGCACCGCGGAGCTGCCGATGGCCTTGCCGGCCGCCGTCCTGTCGCTCGCGCCGGGGCAGTCGTGGTCGGGCGTGCTCGCCGAAGGCGACCGGTGCTTCATGGTCGGCGCCACCGCCGGCAGCGGCTACCGCGAGTTCAAGACCAGCGACGGCTATGCCGAGCCGGTGATCGGCGTGGTGGTGATCCCGTGCAGCAGCAGGATCGACCGCCCGCTGGCCGCCCCGCCGCAGGTCGCCAACGTGCCCGGCGGCGCCGAGATCGCCACCTTCCTGATCGGCGAGCACCTGATGGGCGTGCCTGCCGGCGAGGTCATCGAATGCATCGAGGTGACCGCCGCCGTGCGCGTGTGGCGTGGCGGCTTCGCGCAGCGCCACGTCGGCTTCGTCACCTGGAACGACATGGCGCTGCCGCTGGTGGACATCTCCGCCGACGTCCAGGCCCCCGGCGCCGCGCAGCGCCACGCGCTGGTGCTGCGCTCGGGCACGCAGCGCTTCGGCCTGCTGGTGTCCGACCTGGGCCCCGTCGCCGACATGAAGCTCACCGAGGAACGCGGCCTCACGGGGCGTGGCGACGTCACCAAGCTGATCTCGCAGCTGGCGCGCTCGGGGTCGGTGTTCATTCCGGTGTTGTCGCCGGATGCCGTGTTCGGCGGCGCGTCGAGCTGAGCGACGTCGAAGTCGGCAATCCACCATGCCCCCGCGCAAGACCGCTTCCCTCGGTGCCGACTTCCCGCGGCCAACCACCACCGTCGACGTCCTGATCTTCACGGTCATCGACGACGCGCTGAAGGTGTTGCTGGTGCAACGCCCGCCCGGCACCGACGACCCGTTCCCCGGCCTGTGGGCGCTGCCCGGCGGATTCGTCGACGTCGGCCTCGACGCCGACCTCGAGGCCTGCGCGCGCCGCAAGCTGTCGGACAAGACCAGCGTCGCGGCTCCTTACCTGGAGCAGCTCGGGAGCTGGGGCGGCGCCACGCGCGATCCGCGCGGATGGTCGGCCACGCACGCTTACTTCGCGCTGATGCCGGCCGAGGGCGTGACGCTGTCCAAGGGCGCGAACGCCGCCGACGTCGCGTGGTTCACCGTCGACGACGCGCTGCTTTCGAAGAAGAAGCTTGCGTTCGATCACGCGCAGATCCTGCGCGCGGGCGTCGAGCGCCTGCGCAGCAAGGTCGAATACACGTCGCTGCCGGCCTGGCTGCTGCCCGAGCCGTTCACGTTGCCGCAGCTGCAGCGTACCTACGAAGTGGTACTGGGGCGGCCCGTCGACAAGAGCGGCTTCCGCACCCGCATGATGGCGGCCGATTTCCTGGTGGAGGCCGGCGTCGTCGAGAGCGATTCGAACCGGCCGCCGATGGGGTATCGGCTGAAGGATCGCGCGACGCCGGTGTTCTTTCCGCGCACGTTCAGCCCGCGGGGCTGAGCGCCGTCATCCCACGCGATCCAGCTGGTCGAACTCGGCCTGCGTCAGCTCGATGTCGGCCGCCTTCACGTTCTCCTCCAGGTGCGCCACCTTCGACGTGCCCGGGATCGGGATGATGACCGGGCTGCGCTGCAGCAGCCACGCCACCGCGACCTGGCTCTGCGTGGCGCCGTGCGCCTTGGCGATGGCGTCGAGGGCCGACGTGCCTTCGCGGGTGAGCTCGCCGGCGGCCAGCGGAAACCAGGGGATGAAGCCGATGCCGTGGGCTTCGCAATACTTGAGCACGTCCTCGCTGCCGCGGTCGGCGAAGTTGTAGCGGTTCTGCACGGTGGACACCGGGAAGACCTTGGCCGCGGCCTCGATCTCCTCCACCGACACCTCGCTGAGGCCGGCGTAGGTGATCACGCCGTCGTCCAGCAGCAGCTTGACGGCGCCGAACTGCTCGTCGCGCGGCACGTTGACGTCGATGCGATGCAACTGCCACAGCGCGATCTGCTCCACGCCCAGCCGCTCGCGGCTCGCGTGCGCCTCGCTGACCAGGTGGCTCGGGTTGCCGTTGGGCACCCACACGTCGGGCGCCGGGCGCTCGAGGCCACCCTTGGTGGCGACGGTGACCTTGCTGTACGGATAGAGCGCCTCCTTGATCAGCTCCTCGGAGATCTCGGGCCCGTAGGAGTTGGCGGTGTCGATGAAATCGACGCCCAGCTCGGGCAGGCGGCGCAAGGTCGCGAGCGCGCCGTCGCGGTCGGTCGGCGGACCGAAGATGCCCTTGCCGGTGATGCGCATCGCGCCGTAGCCCAGGCGGTTGATCTCGAGTTCGCCGCCGATGCGGAAGGTCTTGGGGTGCGTGGCCATGGAGGGTCGTCCTTCGAAGGGAGTCGTTGTCATTTCGCGTCCAGCGCCGCCAGGTGCTGGTGGATCAGCGCCACGGCGGCGGCGCCGTCGCCGATGGCGCCGCCGACGCGCTTGACGGAGCCGGCGCGGACGTCGCCCACCGCGAACGCGCCGCGCACGCTGGTCTCGAACGGGTTGGGCAAGCGGTCGGGCAGCACCTGGCCGTCCTTGCCGGTGACGGCGTCGGTGCCGGTGAGCACGAAGCCGGTCTTGTCGACGGCGATGCCGCAGCCTTCCAGCCAGCGCGTCTCGGGATCGGCGCCGACGAACAGGAACACGTTGCGCAGCTCGCGCTCGTGCAGCGTGCCGTCCTTGCCGCCTTCGCGCCATTTGACGCTGCTCAGGCCGGAGGGCAGCTGGCCCTCCAGTTCGACCAGCTCGGTGTTGGTCCACAGCTGGATGTTGGGCGCGGCCTCGATGCGGTCGATCAGGTAGCGCGACATGCTGGCCGCCAGCCCGGGGCCGCGGATCATCATGTGCACCTTGGCCGCATGCGCCGACAGGAACACCGCGGCCTGGCCCGCGGAATTGCCGCCGCCCACCAGCACCACCTCGCAGCCCGCGCACATCTTGGCCTCCAGGCCCGAGGCCCAGTACCAGACGCCCACCGCCTCGGCGGCCGCGGCGCCGTACTGCACCAACAGCTGCGCGGCCACCGGGTCTTCGTCGCCGGTGACCACGTGGTGCGGCTGGCCGTTGCGTTGCAGGAAGTTCTGCAGCCGCAGCACCGAGGCCGAGCCGACGGCGCCGATCAGGGTGGCGCCGCTCGCGCCGGCCTGGATCAGAGACACGCGGCGCAGGATCAGCGCGCGCATGATGCGCTCGCCAAGATCGGCCTCGGCGATGATCAGCGCGCGCAGCTGGTCGGGCACCACCAGGATGCCCTCCACGTCGCCCACGGACTGCGCGTCGACGAGCGACGATCCACCGTAGAGGGTGCCGGCCTCGGCCAGGAACTCGCCCGGGCAATACTCGTGGTAAGGCACCGAGCGGCCCAGGCCGTCGCGCTGCGTGACGGTGATGTGGCCCTTCACCAGCAGGAACAGGCCGCGCGATTTCTGGCCGGCCTGGATCAGGAACGCCCCGTCCTTGACGTGATGCGGCTCGCCGAAGCGGCGCACGCGCTCCACGTCCGCGCCCGTGAGCACCGGAAACATCTGGTACGCGCGGTGGGGGTCGGGCTGCTGGCCCGGCGCGGGGGCGGCGGAAGGGGGCGGGTTGTCCAAGGGGGCTCCGGGCGGGCGGGCACGCGTCACGCCGGCGCGCGCAAGAGCCGACTGTCGCACGACCGCGCCAGTCTTGCATCGTCCTGAATGGATAGCCGTTCGCGCGGCACGTGCCTTGCCGCTCTACGGTACCCGCCGCTCCCCCGAAGACCCCCATGGCCCAGGACGAAGAGATCCGCATCGCCCCGTTCACCCACGCCGCCGGCGGCTGGACGTCCGTCAAGGAGGTGGCACACGCCTTGAGCGAGGCGCACATCCGGCTCGACGGCACGCGCATCCTGCTCAAGCAGAACAAGCCCGACGGGTTCGCGTGCGTGAGCTGCTCGTGGGCCAAGCCGGCCGAGCCGCATGCGGCCGAGTTCTGCGAGCACGGCGCCAAGGCCACGGCCTGGGAGCTGACCACGGACCGGTGCACGCCGGAGTTCTTCGCGCAGCACACCCTCACCGAGCTGGAAGGCTGGACCGACCTCGCGCTCGAGTCGACGGGTCGCCTCACCGCTCCGCTGCGCTGGGACGCGGCCACCGACAAGTACGTGGAGGTGTCGTGGCACGAGGCCTTCGAGGACATCGGCCGGCGGCTCAAGGCGCTGGAGCCGAAGGAGGCCGTGTTCTACGCCTCGGGCCGGGCCTCGCTGGAGACCTCGTACATGTATGCGCTGATGGCGCGCCTTTACGGCAACAATAACCTGCCCGACAGCTCCAACATGTGCCACGAGAGCACCTCGTTCGGACTGCCCAAGAGCATCGGCGTGCCCGTGGGCACCGTGCAGCTGGAGGACTTCAAGCAGACCGACTGCATCTTCATCATGGGCCACAACATCGGCACCAACGCGCCGCGCATGCTGCACGACCTGCAGGACTGCCGCGAGCGCGGCGTGCCCATCATCGTGTTCAACCCGCTCAAGGAGCCGGGCCTGGTGCGCTTCGCCAACCCGCAGTCGCCGCTGCAGATGCTCACGCCCGCCGACACGCGCATGAACACGCAGTACCACCAGCTCAAGGCCGGCGGCGACCTCGCGGTGCTGTCGGGCCTGTGCAAGGCCATCGTGGCGATGGACGACCAGGCGCGCGAGGACGGCGACGACGCCGTCATCGACCACGCGTTCGTCGACGAGCACACGCACGGGTTCCAGGCCTTCTGCGAGCACCTGCGCTCGGTGGAGTGGCCGCAGATCGAGGCGGAGAGCGGGCTCGCGCGCGCGGCCATCGAATCGGCGGCCGACGTGATCGGGCGGTCCAAGCGCGTGATCGGCGTCTACGGCATGGGCCTGACGCAGCACAAGACGGGCGTGGCCAACGTGCAGATGGTGGCCAACCTTCTCCTGCTGGGCGGCCACATCGGCAAGCCCGGCGCGGGCATCCTCCCGGTTCGCGGCCACTCCAACGTGCAGGGCCAGCGCACGGTGGGCATCACCGAGAAGCCCGAGATGGTGCCGATGGACAAGCTGAAGGCGCTGTACGACTTCGACCCGCCGAAGGAGAAAGGCCTCACCACCGTGGAGACCTGCAAAGGCCTGATCGACGGCTCGGTGAAGGCCATCGTGAGCCTCGGCGGCAACCTGCTGCGCGCGGTGCCCGACGGCCCGCGCATCGAGCAGGGCTGGCGGCGCGCCAGGCTGTCGGTGCAGATCGCCACCAAGTTGAACCGCAGCCACGTGGTGCACGCCGAGGTGGCGTACCTGCTGCCGTGCCTGGGCCGCATCGAGATCGACCGCCAGGCCGGCGGCGAGCAGGCGGTGTCGATGGAGGATTCCACCGGCTGCATGCACGGCTCGCGCGGCATGGCCGAGCCGGCCAGCGCGAAGTTGCTGTCGGAGCCGGCCATCGTGGCGGGCATCGCCAAGGCCACGCTGGCTCCGAATGCGGCCGTGCCGTGGGACGAATGGGTGGCCGACTACGCCAAGGTGCGCACGGCCATCGAGAAGACCTATCCGGAGATCTTCCACGACTTCGAGAAGCGCATGTGGCGGCCGGGCGGCTTCCATCGCCCGCTCCCCGCGTGCCAGCGCGAATGGAAGACGCCCACCGGCAAGGCCAACTTCATCTGCCCGCCCTCGCTGGACGAGGACGACGACATGACGGCCCGCGGCCCCGACGTGATCCGTCTGACCACGCTGCGCAGCTTCGACCAGTTCAACACTACCGTCTACGGCAACCACGACCGCTTCCGCGGTATCCACGGCACGCGCCACGTGCTGATGATGAACGACGAGGACATCGTGCGCCTGGGCTTCGCCGACGGCCAGATGGTGCGCGCCACCACGGCCGCCACCGACGGCGATCCGCGCGAGGTCGGCGGGCTGCGCATCGTGCGCTACGACATCCCGCGCGGCTGCGCGGCCGGCTATTTCCCCGAGCTGAATCCGCTGGTGCCGCTGTGGCACCACGCGGTGGGCAGCCAGGTGCCGGCGTACAAGGCAATCCCGATCCGTCTCAGCCGGATGTGAGCGCCTGTCATCCTGTGAACGGCCGTCATTCTGTGAACTGCCGTCATCCTGCGCGAAGTCGCAGGATCCACCCTCCGAGGCAGCGCCATCAGCGCGCGTGGATCCTGCGACTTCGCGCAGGATGACCGGGTTTCGGCCTCCTCGCATCAGCCAGGCGTCAGGTTGCGCTCGACTTTGCAGTCCAGCAACGCGGAGGGTGTCAACATCGACATGGCTGCGCCGTTAAATGGGCAGCCTCTCCACGCCTGCCCGGGCCCCACCTCCATGCCGCTTCCGACCGCCCTTCCGATGACGCGCCGCAGCGCTCTGGCCGCCGCCGTGGCCGCGCTCGCCTGGCGGCCCACCTTCGCAGCGGCGGACGCGGACGCGGGCGCCGACCAGGCCGAGGCCCTGCACGTGCTGAACCGGCTGGCCTTCGGCCCGTCGCCTGGCGACCTCGGTCGCGTCGCGCGCATGGGCACGTCCGCGTGGATCGCCGAGCAGTTGCATCCCGAACGCCTGGCACTGCCGTCCTACCTCGCCGACCAGCTGTCCACGCTGCACACGCCCGGCCAGACGCAGCGCGAGATGGTGCGCGAGTACCGAGAAATGGCCAAGGAGGCGAAGGAAGCCAGGCAGGCCGAGACCGCGGCGCCGGACGGCAAGAAGCCGCAGACCGAGGAAGGCACGGAGCGGCGCCGGCAGATCGCGACGATCTACGTGGAGGCGGGCGAGGAGCGCCTGTTGCAAGCCCTGGGCAGCCCCCGCCAGTTGCAGGAGGTGCTGGTGGACTTCTGGTTCAACCACTTCAACGTGTTCCAGGGCAAGGGCCTGGTGCGCGTGCTCACCGAGAGCTACGAGCGCGAGGCCATTCGCCCCCACGTGCTGGGCCGCTTCCGCACGATGCTGGGCGCCACGACCAAGCATCCGGCGATGCTGTTCTACCTGGACAACTGGCTGTCGACGGCGCCCGGCTACCAGCCACCCCGCCGCTTCGGCGGCGCTGGCGGCGCGGCCAAGGCCACCGGCCTCAACGAGAACTACGCCCGCGAGGTGATGGAGCTGCACACGCTGGGCGTGGACGGCGGGTACACGCAGCAGGACGTCACCGAGCTGGCCCGCATCCTCACCGGCTGGACGCTGCTGCCCGAGAAGCAGCCGCGCCGCCGCGTCGCGTCGGGCATGGACGTCGACGCGCGTCCGCACGGCGACTCGATCTTCTCCTTCGACCCCGTGCGCCACGACAACGGCACCAAGAACTGGCTGGGCCACAGCGTGTCGTCCGACGGCCAGCTGGAAGGCGAATTCGCGCTGGACGTGCTGGCCCGCCATCCGGCCACGGCGAAGCACATCGCGTTCAAGCTCGCGCGCCGCTTCGTGGCCGACGCGCCGGCGCCGGCGCTGGTGGACCGCCTCGCGCGCCGCTTCCTCGACACCGACGGCGACCTGCGCGACGTGATGCAGGCGCTGGTGGAGAGCGCCGAGTTCCGCGACACGCGCACCTCGAAGTTCAAGTCGCCCTACCAGTACGTGATGTCGGCGGTGCGCGCCACGGGCATCGTCACCACCAACGTCAAGCCGCTGATGGCCGTGCTCACGCAACTGGGCCAGCCGCTGTATGGCTGCCAGACGCCCGACGGCTGGCACGACTCCGAGGCCGACTGGCTCAACCCGAACGCGATCACGCAACGCGTGAACTTCGCCACCGCGCTGGCCTCGGGCAAGCTGCCGCTGCAGCGCGTGGACGACCCGAACGCGCCCGCCGGCGCCAACGGGATGAAGGCGATGGAACGCCAGACCGACCGCGCGATGGCGCGCGACCAGGCCGTCGAGGGCTCGACGCCGCCGGTGGACGTCGAAGCCCTGCTCGCCACGCTGGGCCCGGCCATCACGCACCGCACCCGCGGCGCCGTCGCCGTGGCGCAACCCGCGCTGCGCGCCGCCCTCGTGCTGGGCAGCCCCGATTTCATGCGCCGCTGAAAGAGCCTCCATACCATGCAACGCCGACAACTTCTCCAGATCGCCGCGGCCGCCGGCCTCGGCTGGACCGCGCTGGGCCGCACGGCCTTCGCCGCCTCCGCCCCCGCCGCGGGCCAGGTCTTGCCTGGCAACAAGCGCCTGGTCGTGGTGTTCCTGCGCGGCGCCGTCGACGGCCTCAGCGTGGTGGTGCCGTACAGCGAGGGCGCCTACTACCAGCAGCGCTCGTCGATCGCGCTCGCGCGGCCCGGCCAGGACGGCGGCGTGCTCGATCTCGACGGCCACTTCGGCCTCAACCCGAACCTGGCCCCGCTGATGCCGTTGTGGCAGTCCGGCAAGCTCGCGTTCGTGCAGGCCTCGGGCTCGCCCGATCCGACGCGCTCGCACTTCGACGCGCAGGACTACATGGAGTCCGGCACGCCCGGGCGCAAGGGCACGCCCGACGGCTGGCTCAATCGGCTGCTGGGCGCCCAGCCGCCCGTGATCGTGCAGGCGGGCGCGCATGCGGGCGCCCAGGCGTCCGTGACTCGCGGGATCAGCGTGGGCGCCACGCTGCCGCGCATCTGGGCCGGCCCGAACCCCGTGGCCAACATCGCCAACGGCGCGCGTGCCACCAAGGCCACGCTGCTCGATCGCCCGCAGGTGAGCGCCGCGTTCGACTCGCTGTACTCGGGTGATGACGCGATGTCGCGCGCCTACCGCGAGTCGCAGCAGTCGCGCGCCGAGGTCAACGAGGCGATGAGCCCGGCCTCCGCGATGGACCACGAGCAGATGGTGGCCAACAACGGCGCGCCGCTGCCCAACGGCTTTCCCGACGATGCCGCGCGGCTCGCACGCCTGATGCGCAACGATCCGAACGTGCAGCTCGCGTTCGTCGCGCTGGGCGGCTGGGATACCCACGTGAACCAGGGCGGCGCCAAGGGTCAGCTCGCCAACCGCCTGCAGCCGCTGGGCCAGGGCCTGGCCGAACTCGCCACGCGCCTGGGGCCGGTGTTCGACGACACCACCATCCTGGTGATCTCCGAGTTCGGTCGCACCGCGCGCCAGAACGGCACCGGTGGCACCGACCACGGCCACGGCAACGTGATGTGGGCGCTGGGCGGCAACATCGCCGGCGGCAAGGTGTACGGGCGCTGGCCGGGCATCGAAGCGTCGGCGCTCAACGAGGGCCGCGACCTGGCCGTCACCACCGACTTCCGCCAGGTGCTGGCCGGCGTGTGCATGCGCAACCTCGGCCTGCCGGACAACAAGCTGGCCACGGTGTTCCCGGCCTTCGACTCGGTGCCGCTGAACATTGCAAGGGCATAAGGGGTCTGGCCCCTGCGGGGCCAGACCCCGATCTCCCGAGTGCCCCGCCGCCGGACAAGGCGGCACGCGACGTGGACAATCGAGGCGACACCCCCAACGGAGACGCCATGATGATCCTCGAACACGCCGACTTCACGATCCCCGCCGGCAAGAACGCCGAATTCGAGGAGGCGATCCAGCGCGGCATCGCCACCGTCATCTCGCAGGCCAAGGGCTTCCGCGACGCGCAGGTGCATCGCGGCATCGAGTCGCCCGAGCGCTACCTGCTCACGATCCACTGGGACACGCTGGAGAACCACACAGTGGACTTCCGCGGCGGCCCGCTGTTTCCGCAGTGGCGCGCGATCGTCGGCGCGTATTTCGCCAAGCCGCCGGTGGTCGAGCACTTCGAGCGCGTGGACTGACCCTACTGCATCCCGCGCGAGGCGTTCTCGTCGAGAACGACGCTGGACGCCACCGTCTCGCCATCGTCGGCCGCGGCCACGTCGGACGGCGTCACGTTGGCCATCACGTCGCGGGCGTCGGACGTCACGCCCAACGTCTCCACGCGCCCATCGGCGTGGCGCGCGAAGCGCACGCGTTCGGGGCCGTGCACGGGGCCCGTGTCGGGCCAGGGCCAGCCGCCGAACTCGGTGCGGCGGTAGTCGTCGAAGGCCTGGCGCAGCTCGGCCTCGGTGTTCATCACGAACGGGCCGTACTGCGCCACGGGCTCGCCGATGGGGCGGCCCTGCAGCATCAGGAATTCGACCGTATCGGCGCCGCTGTTCACCAGCTCCACGGCGCTCGCGGCGCGCAGCTCGATCGCCGCGTGCTGGGTGAGCGTCTCGCCGGCCACGTCGACGCGGCTGCCCGCGAAGAAGTACAGTTTGCGGCGCGCCGCGACGCTGGCCGACGGCGGCAGCTTCCAGCGCGCGCCGGGCTCCATGCGCAGCGTCCAGATGGCCACGTCGGCCTCGGCCTGCGAGGCCCACGAGTCGGGCGGCGGCGCCAGCGGCTCGGCCACCTCGGGCGCGTCGAGCCGGCCGGCGATGACGGCCACCTCGGTGACGGCGCCGTCGCCGCTCTCGAAGAAGCGGTGCGGGATGTCCTCGGCCCACAACATCGTGAAGTGCGGCTCGGCCATCTTGCTCCGCGCGGGCAGGTTCAGCCAGATCTGGAACAACTCCAGCGGGTTGGCCTGGTCGGTGGACAGCAGCGGGAACATCTCGGAGTGCACGATGCCCTTGCCGGCCGTGAGCCACTGCACGTCGCCGCCGCCGAAGCGCGCCGCGGCGCCCAGCGAATCGGAGTGGTCGGTGAGGCCCTGGCGCACGATGGTGACGGTCTCGAAGCCGCGATGCGGATGCGACGGGAAGCCAGGCACCTGCTGGCCGTGGTACATGCTCCAGCCGTCCTTGCCGCCGAAGTCCTGGCCGAGGGACCGGCCCGCGAGCGACGCGTCGGGCCCGAAGCGGCCGTTGCCCTTCGGGTAGGCGTCGTCATGGTGCACGCAGAACAGGAACGGGTCGGCCGTCTCCCAGGGGAAGCCGAGCGGCTGGATCTTGACGATGGCGTTGTCGGGCATGGCGGGCTCGTGGAAGCGGGGACCACGGGAGTCTAGCCAGCGTTGGCGTCGGCCCGCGCCGAAGGGGCATGCAGCTCGCCTGCACTGATCCACCCCGGTCAAGGCGCCTTGGATCCCGCCACCTTCGGAAACCCGATGCGGGAGAGGAACGCGTCCACCGCCGGCGCCCACAGCGACGCGGCGTGGTGCGACAGGCCGTGGCCGTCACCGTCCGGCACCGCGTCGGCGTGCACGAAGGTGGTGGCGCCGCCGCCCTTGGCGAAGGCGTCGTGCCACTGCACCGGCACGTCGGGGCCCCAGTACTGGTCGTTCATCGCATAGATCCACAGGTTGGGCACATGCGTGGCCTCGCCGTAGCGCGCGTAGATGCCCCGCAACTGTCCCG
>JBBQYL010000023.1:0-37572 GCA_038208735.1 Burkholderiales bacterium
GGATGCCGAAGGCCGTCATCTCGAGCACGCCCCAGTGCATCACGCCCGCGGCGTAGATGCCGCAGAACAGGATCAGCGCGATCTGCGCGTCGGAGAACAGCATGCGCGACGCGAGGAAGATCGCCGCGTCGCGGTGGTGGCGCACGCTGCGCACGAGCGCGAGCAGGTCGCGCGCGCCACCGGACAGCGCCGCGCCCAGGCCGCCCGAGCGACGCGGCGCATCTTGCGCGAACAGCAGCAAGGGGATGACGCCGAGCACCAGCAGCACGGCCGCGATGGGCGCCGCGATGCGTGCGGGTTCGCCCAGCGCCGCGTCGAGCCCGAACAGCGGCGCGGCCGGCACGAAGCTCCAGTGCACCTTGCCCGACAGCGCGAACGCCCACAGCACGAACACGAGTGCCGCCACCGAGACAACGTTGCCGACGGCCAGCGCGGCGCCCGACATCGTCGCCTCGTCACGCGTGTTGCGCGCCGACCAGGTGATCAGCGAGTTGTGCAGCACCTCGCCGTAGGTGAACAGCAACGAGATGAACAGCGTCATCAGCAGGATCGTCGGCACGCTCAGCCCCGCGCCGTTCGGCTTGGCCCACCACAGCGCGAAAACCAGCGGGGCGAACAGCAGCGAGATGATGGCCAGCGCCGGCTTGCGCCGACCCATTCGGTCGGCCGCGGCGCCCAGGAACGGCGCCGTGAGGGCGGCCACCAGCCCGCCGAGGAAGCCGTAGGCCGCGATCAGCCCCTGCCCCTTCACCGCGTCGCCCACCAGCACGGTGGCCACGTAGGGCATGAAGATGTAGATGCTGATCAGCGTGATGTACGGGTCGCGTCCGCCCTGGAACCCGACCCATGCGCGGGCGCTGGCGGACATGCGGGCGGGGCTGCCCTGGTCGATGATGGCGCTCATGGTGGCGGCGCTCAGAACTTCGTGCCCAGCGTCACGCCGTACAGGCGCGGCGCGTTGGGAAACCCGCTGTAGCTGCCGGCCTGCGCCACGGTGCGGAAGGTGCCCACCATCGTGCGGTCGTCGAACAGGTTGCGCGCCCATAGCGTCACCGACCAGTGGTTCGGCCTGCTCTCCAGGCCCACGCTCGCGTTGACGTTCTTCTGGCCGTAGGTGGACAGGTCGGCGGGCGTGGTCTCGATCAGCTGCACCTTGCTCGAGTAGTCGTACTCCGCGCGCAGGAAGCCGGTGAGGCCGCTGCCGAAGTCCTGGTTGAACGTGGCCGAGGTCGACAGCGACCACTTGGGGATGCCCGCTGGTCGCTGTCCCGACAGATCGCGGAAGGCCGGGGTGAGGCCCGTGTCCGGATCGACCGGGCAGCGCACGGTGTCGAACGACACGCAGGGCGCGTGGGTGAACGAGTCGTACTTCGCGTCGAGGAACGTGGCCGATCCAGTGAGCGCCAGCCAGGCGGCCGGGCGGTAAGCGCCGTCCATCTCGAAGCCGCGCGTCGACTCCTTGCCTGCGTTCACCAGGCTGTACCCGGTGCCCGTATACGCGTTGGACTGGAAGCCCTTGATCGCCTGGTCGAACACCGCCAGCGTGAAATACCCCTTGCGGGTCTCCGTCTTCAAACCCATTTCGAAGTTGGTGACGTTCTCCGGACCCGCGGTGCGGCCGATGCCGTTGGCGTCCGGCGGACGGCTATCCGACGACAGGTTGTACGCGCCGGCCTTCCATCCCGTCGACCAGCCCGCGTACGCGCTCCACGACCCGAAGTCGTAGTTCGCGCGCAACGCCTTGGTGAGCTTGCTGCCCTTGAGCTCGCCCGACTCGTTGGCGTTGGGAAAGTTCACCGGCGCGTGGTTGGCCGTGTCGCCGTAGAAGAACTGCAACGCGCCCAGCGGGCCGTACAGGTTGGGCGGCAGGCCGATGGCGCCGAACTGCGGCACGTCCTGCAGGTTCAGCGCCGAGAACTTGTCGGTAAGCGTGACGTCGGACGACGCGCGCTTGCGGTCGGTGAGGTAGGCCAGCCCGCCGGTGAGCGTGAGGTTGTCGGTGAGGTTCCAGTCGGCATTGCCGAACAGCGACGCCGAGTCCTGCTTCATGGCGTAGTGGTCGAGGATGCCCTGCCCGGCCTGGAAGTAGGTGGAGCCCGGGACGATGCTGGGCGTGACCAGGCCCTGCAGGAATTCCAGCGCGTAGATGTTGGACTGGCCGCTCAGCGCGCCGGCCAGCGACGGCGGCAGCGCACCCAGCAGCGCGGCCGGTACCTGACCGCCCAGGCCGTCCGCGTAGGCGCGCATGTCGCTGCCGAAGGTGGTGTCGACGCCGGTGTGCAGCTTCTCCCTTTGCAGGAAGCCGCCGATCATCCAGTGCAGGGTGTCGCTGCCGTTCGAGGCCAGCCGCAGCTCCTGAGTGAAGGTGGAGATGTCGTTGGCCTGGTTCTTGTTGGCCAGGTCGGCGCCGGTGAAGTCGACGTCCTGCGTGGAGGCGTTGGTCTGCTTGCGGTCGGCCGTGATGGAGGTGAACGTGCCGATCGACGTCTTCCAGTCGACCTGCGCAGATGCGCCCTTGCCGCTGAGGCGGTTGGTGGGATCGGTGTTGAAGACGATGTCGTCGCCGAACTTGCGGGTGGGATCGGCCACCGCCTTGCCCAGCACGCCGCCGATGAACTGCGTGGCCGGCCCGTTCTGCAGCGACACCACGCCGCAGCAGGTCTCGCGCATGCGGTTCCAGTCGACGATCACGCGCGCCTGCACGTCGGCGTTCGGGTTCCACAGCAGGTCGCCGCGCACCGACTGGCGGTCGCGGTCGTCGACGTCGTTGCCGGTGACCCCGTTGCGCAGGTAGCCGTCGCGCCTGTTGTTGCTGCCGGACAGGCGAAAGGCCACGGTGTCCGACAGCGGACCGGTGACGGTGGCGCGCTCCTGCAGTCCGTGCAAGTTGCCGACGTCCAGCGAGGCGGCGCCGCCGAACTTGAACTGTGGCTTGGCGGTGACGATGTTGATCGCACCGGCCGACACGTTCTTGCCGAACAGCGTGGACTGCGGGCCGCGCAGCACCTCCACGCGCTCGATCTCGGGCAGGTCGTCCAGCGCGGACGAGGTGCGCGAGCGGTACACGCCGTCGACGAACACGCCCACCGAGCTCTCGATGCCGTCGTTGCCCGCGCCGTTGCCGAAGCCGCGGATGACGAAGTTGGTTTGGCCGACCGCGTTGAACTGCGCCACCTTCAGCGACGGCACCACAGACTGCAGGTCGATCAGGTCGACGATGTGCGCCTTCTCGATGGTGGCGGCGTTGGTCACCGACACCGAGAGGGGCACGTCCTGCAGCGTCTGCTCGCGCTTCTGCGCGGTGACGGTCACGCGTTGGGCGACGTCCTCCTCCGGTGCGGGCGCGGCGGCGGCCGAGGCTGCCGGAGTGGGCGCAGCGGCCTGTCCGAACGCGGTGCCGGTGGCGATCACCTCGAGTGAAACGACGCCGATCTGAAGCATCTTGCGCATGTCATTTGTCTCCGTTGTGCGCGCGCTCTCGTGGGTTTGGAGCACGCTGTTGGGCACATTTTTAGTTCAGACTAAGTTTTTTAGTCAATACTAGGAAAACCCTCGCAGCGAATCCGGGGATGCTGGTCAGAATCCGGCTCGTGGACACTGGCAGCAGTGCCACGAACCTTGTTGACCTTCCATGCCGACCGCCCAAGCCAAGCCCAAGAAGACCGTTTCCAGCAGCCGCAAGGCCGAAGGCATGCGCGAGACGATCATTCGCGCGGCCACCGAGCAGATCAATTCGAAGAGCTACGCGCTGGCCACGCTGACCGGCATCGCCGCGAAGCTGGACATGCGCGACGCCGCGCTGTACCACTACTTCCCCAGCAAGCAGGCCCTGGCCTACGCGTGCCATCGCTCGTCGCTGACGCGAGTGGAGACGCTGCTGGTGGACACCGACCAGGCCGGCGGCAGCGGCGAGGAGAAGCTGCGCCACTTCATCCGCGCGATGCTCGACGAGGCGGCCGCCAACGGCCCGCAGCTGTACTTCGGCGACTTCTCCTACCTCGAGTCGCCGCAGCGCAAGGCGATCGCCGCGTGGGGCGACCGGCTGCGCGACATGCTCATCAAGTTCCTCAAGGAAGGCATGGCCGACGGCTCGATCGTGCAGTGCGAGCCCGAACTGTCGGTGCAGTTGCTCATGGGCATGCTGATCTGGCTGGGCAAGTGGGTGCCGTCGGTGGAAGGACTCACCGTCGACCGCCTGATGAGCGCGATCGACGCCACCGTCTTCCGCGGCCTGGATCGCGGCCAGTTCCAGGAGCACGGCCATGCCGCTGCCGACGCGAAATCGAAAAGGAATCTCCCATGAAAGCTTTGCAGTTCCAGGGCGTCGGCGAGCCGCTGCGCCTGGCCGACGTGCCGCGTCCGGTGGCCGAAACGGGCGGCCTCGTCTTCAAGGTGAAGGCCTGCGGCATCTGCGCGTCCGACCTGCACGCGGCCGAGGTCCCGGGCCTGCTGCAGTTCGGCAACGTGCTGGGCCACGAGTACTCGGGCACGGTCGTAGAGGTCGGGCCCGGCGTGTCGGGCTGGAAGGTGGGCGAGCGCCTGGTGGCGCTGCCCGCCAAGCCCTGCGGCGCCTGCGCCGCCTGCACATCGGGTGCGCCGCAATCGTGCAGCGCCATCGTGGCGCAGGGCTTCGACCCGCGCATGCCCGGCGCCTACGCCGAATACGCCACCTGCATGGCCGACCTGGCCATGAAGATTCCCGACGGCCTCAGCGACGTCGACGCCGCCACCATCGAGCCGCTGGCCGTGGGCCTGGGCGCGTGGAAGTCCGCCAACGTGCCGCCCGGCGCGGACGTGCTCATCGTGGGCGCCGGCATCATCGGCCTGTCGGTGGCCAAGTGGGCCCGGTTCTTCGGCAACCCCGTGGCCGAGTTCGCGCGCCAGACCGGCCGCCAGCCCTCGGTGATCTTCGAGTGCGTGGGCCGGCCGCTGCTGGCCCACCTGATAGCCATCGCACCGCCCGGCGCCCAGCTGGTGCTGGCCGGTACGGGTATGCAGCCGGAGTCGTTCACGGTGGTCTCGGCCGCGCTGAAGCGCCTGCGCATGACGTTCCCGCTGGCCTACACGGCCGACGACTTCCCGTTCGTGCAACGCATGATCGCGGCCGGCCGCATCGCGGTGGAGGGCCTGGTCACGGCCACGGTGTCCCTGGACGAGGCGCCCGCGATGTTCGCGCTGCTGGGCCAGCCGAACGATCACTGCAAGGTGTTGATCACACCTTAGAACCCCCGCAAGAACCGACATCGGGCCTGCACCCGAGCCGCCGGTGTGTCCGGCCGAGACCTGAAGGAGACCCTCGCCATGAACGATTCGAACCCGCCGCTGCGCCCGCCGCAGCGCTTCGCCCACGCGCTGCGCCGCCACGGCGTGGAATTCCTTTTCGGCCAGAGCAACCCGCCCTCGCTGACGCTGGCCTGCGACGACATCGGCATCCGCCAGATCGGCTATCGACAGGAGAACGCGGGCACCTACATGGCCGACGCGTATGCGCGCGTCACGGGCCGGGTGCCGGTGGTGACGGCGCAGAACGGCCCCGCAGCCACGCTGCTGGTGCCGGGCCTGGCGGAGTGCCTCTCGGCCTCGGTGCCGATCGTCGCGCTGGTGCAGGACGTGGGCCCCGGCGCGCGCGACCGCAACGCATTCCAGGAGCTCGACCAGCTGGAGCTGTTCAAGGGCGTGGCCAAGTGGATCCGCCGCGTCACCAGCGCCAGCCGCATCGAGGACTACGTGGACATGGCCTTCGCCGCGGCCGCCAGCGGCCGGCCCGGGCCGGCGGTGCTGCTGGTATCGATGGAGCTGCTGGCCGAGCGCGACAAGCAGGCCATCGCCGCGCCGCGCCAGGCGGCGCTGGGCCACTACCCGCTGGATCGCGTGCAGCCGGATCCCGCCGTCATCGCCGCGGCGGCGCATTTGCTGGCCGATGCCCGCGCGCCCATCGTCTACGCCGGCGGCGGCGTGATCGGCTCCGGCGCGCACGCCGAGCTGCGCGCGCTGCAGGAGCGGGCCAGCCTGCCGGTGGCCACCAGCACCATGGGCAAGGGCGGCGTCGACGAGTCGCACCCGCTGTCGATGGGCGTGATCGGCTACTTCATGGCCACCCGCGGCATGGCCAAGTTCGCCAGGCCGCTGGTCACCGACGCCGACGTCGTGCTGCTGGTGGGCAACCGCACCAACCAGAACGGCACCGACTCGTGGACGCTGCTGCCGCGCGGCGCCACCTACATCCACATCGACATCGACGAGATCGAGATCGGCCGCAACTACGAGTCGCTGCGGCTCAAGGGCGACGCGAAGCTGACGCTCCGCGCGCTCAACGAGGCGTTGGCGACGATCGACCTCACGAAGCGCCACGCCGCGCGTCCGGCGCTCGAACGCACGTTGTCCGCCGCGAAGGCGCAGCACCGTTCGGAGATCGCGGAGGTCACGCAGTCGGACGCGTCGCCGATCCGTCCCGAGCGCTTCATGGCCGAACTGGAGAAGCAGCTGGCCGACGACCACATCGTCGTCGCCGACGCGAGCTTCTCGTCGATCTGGATCGCCAACTACCTGGCGGCCACGCAGCAGCGCCGCTTCATCACGCCGCGCGGCCAGGCCGGCCTGGGCTGGGGCTTTCCGATGGCGCTCGGCGCGCGCATCGGCCAGCCGCAGAGGCCGGTGTTCTGCGTGGTGGGCGACGGCGGCTTCGGCCACGTGTGGTCGGAGCTGGAGACCGCACGCCGCCACGGCATCCGCGTGGTGGTAGCGGTGATGAACAACGGCATCCTGGGCTACCAGAAGCACGCCGAGGACGCGGGGCTGGGCCGCCACACCAACATCTGCGACTTCGCCGACGTCGACCACGCCGCCATCGCGCGCGCCTGCGGCGTGAAGGGCCTGCGGCTGGAGCGCGCGTCCGACATCGCCGCGGTCATCGCCGAGGCCCTCGCCACCGACGGCCCGGTGCTGATCGACGTGATCGCCGACCCGGCCGCGATGCCGCCGGTGACCGTGTTCACCCACCTTCCCAACTACTGACATCGAAGGAGCCCGCATGGACTCGACGAACCCGTTCGGCCTGAAGGACAAGGCCGTCTTCATCACCGGCGGCGCCTCGGGCATCGGGCTGGGCACCGCAGAACGCTTCCTGGCCGAGGGCGCGCGCGTGGTCATCGCCGATATCCAGCCGCCGCCGCAAGCGCTGCTGGACGCCGGGGCGGTGTTCCTGACGGTGGACGTGACGCAGCGCGAGGTCGTCGTCGAGGCCTTCGCCGCCGCCGAGAAGGCCATCGGCCCGCTCGACGCCATCGTCCACAACGCCGGGATGCCCGGCAAGGGCGCGCACATCGTCGACTCCGACGAGGCGGTGCTGGACAAGGTGGTGGCGCTGAACTTCTACGGCACCTACTACGTGCTCAAGTACGGCCCGCGCCACATGCGCGACGGCGGCGCCATCGTCACCACCGCATCGGTGGCCGGGCTGCAGCAGAACGAGGGCTTCTTCGACTACAGCGCCACCAAGGCCGCCGTCATCAGCATGACCAAGACCGCCGCGGTGGAACTGGGAATGCGCGGCATCCGCTGCAACGCCGTGTGCCCGGGGCCCGTCCGCACGCCGATGCTGCCGCCGGGCCACATCCTCAACACGCTCGCCAGGCAGCTGTCGGCCGTGGGCCGCATCGCCGAGGTGGACGACCTGGTGGGCGTGTACCACTTCCTGGTCAGCGACCAGAGCCGCTACGTCACGGGGCACACGATGGTGGTGGACGGCGGCCGGCTGACGGGATATCGAAAGTCGGTGCTGGCGATGCTGGCGCCCTGAGCAAGGCGGGCCGCGGAGCGCCGGAAGAAGGCGCGCGCCGCCTTCAGCTCAGGGACGCGGCGATGCCGGCATGGATGAAGTCCGCCGCGCTGTCCATCGCCACATCGAGGTTCTCCGTCGGCACGGTCTCCAGCCGCAGGGCGAACGCCGTGAGGGCCGCGTGCAAGGCGCCCCGCGCGAGGATGAACGTCTTGCCGATGGCTGCTCTTCTCGCGTCGGCGGTGGCGAGCGTCAACGCGTGCAGGACGACGGGCTCGGAACAATCCAGCTTCTGCCGTATGCCCAGGCCGACGTTGTCGTCGTTCATCAGCTTGACCAGTAAACGAAGGTAGTCGGCGCCGCCGGTCTCGATCAGAAGTTCGAATTCGTGCCGTACCCAGACGGCCGTCAGCTGCACGAACGACCCCGCGAGACCCTCGACGAAGAGTGCGCTTCGAAAGCCGTCCATCCGGATCCTGCACTGGTCGTGATGCCTGCCGATGACCGCGGCGAGGAGTTGCTCCTTCGATCCGAAATGGTGATCGACCAGAGTCAACGAGACTTCGGCGCTCGCGGCGATGTCGCGGAGACTGGCGCCCCGGAATCCGCTCGCGCTGAAGGCACGCCCCGCCGACGCGAGGATCCGCGACCTGCGATCCTGCGAGTTGTTGGAGTGGGAGAGCGGAGGGAGGATTGAAGTCATGCGCCGCCCGATGATGCGCCGTGACAGGCGCCGCACGCGACTTAATTTGGCGGGGACAAACGTTCAGCCGCCCGTGACGGCGCGCTGTTGGACTTCAGCACTGCTTGGTCGAAGGCCGAGAGGCCGCCATTCAAGCTGAAGGTCGGGTACGAGGCGGGGGAGGCCCGGGCTCCACGAAAGTGGCGCCTGTCAGATTCGCACCGGAAATCAGTTCCTCGAGAATGATCTTTGCCGCTTCGTTGGCGTAGATCTTGGTTCGCACCGTCCTTGGATCCTTGAACAACGCTGGCACGGACGGGACGGCGCCCTCGAGGAACGCCTCCTTTGCAATCGCGCCGCTGGGTCGCTTGTCGGACTTGTCGATGTCGATGCAGTCGATGACATTGGTAACGTTGTAAAACCACTCGACCGAGCCCTGCACGTCGATTTCCAGGAGTTCCCCGAACTGAGCGAGGAAGCCTTCGAGTGCAGCCTTGGCCTTGGCGTTGAGCACGAGCGTTCCGGGACGCAGCGCGCTGACATCGACGCGTGGCTTGGGCTTTTTCTTGCCCGATTCGACAAACACCTCAGCATGAGGCCGACTGCTCCACGTCAAAGGTTCGCCTTTGGCGTCGAATACTCCAGCTTCGACTTCGGCATCGTTGGCGTAAACGAGTACCGCCACATCGTTCTGCGACCCGTTCTTGAATTCCCAGACTTTCACAGCAGAGCCTCGTCAGTAGATGAACTGGTTCTTCAAGATTTCGCCCTTGATGTCACGAAGCGCCAGGCGTCCCCGATCCGAGCTCTGGCCAGTCACTTCGATCAAGCGCGCTTCCACAGCGAAATGATAGTCTTCCGTGTGAATCACCTCGTGTGCGGTCGACTCCTCCAGGCCCGGGATCTTCGACGGCCACTTCTTCGGCATGTAGACGCCGTTGTCAGCGTCGTTGATGCCGATGCCTCACCCAAACAGCAGCGTTCGAGACTGCTTCGCTCGCGTGTCTGCCGCAGCGACGATGTGATGGGCGTCAGCTTCAGCGTGCCGCACCACGCCGGTCGATCGCTCGATATTTCTGGACAGTATTCGCGAATGACGCGCCTTGCGGTCAGCGTCCGCCTGCAACTTGGCTGCAGTCGCCGGCAGCGTCTTGCCGTTCTCGTAGCGGACTCTGGCCTTGCGCCTTGTTTCCAGAAGTGCATTGCGCATCTCATAGGCGTTGACGTGCGAGTCGCAGCCTGCGATCTGGTTCGCTGCAATGGTGAGTTGCAGAATACGCTCCGCCGACTCGGCACCGCTTCCAATGGAACCCGTATTCTCTTTTGCCAAAATGATCTCCCATCAGGGCCATCTACCGACAGGCTCGCCATCCCCTGGCGATGCCAGCCAGTTCAGGTCGCAGGGTGATGACAGCCGCCCCTTCTCGCGCCGAGAAGGCGAATATCCCGAGGTCAGTACACCGACGACCTCAAGGCCCGGGAGAAAGTGTGCCACGCGGCGGCTGTTCAATCTGGCCCCATAGGGGGGATGGACTGCAGACAAAGAATTTGGCCTGCCTGGCCGCATCCGAAGGTCAACACGCCTGAGGCAGTCAAAAACGCAGGCTAATCGTCGCGCCACTTCGGTTTGGGAACCCGCTTGCCGAAGACCTGCCGATGGATGGTCACGAGGCCCTTGGCCATTGGTACGGACATTGCCTCGTGCACCGGCGACACGGCTGCGAACTCTTCTATCAATGCTCCTTGACTGCGGCTGTGGGCGATGACTGCCTCGTAGCCGAAGCGACACACCTGGGCATTGAGCTGGTCAACCCAAGCCTCATCTGGTACGTCGCTGTGAAGCAATCCATGCTGGCCAAAGGTCGACTTGTAGTCGGTAGAGCCAACAAGCGCCACCGTTGGACTAACCGGAAAGAAGAGGAACACAGCCCCACCCTGCTGGTCGATGGTGTATGACCTTCAGCCGCACGCCCCCACGTACCCGCACGACGTGCAGAAGTCGCACCCGTCCTTGTGGATCATCGTGGCGTTGCCGCACTCGGGGCAGGGCTTGCCGGCCTGCGGGGCGAGCTGGCCGACGGCGCGCGGCGCGGGCGGCTCCAGCAGGCCGGTGGCGTCCAGCGGGAAGCCTTCCTCGTCGAGCACGCCCAGCATCGCGTAGCGGTGGATCATCAGGCGGGCCACGTAGGCGATCGTCGACGGCCACACCTGCTGGCGCTTCTGGCCGGGCAGCGGCGCCATGAAGTGGCCCAGCGGCTCGCCGACATTGAGCAGCTTGCGCAGCTTCATGCCGATCCAGGCGGGGTCGATCACGCGCATGTCCAGCGACAGCAGGCGCGCGAGTCCGTCGAGGGCGCGCGGGTAGTTTCCGGAGAAGCCCACCGCGCACGGGCGCGTGACGAGCGTGGGCGCGGCGCCCGCGGGCGCGTTGGCGCTGGCGGCCGAGCGCAGCGTGACCTCCTTCATCGTGAGCGTGAAGGTCTCGCCGGTGGCGGGATTGTCGACGTCCACGGCCCAGGCCAGGGTGCCGGCGGTGCCGGTGCGCGGCTCCTCGCGGCTGAACATGGCATCGAGCATCGGCGCGGGCCCGCCGTCGGTCAGCGCGCCCAGCTGCTCGCAGCGCCAGCGGATCACCGCGGCGGTGGCCGCGACGACACCCGGGAACAGGCGCGACTCGCCGGTGGGCGGAAATGGCATGTCGAACGCGCGCTCCTCGGCCACGGTGGCGAGCACGTCGAGCTTGAGCCTGAGCCATTGCGGGTCGTTGACGCGCATGTCCATCGACAGCGTCTTGGCCAGTGCGCCGAGGCCGCGTGGCTGCTCGGCGCCGTTGACCCACACCTCGAACGGCACGTTCTGCGCGAACAGGCCGAAGCCCGGGCCGGCCTGCGCCGGCATTTCGCCGACGAACAGCGCGAACTCGCCGTGCGGGTGGCGGATCATGTACGTCCACGCGGGGTTGCCGCCGTTCATCTCGGGACGGCCGGGCCAGCGCAGCGAGCTCATCACCGCGGTGGATGGGCGGTCGAGCGTCAGGCGCTGGTCGGCGAGCCGGCCGGCGCCGTCGGCCGAGGCCACCAGCGGCTGCGGCGTCTCGGCGGTGGCCGCGTTGGGCAGCGGCTCGGGCGCCGAAACGGGAGGCGTCGCGGGCGTCGTGCTCAGCACCGAGCCCAGGATCGCGTTGGGGCGATAGGTGGCCAGGCCCTTCAGTCCCGCCTTCCAGGCGAAACGGTACAGACCCTCGAAGTCGGCGAACGGATAGTCGACGGGCACGTTCACCGTCTTGCTGATGGCCGTGTCCACGAAAGGCGCCACGGTGGCCACCATCGCGGCGTGGCTCTCGGCGCTCATCTCCAGCGCGGTGACGAAAGCGTCGGTGAGCGGCACGTGGACGCCCTTCAGGTGGCGATAGAGGCGCCACGCGTGGTCCTCGACCGCGTACTCCTTCACGCCGCCATCGGGCATGCGCTTCTTGCGCGTGTACGACCACGAGAACGGCGGCTCGATGCCGTTGCTCGCGTTGTCGGCGAACGCCAGGCTGATGGTGCCGGTGGGCGCGATCGACAGCAGGTGCGAGTTGCGCAGGCCCTGCGCGCGCACCTTGTCCTTCAACGCGGGCGGCAGGCGCGAGGCAAACGTACCGCGCGACAGGTACAGGTCGGCGTTGAACAGCGGGAACGCGCCACGCTCCACCGCCAGGTCGGCCGACGCGTCGTAGGCCGCGTCGCGCATGGTCTGCGCGATCTTGCCGGCCTCGTCGCGCGCGGCGGGGGTGTCGTAGCGCAGGTTGAGCATCACCAGCGCGTCGCCGAGGCCCGTGAAGCCCAGGCCGACGCGACGCTTCGCGTTGGCCTCGGCCAACTGCGCGGGCAGCGGCCAGACGGTGATGTCCAACACGTTGTCCAACATGCGCGTGGCGGTCTTGGCGACGGCGGTGAAGGCGGGGTAGTCGAAGGTGGCGTCCGCGGCGAATGGGTTCCGGACGAAGTTGGTCAGGTTGATGGAGCCGAGGCAACAACAACCATACGGAGGCAATGGTTGCTCGCCGCAGGGATTTGTCGCCGCGATCGTCTCGCAATAACTCAGGTTGTTGTCCTGGTTGATCCGATCCAGGAACAGCACCCCCGGCTCCGCGTGGTCGTAGGTGCAGCGCATGATCTGGTCCCACAGCGCGCGAGCACGCGGCTGGCGGTAGACCCACTGGCCGTCGTCGCGCTGCTTCGCGCCGGCGGCGATCTGCTCCTCGCTGGGCTGGGCGCGGTGGACGAGGTCGAACAGCGCGTCGTCGTCGACGGCCTGCATGAAGGCGTCGGTGACGCCCACCGAGATGTTGTAGTTTGTGTGGTCGCACTTGTCCTTGGAGTGGATGAACGTCTCGATGTCGGGGTGGTCGCAGCGCAGCACGGCCATCTGGGCGCCACGCCGGCTGCCGGCGGACTCCACCGTCTCGCAGCTGCGGTCGAACACGCGCATGTAGCTCACCGGGCCGGACGCGCGGCTGCGGGTGGAACCCACCCAGGCGCCTTGCGGCCGGATGCGCGAGAAGTCGTAGCCCACGCCGCCGCCGCGCCGCATCGTCTCCGCGGCCTCGGTGAGCGCCGTGTAGATGCCCGGGACGCCGTCCTCGGCCTGCGCGATGGAGTCGCCCACCGGTTGCACGAAACAGTTGATGAGCGTGGCGGTGAGCTCGGTGCCGGCGGCGGAATTGATGCGGCCCGCGGGCACGAAGCCGTTCCGCAGCGCGTCGAGGAAACGCGCGGCCCAGGCCTCGCGCTGGTCGGGCGCTTCCACCTGCGCGAGCGCCAGAGCGACGCGCGCGCGCACGTCGTGCAGGTCCTTCTCGTCGCCCTTGGCGTATTTCTCGAGCAGCACCTCGGTGCTGATGTCCTGAGGCGGCAGGCAGGCGGGCGACGTGGCGGCCTCGCCACCCTGCGCCGCCGGTGCGTCGTACAGGCCGCGTTGGAAGTCGGTGGTCATGCGTGATCCTTGGGTCGAACGGACGGCCGGCACTAGCCGTGGCGGGCGTCCTGGATGTCGTTGTGGACGGCGTCGCGGCCGGCGGCCTTGACCGCGTACAAGGCCTCGTCGGCGCGCTTGAACAGGTGGAGGGCGTCGCACGGCGCGGTAGCCTCGGCGATGCCGGCGCTCAGGCGGATGGTGACCTCGGAGGGCAGGCCCGTGACGCGTTCGGCCACGGCCACGCGCAGGCGGTTGCACACCTGGTGCGCCACGGCCAGCGGAGCGGTCAGCACCGGCGCGAACTCGTCGCCGCCCAGGCGCGCCGGCAGGTCGGTCTGGCGGCACTGCGCCTGCAGGTGCGTGGCCACCCAGCGCAACGCCGCGTCGCCCGCCAGGTGGCGGTAGCGATCGTTGATCGACTTGAAATGGTCGAGGTCGATCAGCACCAGCGACACCGGGTGCTCGATGCTGGCGCGCGGCAGCATGCCGGCCAGGAACTCGTCGAACTTGCGGCGGTTGGCCAGGCCGGTGAGCTGGTCGTGGCGCGCCTCCAGGTGCGCGCGCTCGGCGCGGTCGCGCTCCTCGCTCACCTGGCGCAGCGCGCGCTCGGTGTTGAGTGCCACGGCCAGTGCCGAGGCCTGCTGCTCGGCGCGCTCCAGCACCAGCCGCGCGCGCAGTTCGTGGAAGCGCTTGTGGGCAACGAGGGCCTCGCGCCATTCGCCGCGCGACTCGTGCGCCAGCGACATCAGGCGATACAGCTCGTCCATGTGGATGTGGCGGCCGCGGCTGTCCGCCGCCGCGCGGCCGCGCTCGATCGCCTGCAGCGCCAGCAGCGGTTCGTCGGCATGCGGGTGGGCCCGCGCGCGGACGCACGCGAAGAACACCATCGAGTGCAGCGCCGAAGCGTCCGTCAGCGACTCGGCCTCGTCCAGCGCCGCATGCGCGGCGGCCAGGTTGCCGAGGACGATATGGGCGATCGCCAGGTGGTCGAGCGCGCCGCTGATCTCCACCCACTTCTTCTGCTCGCGCCACTGCGACAACGTGAAGTCCATCAGCTCGACGGCGCGTTCGGCACGCGGCCGCCATGCGGACTCCGGCGCGCGCTCGTCGTGGTCCTTCAGCGCCCAGCGGCCGAGCGCCAGCGACAGGTTGGAGCGCAGCCTCAGCACCACCGGCTCGCCCTGGAAACCGCGCGAGGCGCGCAGTCCTTCCTCGAAGATCTGCACGGCCTCCGAAAAGCGGCCGATGTCGTTGAGCACGATCCCCAGCGCGTTGAGCGCGAAGGCCTGCCCCCGCACGGAGCCGCTGACGCGAAAATGGGCCAGCGCTTCGTTGGCAGCCGCCTCGGCCTCGTCGAACTTCTCGCACAAGGCGTAGGTGCGAGACAGCGGTGGAAGCACCCACATCAGCCGGTCGCGATCGCCCTCGTTGCGCATGCGCTCGACGGCGGCCTGGAGGCTGGGCAGCCCCGCGGCACCCCGCTCCTCGGCCACGCGGTCGAGCGCGCGCAGATCGTCGTCCAACAGGTCGTCCTCAACCATTCGAGCCCCCAGCGCCGGGGCCGTCATCGGTCGCCCCGTCCACCCGACGAGCGCGGCTCAAGCCCCGCGCCCTGCGTCCCACCCTCTTTTCCGGGGCGGTGACGAACCATTGTGCACTGGACATCCCGCCCCTGCGCACGCACCGGCGATGACCGAACAGGGCCTTGCACGGAAACAAAAAATGGGCCCCGGAGGGCCCATTGCGGAGAGAGTTTCCCGGCGTTCAGTCGCGTGCGTAGATGTCGACGTCCTTGGTCTCGCGGATGAACAGCGCGCCGACAACCAGGCTCATGATGGCCACGACGATCGGGTACCAGAGCGCGTTGTAGATATTGCCTGTCTGCACCGTGATGGCGAAGCAGAACGAAGGCAGGAGTCCGCCGAACCAGCCGTTGCCGATATGGTAAGGCAAGCTCATGGAGGTGTACCGGATGCGGGTGGGGAACAGCTCCACCAGCATCGCCGCGATCGGGCCGTACACCATCGTCACGTAGATCATGAGGACCCACAGCAGTCCGACGATCGTCAACCACCGGCTGTCGAAGGTCTCGATGGGCTTGGCCTTGGACGGGTAGCCCGCGTCCTTCAGCGCCGCGCCGAGATCCTTCTTGAACGCGGCAATGGCCTTGGTCGAATCCTCGTCGAACTTGTAGGCAGGTGGCGCGGCCAGGTGCGCCTCGGGCGCCGTGATGGCCTTGTCGCCGACCTGCACCACGGCCTGCGAGCCGGCCGGAGCGTCCTCGATGTCGTAGTTGGCCGAAAAGCCGGTGATCAGCGCGCGCTTGGCGATGTCGCACGAGCTGCGGAAATCGGCCTCGCGGGCCACGGGATTCGCCTGGAAGCTGCAGGTCGCGGGGTCGACCTTCACGATGATGTGCGTCTTGGCCTGCGCATCGGTCAGCTCGGGATTGGCGGCATGCGCCAGGCCCTTGAAGATCGGGAAGTAGGTCAGGCAGGCGAGCAGCATGCCGCCCAGGATGATCCATTTTCGGCCAATCCTGTCGGACAGGATGCCGAACAGCACGAAGAACGGCGTGCCGAGCACCAGGGCCGTGGCGATCATCCACTGAGCGGCCGTGGCGTCGACCTTGAGCGTGGTCGTCAGGAAGATCATCGCGTAGAACTGGCCGGAATACCAGACGACGCCCTGGCCGGCGGTCAGGCCGAACAGCGCGAGCAGCACGATCTTCAGGTTGCCCCACTTCGTGAACGACTCGGTCAACGGCGCCTTGGACGTCTTGCCCTCTTCCTTCATCTTCTTGAAGGCCGGCGATTCGTTCATCGACAGGCGGATCCACACGCTGATCGCGAGCAGCACGATCGAGAGGATGAACGGCGCGCGCCACCAGCCCCAGGCGTCCTCGAAGGCTTCCTTCGTCACCATCGCCTTGATGGTCAGGATCATGACCAGCGACAGGAACAGGCCCAGCGTCGCGGTGGTCTGGATCCACGACGTGAACTCGCCGCGCCTGTCCTGTGGAGAATGCTCGGCGACATAGGTGGCTGCACCGCCGTACTCACCGCCCAGCGCCAATCCCTGCATCACGCGCAGCAGGATCAGGATGATGGGGGCCGCGATGCCGATCTGCCCGTACGTCGGAATCACGCCGATGATGGCGGTCGACAGGCCCATGATCAGGATGGTGATCAGGAAGGTGTACTTGCGGCCGATCATGTCGCCGAGGCGACCGAACACCAGCGCCCCGAACGGACGCACGAAGAAGCCGGCGGCGAAGACGAGCAACGTGGCGATGTAGGCCGCGGTCGGATCGAGGCCCGTGAAGAAGGCCTTGCTGACGTAGGAAGCCAGGGTGCCGTACACGAAGAAGTCGTACCACTCGAACACGGTGCCGAGCGAGGACGCGAAGATGACCTTGCGTTCGTCGCCCGTGATCGCCGCGCTGCGCGCTTTGCTGGTTGCCATGGGGGATGTCTCCTGTTGTAGATGCGGCCGCCGCCCCGTCGGGGAGGCGCCTGTCGCGCATCGTGAGACTGTCCTCTGACTGAGTTCTGACGCCAGGCTTATTCGAAACTTACAAGCCGAGGGATAACGCGGACGCCTCGTTTCTCATGGTGAGACTGAAGGCGTCGGCGAGGGTAAACACCGCGCGAGGGGATACCCCATGCTGCATGGCAATATCCGTCATCCTGCGCGCATCGCGTCGGCCAGCATGTCCATCGAGTCGGTGCCCCAGAACATCTGGCCATCGTCCAGCCGGAAGCTCGGCACGCCGAACACGCCCGCGTCGGCTGCCCGCGCGGTGCGCGCCTGGAGCTCCGCCTTCACCTCGGGGCTGGCCGGGTCGCGCACCGGCGCGATCGCCTCCGTGAGCGCCTTGAGCGCGGCCGCGTCGAGGGGATCGCCACCGTCGCGCGCCCAGACGTGGCGGAAGACCAGTTCGACGGCCCGCCGATTGGGAAGCACGTCCGCGGGCGCGCTGGCCACCAGCAGCCGCAGCAGCGCGAGCGGGTTGAACGGATGCGGCGCGGGCGGCCGGAACACGACGCCGTCATGCGCGGCGATCCACGCGCACTGGCGGAACAGCCATGCCTTCTTCGGCGCCACGTCCACCGGTGCCGTGTTGCCCCAGTGCTTGAGCAGGCCGGCGAACAGCAGCGGCCGATACTCGACGTGGTGCGACACGCCTTCGAGCGCCGACGGCAATCGCTCGAACGCGAGGTACGCGTAGGGCGAGACGATGTCGAAGTCGAAGATCACGCGCTGCATCGAGGGCTCCTCAGATCGGCGGCTCGCGGCCTGCAAGCTGTTGCCACACCCAGCGCTTGTCGGCGTCGGGCAGGCTGCCCCACGCCACGATCTCGTCGAGCGTGCGGCGGCAGCCGTGGCACACGCTGGTATACGGGTCGATCTTGCAGATGTTGACGCACGGTGACGGCACCGGGCCGGCGTCACCGATCTCGGCCAGGCGCGCCACGAAGAAGTCGCTGCCCGGCGCGTGCTCGATGTCGTCGCGGATCGTCATGGCGACGGCGCCTGCACGACGTCGTGCACCGCCGCCGGATCGGCCCGCTTCGCCAGCAGCGCCCGCGCCACGCGCGAGCCGTTGGGCTTGCCGATGGCGTTGCTGATGAAGGCGCCGGCGTCCACCAGCCTGTCGAGGTCGATGCCCGTGCGGATGCCCAGGCCGTGCAGCAGGTAGACCACGTCCTCGGTGGCGACGTTGCCCGTCGCGCCCTTCGCGTAGGGACAGCCGCCCAGGCCCGACACGCTGGTGTCGAACGTGTGGATGCCCATCTGCAGGCATTCGTGGATGTTCGAGAGCGCCTGGCCGTAGGTGTCGTGGAAGTGGCCGCTGGTTTCGGCGATGGGAAAGTGCTGCAGTGCCGCCTCCATCGCGGCGCGCACCTTCAAGGGCGTGCCCACGCCGATGGTGTCGGCCACGCCGATGTGGTCGACGCCGATCGCGCGCATCATGCGCGCCACCATGCCCACGCGCGCGGGCGACACGTCGCCCTCGTACGGGCAGCCCACCGCGCACGAGATGGCGGCGCGCACCTTGACGCCGGCCGCCTTGGCCGCGGCCACCACGGGCGCGAAGCGATCGATGGATTCGGCGATGGAGCAGTTGATGTTCTTCTGGCTGAACGCCTCGCTGGCCGCGCCGAACACCACGATCTCGTCCGGCCGCGTGGCGATGGCCGCCTCCCAGCCCTTCATGTTGGGCGTGAGCACCGAGTAGCGCACGCCCGGCTGGCGGACGATGCCCGCCATCACGTCGAGCGCATCGGCCATCTGCGGCACCCACTTGGGGCTGACGAAGCTGGTGACCTCGATCTCGCGCAGGCCGGCGTCCTGCAGCAGGCCCACCAGCGCGATCTTGGCGGCGGCCGGCACATGGTTCTTCTCGTTCTGCAGGCCGTCGCGCGGGCCGACATCGACGATCTTGACGAATTCAGGCAGCTTCTCGGACATCGCTCATCACTCCAGGGTCAGCAGTTCGCCGCCTTCGCTGACCTGGTCACCCGGCGCGAACAGCAGTTCGGCCACGGTGCCGTCGCGCGGCGCGGCGATCGTGTGCTCCATTTTCATCGCTTCGAGTACCGCCAGCGGCTGTCCGGTCTTGATCGCGTCGCCGGCCTTGACCAGGTACGAGATCACCTTGCCGGGCATCGGCGCCGTGAGGCGGCCGGCCTCCTTGTGGCCCTCGCCCGCGTGCGCGAAAGTGTCCACCACGGTGGCCTGCGCGCTGCCCTGCGCCGAGAACACCGACACCTGCTCGCCCACCTGGTAGACGCTGAGCCTCAGGCGACGCGAGTCGGCCGGGCTTCCCAGCACGATGTCGTACTGGTCGCCGCCCAGCGCGCGCCACGAGAACGCCACCTCCACGTCGCCGGCCTTCAGCAGCGCGCCGCCGCCATGTCGCGACGCGAGCAGCACCTCCAGCGGCTCGCCCTGCCACTCGAGGTCGAAGCGCTGCACCGACGTGCCGTGCATGCGCCAGCCGTCGCGGCGCGACCACGGGTCGGCGTCCACCGACGTGGCCTGCAGCGACAGCGCGCGTGCCACCATGCCGGTGGCCACCACCTCCAGCGGCAGCCCCACCTGGCCGAACAGCAGGGCACGCTCGCGTTCGATCAACGCGGTGTCGAGCTGAGCCTGCGAGAACGACGGCGTCCTGGCGACGCGGCGCAGGAAGGCGACGTTGTTGACGACGCCCGCCACGTGCGTGCCAGCCAGCGCCGCGTCGAGCCGCGCCAGCGCCTGCTCGCGATCCTCGCCCCAGACGATCAGCTTGGCGATCATCGAGTCGTAGTACGGGGTGATGGTGTCGCCCTCGTCGACGCCCGTGTCCACGCGCACCGGCGCGGGTTCGGTCGCGCCGGGGACCTGGCGCTTGAAGCTCACGTGCTTCGGCCACTTCAGCACCGACAGCGTGCCGGTGGCGGGCAGGAAATTGGCCTCGGGGTTCTCGGCGCAGATGCGCGCCTCGATGGCGTGGCCGTGGATCTTCAGGTCGGCCTGCGTGGCCGGCAGCGGCTCGCCGGAGGCCACGCGCAGTTGCCACTCGACCAGGTCGTGCCCGCTGATCGCCTCCGTCACCGGATGCTCCACCTGCAGGCGCGTGTTCATCTCCATGAAGTAGAACTGGCCGTCCTGCTCGCAGATGAATTCCACGGTGCCGGCGCCGACGTAGTCGACGGCGCGCGCGGCGGCCACGGCGGCCTCGCCCATCTCGCGGCGGCGCGCCTCGGTCATGCCGGGGGCCGGTGCCTCCTCCAGCACCTTCTGGTGACGGCGCTGCACCGAGCAGTCGCGCTCGAACAGGTACACGCCGTTGCCGTGGGTGTCGAAGAACACCTGGATCTCGATGTGGCGCGGGCGTTGCACGTAGCGCTCGATCAGCACCGCGTCGTCGCCGAAGCTGTTGATGGCCTCGCGCTTGCACGACGCCAGCGCGGCGTCGAACTCGTCATGCGACAGCACCACGCGCATGCCCTTGCCGCCGCCACCCGCGCTGGCCTTGATCAGCACCGGGTAGCCGATGCGGTCGGCCTCGCGCCTGAGCAGCGCCGGATCCTGGTCGGCCGCGTGGTAGCCAGGCACCAGGCGCACGCCGGCCTTTTCCATCAGCTGCTTCGACTCGGCCTTCAGGCCCATGGCGCGGATCGCCGAAGGGGGCGGCCCGATGAAGGCGATGCCGGCGTCGGCACAGGCCTGAGCGAAGTCCTCGTTCTCGCTGAGAAAGCCGTAGCCCGGGTGCACCGCCTGCGCGCCGGTCGCCTTGGCCGCCTCGATGATCCGCTCCCAGCGCAGGTAACTGTCGCGCGGCGAAGGCTCGCCGATGCGCACCGCCTCGTCGCAGGCGGCCACGTGGCGGGCGTCGGCGTCGGCGTCGGAATAGACGGCGACGGTCTTGACGCCGAGACGGCGCGCGGTGGCCGCGACGCGGCACGCGATCTCGCCGCGGTTGGCGATCAGGATCTTGGTGAACATGGAGTCTCCGGTTTCGAATTGCTCAGCGCCACGACGGATCGCGCTTGCTGAGGAAGGCCTGCACGCCCTCCTTGCCTTCGGCGCTCGCGCGGATGTCGGCGATGCGGCGCGCGGTCTCGGCGCGCAGGTCGGCGTCGATCGGGCGGTCGGCCACGTCCTGCACCAGTCGCTTGCAGGCGCGCACGGCCGCCGGCCCGTTGGCCACCAGCGCGGCCACCAGCTCGTCCACCTTGGCGTCGAGCGCGTCGGCCGGCACCACCTCGTGCACGAAGCCGAGCGCGTGCGCGCGGGCCGCGTCGAAGCGTTCGGCGGTGGCGAAGTAGCGGCGCGAGGCCTGCTCGCCCAGCGCCTTGACCACGTACGGGCCGATGGTGGCGGGCAGCAGCCCCAGCTTCGCCTCGCTGAGGCAGAAGTTGACGCCCTCGGCGGCGACCAGGATGTCGCACACCGCGGCCAGCCCCACGCCGCCCGCGTAGCAGTCGCCGTGGATGCGGCCGATCACCGGCACCGGACACGACCAGATGGCGTACAGCATGTCGGCCAGGCCCTGCGCGTCGGCGCGGTTCTGCTCCCACGTGTAGTCGGCCATCGCGCGCATCCACGACAGGTCGGCGCCCGCGCAGAACGCCTTGCCGTGGCCGCCCAGCACCACCGCGCGCAACGACGCGTCGGCAGCGAAGCCCGTGAACGCCCCGGTGAGCTCGGCGATGACGCTGTCGTTGAACGCGTTACGCACGTCGGGGCGGTCGAGGAACACGCGGGCGACGGCGCCGCCGCGGGAGATCTGCAGGGTAGTCATCGGAGAAGAGGCGTCAGTTCGACCGCGGCGGCAGCGGCTGGAAGGTGGGCGTGGGCGGCTGCGGCGCATCGGGCGCGGCGGCGGGCGGCGCGATCACCGGCGGCTGCGTGACCGGCGGCTGGTCGGGCGTCGCCGGCGGGGACGCCGCCGGCACGGGGGTCGGTGCGACGGTGCCCGTGGCGATCTGCGCGCGCAGCGTGACGACGGCCTTGAGTGCGCCCGCGTGGCACTCGAAGTGGCCGGGATCGTCGAACAGCGTGCCTTTGTAGTTGGAGATGACGCCCACGATGGCCGTGCCGCGCACGCCGCGGGCGGTGAACGCCAGCTTGGTGATCGCGTCCTCGAACGCGCGGGCGCACAGCTCGTGGTCGGCGGGACGCACCGCGTTGTCGTCGCCCACGTCGGCCGCCTTGGTGGCGCCCACGCCGTCCACCACCACGTCGCGCTTGACGATGGCGAGGCCGCGTGCGGTGTCGCCGCCGAAGCGCAGGTCGAGCGTGCCCAGAATGTCGTGGGTGCGCGTGACGCGAATGGTGTCGGGCACCGACTCCATCAGGCGCACGTTGCGCGCGTGCGCGGGGGTCGCGAGCGCCGTCAGGGCGGCCGTGGCGATGAGAGGAAGAACGAAGCGGGTCATGCGGATTCCTTTCCAGGCGGACGGTCGCGATGCGACCGGACAGGCCGGCCGGGGCAAATGCCCTGCCGAGGCGGCATCGTCACATGCGGAACACGCCGAACTTCATGTCGGGAATGGGCGCGTTGAGGCTGGCCGACAGGCCCAGCGCCAGCACGCGGCGCGTGTCGGCCGGGTCGATCACGCCGTCGTCCCACAGGCGCGCACTCGCGAAGTACGGGTTGCCCTGGACTTCGTACTGCTCCAGGATCGGCGCCTTGAACGCGGCCTCCTCGTCGGCCGACCACTGCCCGCCCTTGCCCTCGATGCCGTCGCGGCGCACCGTGGCCAGCACGCTGGCGGCCTGCTCGCCGCCCATCACGCTGATGCGCGCGTTGGGCCACATCCACAGGAAGCGCGGGCTGTAGGCGCGGCCGCACATGCCGTAGTTGCCGGCGCCGAACGAGCCGCCGATGATCACGGTGAACTTGGGCACGTTGGCACAGGCCACGGCCGTCACCATCTTGGCGCCGGCGCGGGCGATGCCCTCGTTCTCGTACTTGCGGCCCACCATGAAGCCGGTGATGTTCTGCAGGAACACGAGCGGCACCTTGCGCTGGCAGCACAGCTCGATGAAATGCGCGCCCTTGTCGGCGCTCTCGGCGAACAGGATGCCGTTGTTGGCGACGATGCCCACCGGCATGCCCTCGATCCACGCGAAGCCGCACACCAGCGTGGTGCCGTAGCGCGCCTTGAACTCCTCGAACTCGGAGCCGTCGACCACGCGGGCGATGACCTCTCGCACGTCGAACGGCTTGCGCGCGGGCTTGCCCTCGACGTCGAGCGGGATGATGCCGTGCAGCTCGGCCTCGGGCAGCTTGGGCACCTTGGGCTCGCGCAGCGCCATGCCCGGATCCTTGCGCCAGTTGAGCGTGCCCACGATGCCGCGCGCCAACGCCAGCGCGTGCATGTCGTTCTCGGCCAGGTGGTCGGCCACGCCGGACAGGCGCGTGTGCACGTCGCCGCCGCCCAGGTCTTCCGCGCTCACCACCTCGCCGGTGGCCGCTTTCACCAGCGGCGGGCCGCCCAGGAAGATGGTGCCCTGGTTCTTGACGATGATGGTCTGGTCGCTCATGGCCGGCACGTACGCGCCGCCGGCGGTGCACGAGCCCATCACCACGGCCAGCTGCGGAATGCCTTGTGCGCTGAGGTGGGCCTGGTTGTAGAAGATGCGCCCGAAGTGGTCGCGGTCGGGAAACACCTCGTCCTGGTTGGGCAGGTTGGCGCCGCCCGAGTCGACCAGGTAGATGCAGGGCAGGCGGTTCTGCGCGGCGATCTCCTGCGCGCGCAGGTGCTTCTTGACGGTGAGCGGGTAATACGTGCCGCCCTTGACGGTGGCGTCGTTGCACACGATGAGGCACTCGACGCCCGCCACGCGGCCGATGCCCGCGATCATGCCGGCGCCCGGCGCGGCGTCCTGGCCGCCCTTTTCCGGGTACATGCCCAGCGCTGCCAGCGGAGCGATCTCGAGGAACGGCGTGCCTGGATCGAGCAGGCGCTCCACGCGGTCGCGCGGCAGCAGCTTGCCGCGCGACAGGTGCTTCTTGCGAGCCTCGTCGCCGCCGCCCAGCGTGATCTTCTCGAGCTTTGCGTTCAGGTCGTCCACCAGCAGCCGCATGGCCGCGGCGTTGGCCTTGAAGTCTTCCGAGCGGGCATTCAGTTGGGTCGAGAGAGTGGACATGGGGCTTTGGCTGAAGGGGACTGACCCGACGGAGGGCCGGCGCCGGGGGTCTGGCTCCGCAGGTGCCTGACCCCGATCGTGCGAGGTCACCGTCCGCGGCCGCCGGGCTGGATGCCCGACATCATGCCGAACGATTATCGGTTGACGTTTACGTAAACGTCAATTCCGACGTACCGAGTACTCAAGGGTCCTGCCAATCCCCCGAGCGAGGGACTGCCAGGCCGGCGATTCTGGCCAAGAATCGCTCACGGTAAGCGACGATCCGGTCGCGGCGCCCATTCAGGGAGAACGAGATGACCGAGATGATTGGCAAGACCACGCAAGACCTTTATCGCTCCATCCACAAGACCACGCCAGGGTATGAAGCAGGACCGATCGTCGATGGCGTTGCCGTGACGGGTGTCCTCTATCCCGACTTTGAAGCCAGGCGCATCAGCAAGACACGCACTCGCCCCGCCGATCTGACGTCGTTCGAAGGAGAAGGCGGCGTCAGGATGGTTCGCAACGATGGCGGCACTTCACTGTTTGACAAACAGCAGGTACTGCCTGGAGGGGCCGACAGCTGGCACAGCTTCAAGCTGCCGCCGGACACGGTCATCCCCCCGTCGCTGAAGATTCGCTTCACAGGCTACAACAAGACCTTCGAAGCGGACCACTATCAAATCGAGAGCATCGCCGGCACGATGGCGATGGACGCCATGAAAGGTGCACTCGACAATCTGGCTCGCAATGCCATCGTGCGCTTGGTCGCACTCGGCGATGTCAAGGCGCCGAGCAAGGTTTGACTTGGCTTGCGCAACTGCTAAGGAGAACATTCATGGCTGATGTCAGCGGCAATACCCTCCTGATGGCTGTCCAGGCCGTCCAAGACGCCATTGCGGCAATCGACGAGAGAATCCGCGACGGCTCGGCTGATCCGCTCGACGACACGGAAATGCTGATGAGCTACACGCGCGCCTCAGAAGAATTGCGATCTGCTTATGAAGTGGCCAGATTGACGGCGTCGAATCTTCCACCGTATGCGGATCTGGTCGAAAGCGACCAGGGTTGAAGCGCCCGGGGATTCAACGGGCATTCAACCGAAGATGCCCCGCTCCGTCCACCCCAGTGCGGACATCTCCATCACGCGGAACGGCTCGTCCACGCGCATGATGAACTCGTCGAGCTGCGGCGGCTTGACGTGCGTGCCGGACAGCATCGCGTGCACCTGGCCGCGGTGGTGGGTCTGGTGCATGAACAGGTGATTGAGCACCAGGCAGGCCAGGTCGCTCTGGGTGGGGTTGGGCGTGCGAAGCATGTGGACGACGGCGTTGGCGCCGGCGTCGTCGAGCTTGTCGCAGAAGGCGACGAGCTTCTGGTCGCTGGCGTCCTGCGCCGCGGCGTAGGGCACGAGCTCGTCGTGGGGCGCGAAGCGCTTGTACGACTCTTCCATCTCGGGCTCGCCGTGCAGCGCCGCGATGTAGTAGCGGTCGACGGCCAGCAGATGGTTGAGCGTGCCGATGAGGGTGGGAAAGAAGCTGGTGCGCTTCGAATGCAGTTCGGACGTGGACAGGTTGGCCAGGGCCGCCTGCAGACGGCGGTTGGCCAGCCGGTTGGCGTGGGCCTGGATGCTCAGCACGCGCGCCAGGCTCAGCGGGCGTGGGTCGGATTCGGTCGTCTCGGACATGGACATCACCTCCAGATTGTTTGGGTCAGCGTAGTCCGTATTGGGGCAAAAAGCGCGCGCGTTTTCGCCATCCTTCGCCGATTTCAGTCGACGGGCAGGGCCGTCTCGTACTTCACCTCGCGCAACACGACGCTGCTGCGCACGTTGGCCACGCCGGCCGTCTTGAAGACCTTGTCCTGCAGGAACCGGTCGTAGGCCTTCATGTCGGGCGCCACCACCTTGATGAGGTAGTCGCCCTCGCCCGTCGTGCTGTGGCACTCCATGATCTCGGGGCTGGCCCGGGCCATCGTCTCGAACTGCTCGACGGCGCCCTCGGTGTGGCGCACCAGCGTGACGTGGGCCAGCACGCAGATGGACAACCCCAGCTTCTCGCGGTCGAGCAGCGCCACGTAGCCGCGGATCACGCCGCTGGCCTCGAGCTCCTTCACGCGGCGCCACACGGGGGTGGCCGACAGGCCGACGTTGTCGGCCAGTTGCTGGGCGCTCTGCCGGCCGTCGCGCTGCAGGGCGGCGGCGATGCGGCGGGCCACGCGGTCGATGGAGGCGGGAAGCGTCATGGGCGTATTTTCCCTCGGATCGCCCATCCGCCGCGACATTCATTCCAGATTCCCCTTGTTGTGGAAACGATCATCTCGATCCGGGGCGAATCCATGTCGATTCCGCAAGATCGCCATTCCGGCCGAGGAATAGCATCGGCTATCAGCCTCCCTTGCCCGCGGGAGCGCCCTTCCAGCGCAAGCCAGACGCCATGACCCTGCCCTCCTCCGACATCACCACGACGCCCGATCCGGACACCGCCCCGCTGCGCCAGTACGCGCTGACGGACAACCTGGCGGCCGATTCCGGCGCCGTGTTCCTCACCGGCACGCAGGCGCTGGTTCGCCTGCTGTTGATGCAGCGCCGGCGCGACCAGGCGGCCGGGCTGGACACCGCGGCCTTCGTGTCGGGCTACCGGGGCAGCCCGTTGGGCATGGTCGACCAGCAGCTGTGGAAGGCCAAGAAGTTCCTGGCCGAGTCGCAGGTGGAGTTCCTGCCGGCGATCAACGAGGATCTGGCCGCCACCGCCTGCCTGGGCACGCAGCGCGTGGCGCTCGACCCCAAGCGCACGGTGCAGGGCGTGACGGCCATGTGGTACGGCAAGGGCCCCGGCGTCGACCGCTCGGGCGACGCGCTGAAGCACGGCCACGTCTACGGCTCCAGCCCCCAGGGCGGCGTGCTGGTGGTGGCCGGCGACGACCACGGCTGCGTCTCGTCGTCGATGCCCCACCAGAGCGACCTGGCGATGCAGGCGTGGAGCATGCCCGTGCTGCACCCGGCCAACGTGGCCGAGTACCTCGAGTTCGGGCTTTACGGCTGGGCGCTGTCGCGCTTCTCGGGCGCGTGGGTGGGCTTCAAGGCGATCTCCGAGGTGGTCGAGTCCGGCATGACCGTCGACCTCGACGCGATCCCGCTGGACTTCACGTTGCCGGTGGACTTCACGCCTTCGCAGGACCTGCACGTGCGCAGCGTCGACCTGCCGTCGCTGGCGCTGGAGTCGCGCCTGGCCGAGAAGCTGGCCGCGGTGCGCGCGTTCGCCAAGGTCAACTCGGTCGACAAGCACATCGTGGCCAGCCCCAGCGCCACGCTGGGCATCGTCACCGTGGGCAAGGCGCACTACGACTTCCTCGAGGTGCTGCGCCGCCTGGAGCTCGATCCGAACGCGCTGGCGGCCGCCGGCGTGCGCATCTACAAGGTGGGGCTCGTGTTCCCGCTCGAGCCCACGCGCATGGCCGAATTCGCGCAGGGGCTGGAGGAAATCCTCGTGATCGAGGAGAAGGCGCCCGTCGTCGAGCGCCAGATCAAGGAGCTGCTGTACGGCCTGCCCGACCTTCAGCGGCCGCGCATCGCGGGCAAGACCACGCCCGACGGCATGCCGCTGCTGTCGTCGCTGGGCGAGCTGCGCCCGTCGCGCATCATGGAGGTGGTGGCCGGCTGGCTGGCGCGCCTCAACCCGGCGCTGGATCGCACGCACCTGGTCACGGACTTCACCATGCCCTGCCTGCTGCACAACGAGGGCGACGCCACGAAGCGCCAGCCCTACTTCTGCTCGGGCTGCCCGCACAACACGTCGACGAAGGTGCCCGAGGGCTCGCGCGCGCTGGCAGGCATCGGCTGCCACTTCATGGCCAGCTGGATGGAGCGCGACACCAGCGGCCTGATCCAGATGGGCGCCGAAGGCGTCGACTGGGCCGCGCACTCGCGCTTCACGAAAGAGAAGCACGTGTTCCAGAACCTCGGCGATGGCACGTACTACCACTCGGGGTATCTGGCCATCCGCCAGGCGATCGCCGCCAAGGCCACGATCACCTACAAGATCCTCTCCAACGACGCGGTGGCGATGACCGGGGGCCAGCCGGTGGACGGCTCGCTGTCGGTGCCCGAGATGGCGCGCCAGGTGGAGGCCGAGGGCGCGAAGCGCGTGGTCATCGTGAGCGACAACATCGCGCCGCACCGCGATCACGCCAACCTGTTTCCGCCCGGCACCACCTTCTACCCGCGCGAGGAGCTCGACGCGGTGCAGCGCGAGCTGCGCGAGATCGACGGCGTCACCATCCTGATCTACGACCAGACCTGCGCCGCCGAGAAGCGCCGGCGTCGCAAGAAAAAGGAAACCCCCGATCCGCCGCAACGCATCTTCATCAACGAGGCCGTGTGCGAGGGCTGCGGCGACTGCGGCCAGGCGTCGAACTGCCTCAGCGTGATCCCGGTGGAGACCGAGTGGGGCCGCAAGCGCCACATCGAGCAGAGCTCCTGCAACAAGGACTACTCCTGCATCAACGGCTTCTGCCCCAGCTTCGTCACGGTGACGGGCGCCACGCTGAAGAAGCGCGTGGGCTCGGGCTTCGACGCGGCGCGCCTGGCCGTCGAGATCGACAAGATCGGCCGCCCGCGGCCCTGGAACTGGACGGGCCCGTTCGACATGCTGGTGACCGGCGTGGGCGGCACCGGCATCGTCACGGTGGGCGCGCTCATCACGATGGCCGCGCACCTGGAGGGCAAGCAGGCCTCGGTGCTCGACTTCATGGGCTTCGCCCAGAAGGGCGGCGCGGTGCTGTCGTTCGTGCGCGTGGCGCCCACGGCCGACCAGCTGAACCAGGTGCGCATCGACACCCAGCAGGCCGACGTGCTGCTCGCCTGCGACCTGGTGGTGGGCGCGTCGGACGACGCGCTGGCCACGGTGAAGCACGGCCGCAGCGCCATCCTCGCCAACACCCACGAGATCGCCACCGCCGCCTTCGTGCGCAATCCCGACGCGACGATGCATGCCCCCGCGCTGATCGCCAAGCTGCGCCACGCGGCCGGCGACGACCGCGTGCAGCTGGTCGACGCCCAGGCGCTGGCGCAGGAGCTGATGGGCGACACGATGCCGTCCAACGTCATCATGCTGGGCGCATGCTGGCAGCGCGGGCTGGTGCCGGTGTCGCACGCCGCGTTGATGCGCGCGATCGAGCTGAACAACGTGGCCGTGGAAAACAACAAGACCGCGTTCGCCATCGGCCGCCTGGCCGCGACCGATCCCTCGGCGTTCAAGCGCATCATGGGCGCCGACCAGCCTCCGGCGGACGCTTCGGCGAAGCTGTCGCTGTTCGGGCCCGAAGGGCTGATCGAGCGCCGCGTCGCGTTCCTTACCGCGTACCAGGGCGCCACGCTCGCCGCGCGCTTCCGCACGCTGGTCGAGGAAGTGCATGCGCGCGAACAGGCGCTGGGCACGCCCGGCGCGCCGCTCACGACCATCGTCGCGCAGCAGTTCTCGCGGCTGCTGGCCATCAAGGACGAGTACGAGGTGGCGCGCCTGTACACCGACGGCAGCTTCGCGAAGTCGCTGGCCGAGCAGTTCGACAGCGTGGGCAAGATGGAATTCCACATGGCCCCGCCGCTGATCGCGCGCCCGGGCCCCGACGGCCGCCCGAAGAAGATGCGCATCGGCCCCTGGCTGATGCCCACGCTGCGCGTGCTGGCGAAGTTCAAGGGCCTGCGCGGCACCTGGGCCGACCCGTTCGGCCACACCGAGGAGCGCAAGCTCGAACGCCAGCTCGCCGAGGACTACGAAGCGATGCTGCGCACGGAGATCCTGCCGATGCTGTCAGCCGACCGGCACGCGCTGGCACAGCAGATCGCCCGCGTGCCGGAGCGCATCCGCGGCTATGGGCACGTGAAACTGGGCAACCTGGCCACCGGCCGCGCGCAGTGGCGCGTGCTGCTGGACCAGTGGCATGGGCGCGGTGGCGATGCCGCGACGAAGGCCGGGCCGGCGGAGCGCGGGCGGGTGATTCCGATCAGCGTCGCTTGATGCCCGGGGTCTGGCCCCTTTACGGATTGCGCCTCACTCGTCATCCCACCGGAACACGAACGACGCCCGCACCCGCGACGCCTCGATCAGCCGCGCATTCGGCTCGTCGGTGCCCCGTACCCACTCCGCGGCCTCCTCGGCGTTGCGGCCGAATTGCTCGTGGCGGCGGGTCAATTGGTGGAGGCGCACCTCGTCGGGCACGTCCACGTACCAGATCTCGTCCAGCAGGCCCCTGACGTCGGCCCACGGGCCCTCGTCGAGCAGCAGGTAGTTGCCTTCGGTGATGACCAGTTGCGTGCGCGCGTGGATCGGGATCGCGCCGGCGATGGGCTCCTCGATCTCGCGCCGGAACTCCGGCGCGTAGATCACCTCGCCGTCGTCCTGCACCAGCAGCCGGCGCAGCAGCGCCACGTAGCCGGCCGAGTCGAAGGTGTCGGACGCGCCCTTGCGCGCGCGCCGGCCCAGGCGCTCGAGTTCGACGTTGGCCAGGTGGAAGCCGTCCATGGGCACCACCTGCGCCACCTTGGCGAACTCGGCCTGCAGCACGGCCGCCAGCGTCGACTTGCCGGCGCCCGGCGGGCCCGCCAGGCCCAGCAGCGCGCGGCCGCTGCGCTGGATCAGTTCCTGGGCGCGGAGGCGCGCGCTGTGGGGGAGCTCGGGAAGCGGGGATGACGTCATCCCCGCATCATGTCACCAGAGACGAATGCGGTCGGCCGGTGCCTTCCACATCTTGTCGCCCGGCTGGGTGCCGAAGGCCTCGTGGAAGCCGTCGCTGTTGATCGACGCGCCCAGCACGCGGAAGCGCGAGGGCGAGTGCGGATCGCTCACCGTCCAGCGCAGCATCGCCTCGTCGCGATCGCGTTCGCGCCACGCCTGGGCGAAGCCGTAGTAGAAGCGCTGCTCGCCGGTGAAGCCGTCGATGACGGGCGACGGCTGGCCGTTGAGCGACAGCTTCCACGCCTTGTACGCGATCTGCAGGCCCGACAGGTCGGCGATGTTCTCGCCCAGCGTCAGCCGGCCCTTCACGTGCACGCCCGGCAGCGCCTCGTAGGCCGAGTACTGCGCGTCGAGGCGGGAGGTGATCGCGTCGAACGCCTTGCGGTCGGCCGGCGTCCACCAGTTGCGAAGCTTGCCGTCGCCATCGAACTGGCTGCCCTCGTCGTCGAAGCCGTGGCTGATCTCGTGGCCGATCACCGAGCCGATGGCGCCGTAGTTGCTGGCGTCGTCGGCCTTCATGTCGAACAGCGGCGGCTGCAGGAAGGCGGCCGGGAACACGATCTCGTTCTTGCTCGGGTCGTAGTACGCGTTCACCGTCTGCGGCGTCATGCCCCATTCCGTGTGGTCGACAGGCTTGCCGTTGCGCACGACCTGGCGGTGGTACTCGAACTGCGCCGCGCGCACCGCGTTGCCGACCGGGTCGCCGGCCTTCACCTCGAGCGCGCCGTAATCACGCCAGACGTCGGGGTAGCCGATCTTGACGGTGTACTTGGACAGCTTGGCGTGCGCCTGCACCTTGGTCTCGGGGCTCATCCACGTGAGGCCGTCGATGGACATCGCGTAGGTCTTGAGCAGGTTGTCCACCAGCTGCACCATGCGCGCCTTGTAGGCCGGCGGGAAGTACTCGGCCACGTACGCCTGGCCGATGGCCTCGCCCATCGAGTCGCTGAGCGTGTTGACCGCGCGTTCCCAGCGCGGGATGTCGGTGGGCGTGCCGGTGAGGGCCACGCCGCGGAACTGGAAGCGCGCGGCGCGAATGTCGGCCGGCAGCTCGTTGGCCAACGCGTCGATCAGGCGAACGCGCAGGTAGGCCTTCCACACGTCGAGCGGCTCGGACTGGATCAGCTTGGCGGCGGCCCAGGTGTAGCTGGGTTGCGCGATCGAGACGAACGGCGGATCCACCAGCTGGCCCGCGGCCAGGTACCCCGCCCAGTCGACGCCGGGCGCCTTGGCGGCGAGCTGCTGGAGCGTCATCGGGTTGTAGGTCTTGACCGGATCGCGGTTCTGTTCGGGCGTCCACTGCGCCTTCGCGATGCGCGTCTCCAGGCCCATGATGGCGGACGCCTCGATCTTCGCGTTGCGGCTGCCCTCGGCGGCCAGCAGCGTGCGCACGTACTCGAGGTAGGCCGCCCGGGCCTTCGCGAAGCGGGCGTCGCGCTCCAGGTAGTAGTCACGGGTGCCCAGGCCCAGGCCGCCCTGGCCGGTGCTGGCGGAGTAGACCGCCGGATTCTTCGCGTCGACCGACACGCCCATGCCGATGGGCAGGTCGATGAGGCTGGCCCACTGGCCCATCAGCACGACCAGGTCCTTCTTGCTCTTGACGGCGTCGATCTGCGCGAGATACGGCGCGATGGGCTTGAGCCCCGCGGCGTCGATCGCTGCGGTATCCATGTAGCTCGCGTAGAAGTCGGCGATCTTGGCGCCGTTGCTGCCGGCCGCCTGCGGCTTGGCGGCCAGGCCTTCGATGATGGCCTTGAGGCGGTCGTTGGACAGGTTGTACAGGTCGAGCATCACGCCGTTGTAGGGCTTGTCCGCGGGGATCGGCGTGTTCTTCAGCCACGTGCCGTTCATCGCGCCGTACAGGCTGTCCTGCGGGCGCACGGCGGTGTCCATGCCAGCCTTGTCGAGGCCCGACGTCAGCGGCGCCGGCGCGGCCGCCACGGGCGCGACGGCCGAGGCGGCGACATCGGCCGCAAGGGACAGGGGGGCCGAGAAGGCCAGCGACAGGGCGACGACGAGCGCGGCCGGGCGGAACGGATGATTCATTGGCTCTTTCTGCGGAAGTTGATGGGTGTCGTGGGCGTGGACTACCACAGACGCAGGCGGTCGGCCGGCGCCTTCCACATCCTGTCGCCCGGCTTGGTGCCGAACGCCTCGTGGAAGGCGTCGCTGTTGATGGCCGTTCCGTCGGCGCGGAACTGCGCCGGCGAGTGCGGGTCGATGACGACGAGTTGCAACGCGCGCGCATCCCGCGTCTTCGAGCGCCATGCCTGCGAGAAGGCGTAGAAGAACCGCTGCTCGCCCGTAAGGTCGTCGATCACCGGGGCGGGCTTGCCGGCCAGCGACAGCTTCCAGGCCTTGAAGGCGATCTGCAGGCCGGACAGGTCGGCGATGTTCTCGCCGAGCGTGAGCTTGCCGCTCAGGTGCGTACCGGGCAGCGGCTCGTAGGCCGCGTACTGCGCGTCGAGCTTGCTGGTGACGGCCTCGAAGGCCTGGCGGTCTTGCGGCGTCCACCAGTTGCGCAGCCTGCCGTCGCCGTCGTACTGGCTGCCCTGGTCGTCGAAGCCGTGGCTGATCTCGTGGCCGATGATCGCGCCGATGGAGCCGTAGTTGACGGCATCGTCGGCCGTCATGTCGAACAGCGGCGGCTGCAGGATGGCGGCCGGGAACACCACTTCGTTGCGATCGGGCGCGTAGTAGGCGTTGACGGTCTGGGGCGTCATCTCCCACTCGGTGCGATCCACCTTCTTGCCGTTGCGCACCACCTCGCGGTGATGATTGAACTGTGCAGCGCGCATGTGGTTGCCCACCGGGTCGTGCGCCTTCACCTCGAGGCCATCGTAGTTGCGCCAGACGTCGGGATAGCCGATCTTCACGCCGTACTTCGCCAGCTTGGCATGCGCCTCGGCCTTGGTGGCCGGGCTCATCCATGTGAGTCCGTCGATGGACCGCGCGTAGCTCTTGAGCAGATTGTCCACCAGTTCCACCATGCGCGTCTTGTAGGCCGGCGGAAAGTACTTCGCCACGTAGACCTGGCCCACCGCCTCGCCGAGCGCGCCGTTGACGCTGGCCACGCCGTGCTGCCAGCGAGGTTGATCCTGCGTGACGCCGGTGATGGCCACGTCGTGGAACTGGTACGACGCCTCGCGGAACGCGGCCGGCAGCACGCGCGCGTTCGCGTCGAGCAGGCGCACGCGCAGGTAGGCCTTCCATGTATCGAGCAGCTGATCCTTGATCAGGCCGGCGAGCGCCCAGGCATAGCTGGGTTGCGAGATCGAGACGAACGGCGGATCCACCACTTCGCCGGCGGCGAGGAAGGCCTTCCAGTCGATCTCGGGCGCCTTGGCCGTCAGTTCGGCCAGCGTCATCGGGTTGTAGGTCTTGACCGGGTCGCGGTTGTCTTCCTTCGACCATTGGACGGTGGCGATCTTCGTCTCCAGCGCCATCACCGCGTCGGCGTGCGCGGCCGCTTCCTTGTCGCCGTCCAGCGTCAGCAGCGTGCGCAGGTAGGCGACGTAGGCGGTGCGCGCCTTCGCCAGGCGCTCGTCGGCCTTGAGGTAGTAGTCGCGGTTGTCCATGCCCAGGCCGCCCTGGTCGGTACCCGCCGAATACACGAAGGGATTCTTCGCATCCGGGCCCACGCCCAGGCCAAGGGGCGTGCTGACGACGCCGGCCCATCGGCCCAGCAGGAGGACGAGATCCTTCTTGTTGCGCACGGCTTCCACCTGCGCCCGGTACGGCGCGAGCGGACGAGTGCCGTCGGCGTCGATGGCCGCGGTGTCCATGTAGCTCGCGTAGAAGGTGCCGATCTTGGCCTCGACGGTGCCGGCGGCCTGCGGCCTGGCGGCAAGCTCCTCGACGATCCCCTTGACGCGTTGGTCGGAAAGCTCGCGCAACTGGTGGAACGAGCCCCAGGCCGTCTTGTCGGCCGGGATCTCGGTGCGAGCGATCCAGCCGCCATTCATCGCGAGGAACAGGTCGTCCTGCGGCCGCACCGCGGGATCCATTCCGGCCTTGTCCAGGCCGGGCACGGCGACAGCGGAACGAGCGGGGGAAGCGGCCGGCTCTGCGGCGACGCAGACTTGCGCGGCCATGGCCACGGACAGGGCGGCCACGAGCGTGGCGAGGCGGAAGGGAATCAAGAGACGTCCTTGGATAGGTTGACGGTGTTCAGCCCGACCGTGACCGCACCCTCGTGGGGCACAGGCTCGACGGGCCTCGGCCACCCGGGGATGGCCTGCGGTCGAGCAGCGGAGAGCCGCGCGAGCCGCAACGAAATCAGTGCAGCGACATGGGTGTCGCCAGCGCGCCAATGGTTCCCTCGAAGATCGTCCGGCGCCCGGCCTTTGCGACGAACTGCAGGCCGACGGCGCCGAAATACGACGGGTTTCCCGATCTCTCGGGGCTAACCCGAAGCTTCTCGCCGGCTCGGCGCCCGCCAGGGCACCGCGCGGGCCCGTTGCGGCGCGGCCAGGGTCGCGATGGCCGGCGCGAAGCACTCGGTGACCAGCAACGGTGCGTGCCGGCGCGTGAACACCGAGCAGCGCGCCCAGACCTCGCGCCGCCCCCAATCGGTGCCCGTGGCGTCGCGCCAGCGGCGGTGCACCGTGGCGGCGATGCCCGAGCCGGGTGCGAAACGCGCGAAATCGAATCCCGAACGATGCGCGGCGGGCAGCCCGAACAGCAGGTCGGCCAGCGCCCGGTTGCCCAGCCCGCGGATCGCCTTCCAGGTGCCGCGCGCGTGCACGGCCTGCAGCACCGAGCGCGCGTAGACCACCGGCGCGCCGTCGGCCAGCAGGATCACCTCGCGCCCGTGCGCGGCCGCGCCCGCGGGACAACGCAGCCGCCGGGCCTCGGCCGCCTGCAGCCGCACCGGCCCCTGGCGCAGCACGCGTACCGTCACGTTGCCGCTGGCCGACGCGATGCGCGCGCTCAGCGAGCCGTCGATCTGCAGCCACGCGCTCATCTTTCGTGAAGACGGCATCGGATGGATGCCACTCGCCGAGACCAGCAGCGGCTTCACGGCGCCAGGGCTCGCCCGATGAGGATCTTCTGCACTTCGGACGTGCCTTCGTAGATCTGGCACACGCGCACGTCGCGGTAGATGCGCTCCACCGGAAAGTCGTTGGTGTAGCCGTAGCCGCCGAACACCTGGATGGCCGCGGAGCACACGCGCTCGGCCATCTCGCTGGCGAACAGCTTGGCCATCGCGGCCTCCTTCAGGCACGGCTGGCCGGCGTCCTTCAGGCTGGCCGCGTGATGGATCAGCTGGCGCGCGGCCTCGATCTGCGTGGCCATGTCGGCCAGCTTGAACTGGATGGCCTGGTGCTCGAAGATGGGCTTGGCGAACGCCACGCGATCCTTCGAATAGGCCAGCGCCGCCTCGAACGCCGCGCGCGCCATGCCCACCGACTGCGACGCGATGCCGATGCGTCCGCCCTCCAGCCCGGACAGCGCGATCTTGAGGCCCTGGCCTTCCTCGCCGATCAGGTTCGCAGCGGGGATGCGGCAGTTCTCGAACAGGATCTGCGCGGTGTCGCTGGCATGCTGGCCCATCTTGTCCTCGAGCCGGGCCACCGTGTAGCCGGGCGTGGCGGTGGGCACGAGGAAGGCGCTGATGCCCTTCTTGCCGGCGGCCTTGTCGGTGACCGCCATCACGATGGCGAGGTCGCCGTTCTTGCCGCTGGTGACGAACTGCTTGACGCCGTTGAGCACGTACTCGTCGCCGTCCTTCACGGCGGTGGTGCGCAGGCCGCCGGCCTCCGATCCCACGTGCGGCTCGGTGAGGCAGAACGCGCCCAGCATCTCGCCGCGCGCCAGCGGCTTGAGGAAGCGCTCCTTCTGCGCGTCGTTGGCGAACGCCATCATGATCGTGTTCACCGGGCAGTTGGTGACGCTGATGATGGTGGACGTGGCGCCGTCGCCGGCCGCGATCTCCTCGAGGATCAGCGCCACCGACAGGTAGTCCAGCCCCGCGCCATCCCATTCCACCGGCACGGCGATGCCGTAGCAGCCCAGCTCGGCCAGGCCGCGCAGTTCCTCGCGCGGAAAGTGCGATTCGCGATCCCAGGCGGCGGCGCGCGGCGCGATGCGATCGCGCACGAACACGCGGACGGCGTCCTGCACGGCGCGATGGTCTTCGGAGAGGTACATGGTTGTCTCGTTCCTTGTTTGGGTTTGCCAGTGCTACCAGGCCAGCGGCGTGCCGTCGTGGTTCAGGAAGCTGCCGTTGCTCGCGGCGTCGAGGCCCGCGAGCGTGCGGCGCATGCCGGCGATCGATTCGGAGGCGTCGATGTCGGCGCCGGAGCCGCCCATCTCGGTGCGCACCCAGCCGGGATGCAACGCCACGCACAACGCGCGGCCCGCCAGCGCGATGGACGCGTCCTTCAACACCGAGTTGACGGCGGCCTTGGAGGCGCGGTACGTCCAGCCCGAGACGGCGTTGCGCAGGCCGATGGAGCCCATGCGCGACGAGACCACGCCGATGCGCGCGCCCGGCTGGCCGCCGGACGGCGGCGCCAGCGCGTCGGCCACCGAAGGCAGCACGCGCATCGCACCCAGCACGTTGGTGCGCATCACCGCGTCGAAGTCGTCCACCGACGGCGGCTCCAGCCCAGTGCTGCGCGGTCCGTAGACGCCCGCCACGTAGACGACGGTGTCGAAGGCCTCGCCGTCGATCATCCAGGCCAGGCCGGACGCGCTGGCAGCGTCGGCCACGTCGAGCTTGAGCGGCTTGGCGCCCAGCGCCGCGATGGCGGCTAGGCCGTCGTCGGCGCGTGCCGTGGCGGTGA
>JBBQYL010000024.1:0-36919 GCA_038208735.1 Burkholderiales bacterium
GATCGCCAGCGCGGCGTCGGCAGGCGCATGGGCGCGGAAGGCGGCGACCAGCAAGTCCATGCCCTTGCTCTCGTGCAGGCGGCCGAGCGAACCCACCAGCAATTGATCCGGACGCAGGCCCAGCTCGGCGCGCAGGTCGCCCGCCATCGGCGCGTGGCGCGGCGCCCAGTTATGGATCACGCTCGCCTCGCCGGCGTAGTCGCCCAGCAGCCCGCGCTGGGTGGAGTTGACGCAGATCAACCCATCCAGGCGCGCGTGGTGATGCGCCTTGTATCCGACGTGCAGCGTGCCGAGGCGATGGGCGTCACCGACGTGCGCCACCGCCTTGCAGGCCGGCCCGAGGTGGCCGTGGACGATATCGGCGCGCAGCCTGCGTGCGAGTCGGTCGACGCGCAAGCCGCGCGCCAGCGGCATCCCCAGCCCGTGGAATGGAACGGCGCCGCCCAGCGCCTCCTCGACCGCGGAACCTCGCATTCCGACGACGTGCACGTGGTGGCCGGCAGCTGCCTGCGCCAATGCGAGATCGACGCAGTGGCGCTCACCGCCGGCAATGCGAGACGAGAAGACGACGTGGACGATGGTCAAGGGAGCGTTGGCGGGGTTCATGGCGAAGCGATGGGATTTTTGTTCGCACCAGCTTACTGACATTCTTGTCAGAAACCTGTTGATTCCCTGTCAATCCGCACCATCGAGGGGCGCCGTGCGCCAAATTCGCGCCTGTCTGTAGCGGGCCTGAACCGTCGCCTGCACGCACCCGTCGTTACGAGATCTTTATGCGCACGGCGGGCAATTTACCAACATCTTGACGAGCGAATTTCTACGATCCATGAATCGTTTTCAGGAGGGCGTCTCATGGATGTCGTTTATGTCGTGCTCGCGGTGGTGTTCTGGCTCTTGATCGCTGGAATGGCCCGCGGCTGCGCGTTGCTTGTCGGAGGAACCAAATGACTTGGCTCCTAGTGCTCGGTGGCGTCGTCTCGGTGGGCCTGCTGGTCTACCTGGTGATCGCATTGCTTCAACCGGAGAAATTCTCGTGACCGGCCATTCATGGACCCTGCTGGTGGCCTACAGCCTCGTGCTGCTGCTGCTGGCCATTCCCACGGGGCGCTACATCGCCAACGTGATGGAGGGCAGATTCAAGCTGGCGGGCCGGATCGAGGGCGGCCTGTACCGCCTTTGCGGCATCAAGGCCGACATGGACATGGGCTGGCTGCAATACGCGCTGGCCATCCTGCTGTTCAACGGCCTGGGCGTGCTCGTCGTCTACGCGATGCAGCGCCTGCAGTTCTGGCTGCCGCTCAATCCGCAGGCGATGGCCAACCTCTCGCCCGATTCGTCGTTCAACACGGCCATCAGCTTCGTGACCAACACGAACTGGCAGGGCTACAGCGGCGAGCAGGCGATGAGCTATCTCACGCAGATGCTGGCGCTGGCGGTGCAGAACTTCTTCTCGGCCGCCACAGGCATCGTCGTCGTCATCGCGCTGATCCGCGGCTTCGCTCGCCACTCGATCAAGGGCATCGGCAACGCCTGGGTCGACCTGACCCGCGTGACGCTGTGGATCCTGTTGCCGCTCTCGTTCGTCTTCGCCGTGTTCTTCGTCCAGCAAGGGGTCGTGCAGAATTTCGACGCCTACAAGGACGTGCAGACGGTCGAGGTCAACAAGTGGCAGGAGCCGAAGCTGGGTACCGACGGGCAGCCGATGAAGGACGCCAAGGGCGCGCCGGTGATGGAAGACAAGTCTTCGGATCACCAGACGATCGCCATGGGCCCGGTGGCCTCGCAGGAAGCCATCAAGCTGCTCGGCACGAATGGCGGCGGCTTCTTCAACGCCAACTCGGCGCACCCGTACGAGAACCCGACGTCGCTGACGAACTTCGTCGAGATGCTGCTGATCTTCCTGATCCCGGCCGGCCTGTGCTTCACGTTCGGACGCATGGTCTCCGACAAGCGACAGGGCTGGACCGTCTACATCGCCATGTTCGTGTTGTTCGCGGTCGGCGCGATCGGCGCGATGACGTTCGAACAGCAGGGCAATCCGCAGTTCGCGGCGCTCGGCGTCGACCAGTCCATGACCGCCAGCCAGTCCGGGGGCAACATGGAAGGCAAGGAGACCCGGTTCGGCATCGCGGACTCCGGGCTGTTTGCGACCATCACCACCGACGCGTCATGCGGCGCCGTCAACGCCTGGCACGACTCCTTCACCCCGCTCGGCGGCATGGTACCGCTGGTCAACATGCAGCTCGGCGAAGTGGTGTTCGGCGGTGTCGGAACCGGTCTCTACGGCATGTTGATCTTCGCCATCCTCGCTGTGTTCATCGCCGGGCTGATGATCGGGCGGACGCCGGAATACCTGGGCAAGAAGATCGAGTCGTACGAGATGAAGATGACGTCGATCGCCATCCTCGTCACGCCGCTGCTGGTCCTCGCCGGAACGGCCATCGCGGTCATGACGGACGCGGGCAAGGCCGGCATCGCCAACCCCGGCGCCCACGGCTACTCCGAGATCCTGTACGCCTTCACGTCCGCGGCCAACAACAACGGCAGCGCCTTCGGCGGGCTGTCGGCGAACACGCCGTTCTACAACACGATGCTCGCCATCGCGATGTGGTTCGGACGTTTCGGCGTGATCGTGCCCGTTCTGGCGATCGCCGGCTCGATGGCCGCGAAGAAGCGCATCGCGGTGACGGAAGGAACCATGCCCACGCACGGCCCGCTGTTCATCTCGCTGCTCATCGGCGTGGTGCTTTTGGTCGGCCTGCTGAACTATGTCCCGGCGCTCGCGCTCGGACCCGTGATCGAGCACCTCGTGCTCTGGAAGTGAGCTCAAACATGACTCGCAATACGTTTACCCTGTTCGACCCCAAGCTGGTGAAACCGGCCATCCGGGACTCGTTCGTCAAGCTGGATCCTCGCGTCCAGTGGCGCAACCCGGTGATGTTCGTCGTCTATGTCGGCAGCATCATCACCAGCCTGCTCTTCGTCCAGGCCCTCACGGGCAAGAGCGAGGCGTCCGCGGGCTTCATCCTGGCCATCGCGCTGTGGCTGTGGTTCACGGTGCTGTTCGCCAACTTCGCCGAGGCCCTGGCCGAAGGCCGCAGCAAGGCGCAGGCGGCCTCGCTGCGCAGCCTCAAGAGGGAAACCTGGGCCAAGAAGCTGTCCGAGCCCGTCTCCACCGCCAAGTGGATCCCGATCGAATCGCAGGATCTGCGCAAGGGCGACGCGATCTACGTGATCGCCGGCGACGTGGTGCCGGCCGATGGCGAGGTCATCGAAGGCGTCGCCTCGGTCGACGAGAGCGCGATCACCGGCGAGTCGGCCCCGGTCATCCGGGAGTCGGGCGGCGATTTCTCGGCCGTGACCGGCGGCACGCGCGTGCTGTCCGACTGGATCGTGGTGCGTGTCACCGCCAATCCGGGCGAGACCTTCGTCGACCGCATGATCGCCATGGTCGAGAGCGCGAAGCGCCAGAAGACGCCCAACGAGATCGCGCTGACGATCCTGCTGGTGGCGCTGACCATCGTGTTCCTGGGCGTCACCGTCACGCTGATGCCGTTCTCGCTGTTCAGCGTCGAGGCCGCCAAGGCCGGGGCGCCGGTGACGGTGACCGTGCTGATCGCGCTGCTCGTGTGCCTGATCCCGACCACCATCGCGGGCCTGCTGTCGGCCATCGGCGTGGCCGGCATGAGCCGCATGATGCAGGCCAACGTGATCGCCACCTCCGGACGCGCCGTGGAGGCCGCCGGCGACGTCGACGTGCTCCTGCTCGACAAGACCGGCACCATCACGCTGGGCAACCGCCAGGCGGATGCGTTCCTGGTCGCGCCGGGCGTCAAGGAGGCGGAGCTGGCGGACATCGCGCAGCTGGCGTCGCTCGCGGACGAAACGCCCGAAGGCCGCAGCGTCGTGGTGCTCGCGAAACAGAAGTTCAACCTGCGCGAACGCGACATCCAGTCGCTCGGCGCGCAGTTCGTGCACTTCTCCGCGCAGACCCGGATGAGCGGCGTCGACATGCAGGGCGCCGAAGGCACCCCCGTTCGCCAGATCCGCAAGGGCGCCGCCACCGCCATCCGCAAGCACGTCGAATCGCTGGGCGGCACCTTTCCGCCGGCCCTGGTGACCACCATCGACGACGTCTCGCGCCGCGGCAGCACGCCGCTGGTGGTGTGCGACGGCACGCGCGTGATGGGCGTGATCGAGCTCAAGGACATCATCAAGGGCGGCATCAAGGAGCGCTTCGCCGAGCTGCGCCGGATGGGCATCAAGACGGTGATGGTGACCGGCGACAACAAGCTCACCGCCGCGGCGATCGCGGCGGAGGCGGGCGTCGACGACTTCCTGGCCGAGGCGACGCCCGAGCAGAAGCTCGCGCTGATCCGCGAGTACCAGTCGCAGGGCAAGCTGGTGGCGATGACCGGCGACGGCACCAACGATGCGCCCGCGCTGGCGCAGGCCGACGTGGCCGTGGCGATGAACTCGGGCACGCAGGCCGCGAAGGAGGCCGGCAACATGGTCGACCTCGACAGCAATCCGACCAAGCTCATCGAGATCGTGGAGACCGGCAAGCAGATGCTGATGACACGCGGCTCGCTGACGACGTTCAGCATCGCCAACGACGTCGCCAAGTATTTCGCCATCATCCCGGCGGCGTTCGTCACCACCTATCCGCAGCTCGCCGCGCTCAACGTGATGCGCCTGGCCAGCCCGAACTCGGCGGTGCTGTCGGCCGTGATCTTCAACGCGCTGGTCATCATCTTCCTGATCCCGCTGGCGCTCAAGGGCGTCAAGTACCGCGCCGTCGGCGCCGCGCTGCTGCTGCGCCGCAACCTCGCCGTCTACGGCCTCGGCGGCGTCGTCGTGCCGTTCGTCGGCATCAAGCTGATCGACATGGTCCTCAGTGTCGTCGGCTTCGTCTGAACTGGAGTTCCCCATGAAAGCAATGATTCGTCCCGCCGTCAGCCTGTTCGTCTTGCTGACCGTCGTCACCGGCGTGCTGTATCCGCTCGCCGTCACCGGCGTCGCCAAGGCCGCCTTTCCTCACCAGGCCGCGGGCAGCCTGATCGTGCGGGACGGCAAGACGGTGGGCTCGTCGCTCATCGGCCAGAACTTCAGCGATCCGAAGTACTTCTGGGGCCGTCCGTCGGCCACGTCGCCGATGGCCAACAACGGCCAGGGCTCCAGCGGCTCCAACCTGGGCCCGTTGAACCCGGCGCTCACCGATGCCATCAAGGGTCGCGCCGATGCGCTGCGAGCGGCCGACCCGGGCAACAAGGCCGCGGTGCCGGTCGACCTCGTCACCACGTCCGCCAGCGGCCTGGATCCCGAGATCAGCGTCGCCGCGGCGCAGTACCAGGCCGCCCGCATCGCGCGACTGCGTGGCGTCTCGCAAGCCATCGTCGAAGACATCATCGCGCGGCACACCGAGGGCCGCCTGCTGGGCCTGCTCGGCGAGCCGCGCGTCAACGTCCTCGACATGAACCTCGAACTTCAGCACCCCAGTGCGTCCTGAGTTCGACCTCCTTCTTTCTTCATACCCATTCCCATGAACTCGACTCGCATCCTGTCCGGCGCCTGCGCGCTGGCATCCTTCCTTCTCCTGGCCGCGTCCCCGGCGCATGCCGACGACGCGCCGGCCGCCACACCCTTCGTGACCGCGACCACCAACGTCAACCTCGTGAGCGACTACCGCTTCCGCGGCATCGACCAGACCTGGGGCAAGCCGGCCATCCAGGGCGGCGCCGACCTCGTGCTGGCCAACGGCCTCTATGCCGGCGTGTGGGCGTCCAACGTGTCCGGCAACTCGTATCCCGGCGGCAGCCTCGAGATGGACTACTACGCCGGCTACAACGGCAAGTTCAGCGACGACTTCGGCTACACCGTGGGCGGCTACGGCTATTACTATCCGGGCGCCAACTTCAACAAGTCGGCGTGCGGCTCGGCGGCGTACCCGGCCCCGTGCGCGCTGCCGTCGCAGTCGTTGAACACGTTCGAGCTCAACGCCGGCGTGTCCTGGAAGTGGATCGCCTACAAGCTGTCGGTCTCGACCGGCGACTACTTTGGCGCCAACCGCTCGACGGGCTACTCGGGCCACACCAGCGGAACGCTGTACCACGACCTGTCGGCCACATGGGCCATCACCGACGACATCAGCCTGGTGGGCCACGTGGGGCACACGGACGTCAAGGCGACCTACGCCGGCGTCGACCCCGACTACACCGACTACCGCGTGACGCTCAGCAAGACCTTCACGGGGGGCTGGAGTGTGTCCGCGGCCGGCGCCGGGGCGAACAACGACAGGTTCTATCGTCCGCCGGTGGGCGGGCTGTCATACGGCAACGCCCAGACCCGCGACGTGAACAAGCCGGTGTTCATCGTCCAGGTCGGCCGCACGTTCTGATGCCGACACGATGACCGACAGTCGACCCGACCCCGACCGCCTTCTCGCCCGGATCAAGGACGAGGAGGTGCAGGCTCGCCGAGGAAAGCTCAAGCTGTTCTTCGGCGCGTCCGCGGGCGTCGGCAAGACGTTCGCCATGCTCTCGGCGGCCAGGGTGCAGCAACAGCAGGGTGTCGACGTCGTCATCGGAGTCATCGAGACGCATGGCCGCGCGGAGACGGAGGCGCTGGTCACGGGTCTTCCAAAGCTCGAGCTGAAGGAGATCCGCTACCGCGATCGCGTCCTGCGCGAGTTCGATCTCGACGGCACGTTGGAGCGCAAGCCCCAACTGGTGCTCGTCGACGAGCTGGCGCACTCCAACGTGGCGGGATCCCGCCACGCGAAGCGCTGGCAGGACGTCGAGGAGCTGCTGGACGCGGGCATCGACGTCTGGTCGGCGATGAACGTCCAGCACCTGGAGAGCCTCAACGACATCGTCACCGGGATCACCGGCATCCGGGTGTGGGAGACGGTGCCCGACCGTGTGTTCGACGCGACCGACGAAGTCGTCATCGTCGACCTGCCGCCGGACGACCTGTTGCTGCGCCTCAAGGAGGGCAAGGTCTACCTGCCGCAACAGGCGGAGCGCGCGGTGCGCAACTTCTTCCGCAAGGGCAACCTGATCGCGCTGCGCGAGCTGGCGCTGCGGCGCACGGCCGATCGGGTCGACAGCGAGATGCTGCGGTACCGGCGCAACCTCCAGGCCGCACCGGTGTGGCAGACGCGCGAGTCCATCCTGCTCTGCGTCGGCCCGGACGATCGCTCGGAGAAGCTGGTGCGGACGACGGCCCGCCTGTCCGCGCAACTGGGCGTGCCCTGGCATTGCATCTACGTGGAGACGCCGGCCTTGCAGCGGCTGCCCGATGCCACGCGCCAGCGCGTGCTTCAGCTGCTGAAATCAGCGGAGGACAGCGGCGCCATCACCGCGGTGCTGAGCGGCAGCTCCGTGGCGGGGAGCATCGTCCGCTACGCGCACGAGCACAACCTGCCTCGCGTGGTGCTCGGCCGTGACACCCACCGCCGGTACCGCCCGTGGAAGCCCAGACTGGCCGAGACCGTCGGCTCGATGGCGGACGATCTCGACCTGCTGCAGGTGGCGTTGCCCGAGCGCGTTGGCGGCGGCTCGCACGCCAAGGACCGCCGGATCAGCGTCCACGAGAAGGATTCGATCGCCTGGGCCAGCTACTTCTGGAGCGCGGCGATCTGCGGCGCGGTGACGCTCGCCGTGGCGCCGCTCACGCCGATGCTGGACGGCGCGAACATCGTGATGGTGTTCCTGCTGGCGGTGGTGGGCGTCGCCATCCGGTTCGGCCGGGGACCGGCCGTGTTGGCGTCGCTGCTCACCGTGGGCATGTTCGACTTCTTCTACGTGCCGCCACGCTTCAGCTTCAGCGTGACCGACGCCCAATATCTGCTGACTTTCGGCGTCATGCTGGTGGTGGCGCTGGTCATCGGGCAGCTCACGGCCGGCCTCAAGTTCCAGGCGCGCGTCGCCCGCCTGCGCGAGGAGCGGGTGCGCGCGATGTACGCCATGTCGCGCGATCTTTCCGGGGCGCTGATGCCCGAGCAGATTGCCGAGATCGGCGCCCGCTTCATGAAGTCCGAGTTCGGCGCGACGGCGGCCCTGATCGTTCCCGACATGGAGGATCTACTGCACGGCGCCGTGCACGCCGAGGGCCAGCCCGAGGGGATGGATGTCGGCGTCGCGCAGTGGGCGTTCGACCACGACGAGGCGGCGGGGTACGGTACCAACACGCTCGCGGCCGCGCCGGTGCTGTACATGCCCCTCAAGGCGCCCATGCGCATGCGTGGCGTGCTGGCCATCTCCACCAACAGCCCGGAAAGGCTGGCCGGCCCGGAGCAGCGCCGCCTGCTGGACACCTGCGCGTCACTGCTGGCAATCTCGCTCGAGCGGATCCACTACGTCGACGTCGCGCAGACCGTCACCGTGCAGATGGAATCGGAGCGACTCCGGAATTCGCTGCTCGCCGCGATCTCCCACGACTTGCGAACGCCGCTGTCGGCGCTCGTCGGCATGGCGGAATCGCTGACCATGGCGAAGCTGCCCGTCTCCTCCGTCGAACTCGAGACCGCGCAACGGATCAGGGACGCCGCCATGCGGATGAACTCGATGGTCAGCAACCTGCTCGACATGGCGCGGCTGCAGTCCGGTCCGGTGAAGCTGAACCGCCAGTGGCAGCCCCTGGAAGAAGTGATCGGTACCGCCCTGAAGGCGATGAGCAGCGTCCTCGAGCATCGACGTGTCAAGGTCGCGCTGGCGGACGATCTGCCGCTGGTCGACATCGATGCGGTGCTGTTCGAGCGCGTGCTCTGCAACCTGCTCGAGAACGCTGCCAAGTACACGCCGGCGGGAAGCCCGATCGACATCGTGGCGGAAGCCGTCGGCGACCAGGTCGTCATCCAGGTGGACGATAGCGGTCCGGGGCTTCCCAAAGGCAAGGAGTCCGCCATCTTCGACATGTTCGAACGAGGCCGCAAGGAAAGCTCGACGCCGGGCGTCGGCCTCGGCCTGGCCATCTGCCGCGCCATCGTGGAGGCGCATGGCGGAAGGATCGGCGGCGAGACGAGGCCGCAGGGTGGCGCGCGATTCACGATCGAATTGCCGCGTGGCGCCCCACCGAGCCTCGACGACCTGGATCAGCTCGAGCCGGGCGATGAGGACTGCGACGGCCCGTGAGCGTGGACCTTCCGCGCCGCGCAAGTGGGAGCGCCGGTCGGGCACGTCGCCCATCCCGGCATTTGGCAGAATCCGGCAGGGGCCTGAAACCAGGGAGTCGAGTTGCCAAAATTCAGCATTGTCGCGTTCATTGCCGGTCTTTGCTTCGCCGCCTGTCATGACGCAACCGCCGCAAGCCGTTGGACCAGCAGCGTTGACGAGGCCACCGGCCTGCCGACGCTCGAGGCCGGTGGCGGACGCGCGGACAGTCCGAGCTTCGCCTTCTGGGGTGAACACTGGCGCTGGGCGGGCATGCCGGTCAAGTTCGAGACGCTCGCGCCGGGCAGCTACCAGGCCAGCGGGTCGGCCAAGGCGCTGGGCCTGGAAATGAAGACACGGGTCGAGCGGCAGCCGCAAGGTTGGTCCGTCGATTTCCTGTTCGACGCGCGCTCCGACATTGCCAACGCGAGCGGCGGCGGTATCGTGTTCCGGCTCGACCAGGCGACCTGGAACGCGACGATGGGCGATCCCGAACTGTTGCCCGACAACCGCGGTTGGCGCTGGGGCCGCGAAGGCGGCCCACAGGAAGAAGTGCGCTTCGACCGGCCACTCGCGGCGATCTATTTCGAGAAGGGCAACAAGTCGGAGCTACGCGCGTTCTTCTTCCAGGACAAGCTGCAGTCCGGTCACCTGGAGGTGCACGCGACCTGGCAATACAAGGGCGTGGACATGGTCGCGCCCCTGCAGGAGCGATTGGGCGGCGGCGAACCCGCGAGCTGGCCAGTCGATGGGCTGGGCAATGACGGGGCCGTGCCGGACCTGAGGTTCCTCGATGCGGCCGACAGACCGGCCGGACGGCACGGCTCCGTGCGCGCGGACAAGGGGCGACTGGTGTTCGCCGATGGGACGCCCGCGCGGTTCTGGGGCACGAATGTCACGGCCTACGCGTTGTTTCGCATGTCGCACGGCGAAGTTCAGGCGCAGGCCAGGCGGCTGGCCTCGCTGGGCTACAACCTGGTGCGCCTTCACCACATGGACTCGCCTTGGGTGGGCGACAACATCTTCGGCCGCTACGCTGGCTTGTCGGACACCCGCAGCCTGGACGACAGCGCCGTCGAGCGGCTGGACTGGTGGATCAAGTGCCTGAAGGACGAAGGCATCTACGTCTGGCTCGACCTGCACGTGCAGCGCGCCTTGAAGCGGGGCGACCACATCGACGGCTTCGACGAGATCCGCAAGGGGCGCGACAACGCCGACCTGAAAGGCTACAACTACGTCAATCCGTCGATCGAGGAGGCAATGCTGCGCTTCGACGAGGAATACCTGACGCACAGGAACGCCTACACCGGTGTCGCCTACAAGGACGAGGCGGCGATCGTGGCACTGCTGCTGACCAACGAGAACGACGTCACCCAGCATCTGGGCAACGCGCTGCTGCCGGACAAGAACGTGCCGATGCACGACAAGTGGTACATGGACGCCGCCACGGCCTTCGCCAAGGACAACGACCTGCCCGCGGACCGTGTCTGGCGCAGCTGGGAACCCGGGCCCTCCCGGTTGTTCCTGAACGACCTGGAGCACCGCTTCGACCAGCGCATGATCGAGGGCGTTCGTCGCCTCGGCGCAGGCGCCCCCATCGCCACCACCAGCAGTTGGGGCAACGATCCGCTGAATTCCTTGCCTGCCTTGACGACCGGCGACCTGATCGACGCGCACGCCTATGGCCGCTACGGCACGCTGGAGAAGAACCCGCTCCTGTTCCCCAATCTGGTGGACTGGCTCGGCAGCGCACACGTCGTGGGGTACCCGCTGTCGGTGAGCGAATGGAACGACGAACCCTTCCCGACGCAGGATCGGCACGTCCTCCCGCTCTACATGGCGGCCACGGCGTCCCACCAGGGCTGGGATGCCCTCATGCAGTTCGCCTACACCCAGGAGCCGACGAGTCGCGACACGCCGTCCAACTGGCATTCGTACAACGATCCGTCGCTGATGGCGATGATGCCCGCGGCGGCCTTGCTCTATCGCGAGCGCCACGTGGCGGAGGCCACGTCGACCTATGTCGTCGATCTCGACGAGAACACATTCTTCGGGCAGATGATTTCGCCGTCCAGTTCGCCGGCTTTGCGAACGGCGATCGAGCTCGGCAAGCTGCAGATCGCCATGCCGCAGGCGAAGGCGTTGTCGTGGCTGCAGCGCCGACCCGTGCCGGATGGCGCGATCGTGATCCGGGATCCAGGCAAGTCGATGCTGCCACTCGATGCCACGCAAGTCGTCAGCGACACCGGCGAACTCAGGCGAAATTGGGAAGAGGGCGTCTTCACCATCGACACGCCACGCACGCGCGCCGCGCTGGGCTGGATCGGCGGCAAGTCGATCTCGCTGCGAGATGTCGAGTTCAACCTCGTCACGCGCAACGCGTCGGTCGCGGTGCAGAGCCTGGATGACGCCCCCATCGCCGCATCGACCAACCTGCTGGTGTCGATCGGCACCCGCTCACAACCGCGCGCCAAGAACAAGGCCCCGTTCCTCGTCGAGCCCGCGGCAGGCACCGTGCGCATCCATGCACCTCCCGGCCTGAAGGTCTACGGCGTCGACGACAGCGGCCACCTCGAGGAGTGGGCGACGACGTATGCGGAAGGCTGGTACACCATCACGCTGGACGGAAAGACGCCGGTGCATTGGTTGTATGTGCACGGTCAAGGCCCGACGGGACGAGGCGGCCCGCCGGGTGCTGCCTCACGACGCCGGCGTCAGAACTTGTAGCGCGCGCCCACGGCCATCTCGGTCTCGTTGTTGTACGCCTGACCCGAGCCGAAGTGGTTGCCGTTGCCCTGCGCGTCGCCGATCACCCAACCGCCGTCCACCTTGAAGTGGTCGGCCGCGACGTACACGTCGAGCTGGCGGTCCACGTGGAACATCCACGAGCCGTAGAACGCTTTCTTCGACCCATCGGCCACCGCGCTCACGCCTGCCGTGCTGCCGAACGGGTTGAGGGTGTTGCCGCCGCCGGAGAAGCCGGCGTGGCGACCCTTCATCTCGTTGAAGCCGAAGGCGATCTCGTTCTCGGGCGTGGGCAGCAGGCTCATGGACACCGTCCACGAGTTGTCCGTGCGCGTGCCGGCGGCGTTGCCCACGCCTTGCTCGGCGGTGTAGTGCGCGAAGCCGCCGTTGACACGGAACATGCCCAGGCGGTAGCTGCCGCCCACGAGCTCGGACTGATGGATCAGGTCGTTGACGTTGGCGCGGTCGTACGACAGGTTGGCGCTGAGCAGGCCGGGGCCCACGGGCAGCGCGTTCAGCGCGATGGAGGCCTCCTGCGTGCTGCCCTTCTTGAAATCGCCCGGCGTGGCGCCGCCGTTGCCCACGTCGCCGCTGCCGCCCGCGCCCTGCGACCCGAAGGCGTAGCCCAGGCCGGCCACGATGTGTTCGCCGATCTTCTTCTTCCAGGCGATCGAGCTGTTCATGCGGGTGCCGTTGGCCGAGCCCGAGTAGAAGATGAACTGCTTGAAGTTGTTGACGTTGGAGTAGCCGCCTTCCTTGAGGCCGACGTCCGCGCTGCCGTAGGGATCGCCCCAGCTCGCGGTGAAGTCGCGCGTGACGGTGTTCTGGCGACCGAACGTGAGTTTGCCCAGATCGTCGCTGTAGAAGCCCATCCAGGCGTCGCGATTGAAGAAGACGTTGGCCGTGTCCATGTCGCCGGTGGGGAGCTCGAACTCGGTCTCCAGCTTCGAGATCACCTTCAGCCCGGGCAGGCCGATCCGGTCGCCGATGGCCAGCGCGTGGTCGGCGTCGAAGCCCAGGCGGTTGCCGCTGAACCAGGCCACCTGGAAGCCGGTGGTCGAGCCGCCGCCGGTGGTCTGGTGGTTGGCATGGCTGCCGGTGGCCTCGATCAGGCCGTAGATGTGCAGGCTGGTGTTGCCGTTGTCGTAGAGCGCGACGCCGGACGGCGCATCGATCAGCTTCACCCCGTTCTGGTCGGTGGTCATCGACGGCGCGATGGCCGGCTTGCTGGCCGGCACGGCGGGCTGCGCGGTGCTGGCGGCGTTCAGGCGCTGCTCCAGCGCGTCCAGGCGGGCCTGCTGCGTGGCGGCGGCGGCGCGCTGCGCGGCGATCTCCGCCTTGAGGTCGTCGATCTCGGTCGCGCAAGCGGGATGGATGAACGCCAGCGCGGCCAGCGCGGTGGCGGTAAGGGCAAATTTCTTCATGCTTGTCTCCGGTCGTTGTTGAAAAATCACTTCGGCGCGACGAATCCGGCGGCCTTGTAGACCGCGTCGATGGTGGGCTGGCCCACGCGCGAGGCCATCTCCTGGTGCACCGGCATCAGGGCCTTCTTCCATTCGTCGAGCTCGGCGGCCGTCGGCTTGTAGACCGTGGTCTTGCCGCTCGCCTTGATCTTGTCGAGCGCCATCGCGTTCTCGGTGGCGGCCAGCGCGTCGGCGTAGACCGTGGCGTCCTTGACGCAGCCTTCGAGGATCGTGCGGATGTCGGGCGGCAGGCCGTCCCAGAACTTCTTGTTGACGATGACCGCATAGGCCAGGTGGCCGTGGTACGACAGCGTCATGTGCTTCTGCACCTCGTAGATCTTCTGGGTGTAGAAGTTCGACGGCACGCCTTCGGTGCCGTCGACGACGCCCGACTGCAGCCCCTGGTACAGCTCGCTGAACGCCATCACCTGCGGGATCGCGCCGAGCGCGCGCATCTGCGCATCGAGCACCTTGGAGCTCTGGATGCGCATCTTCAGGCCCTTGAAGTCCGCCACGGCGTGCAGCGGACGGTTGGCGCTCATGATGTGGAAGCCGTTGTCCCAGTAGGCCAGCCCCTTGACGCCCTTGGGCTCGAGCTTGCGGAACAGGTCGGCGCCCACCGGTCCGTCGGTGACGGCCTTGAACGCGGCCTGGTCCTTGAAGATGAATGGCAGGTCGAAGACCTCGAACTCCCTGACGCCCAGGGGCCCGAACTTGGCGAGCGAGGGCGCCAGCATCTGTACCGAGCCCAGTTGCAGCGCCTCCAGTTCCTCCTTGTCCTTGTAGAGCTGGCTGTTGGGATACAGGTCGACCTTGACGCGGCCCTTGGTGCGTTCCTCGGCGAGCTCCTTGAACCGCTGCGCGCCGTTGCCCTTGGGCGTGTCGGGGGCGACGACGTGGCTGAACTTGATGACGATGGGTGGCGCCGCCTGGGCCGCGGCGACGATCGGAATCGTGCAGGCCAGTGCAGCGGCTGCTACCAGGAGAGCCTGGCGGCGCGTGCGTTTGAACATGATGTTTGTCTCCGTTGGTGCGGCGCGGAAGTCCTTGCTTCCGACCGTCAGGCGCTGAGGCTAAGCAAGGTCACCCTTCCATTAGCTTTCAGCAGAATTAGCTGCGGGAAACCACGTAGTCGCGTTCGCAACGGCGGTTGTCGCGGCCGTGCGCCGCCGCGCGGGCAGGCCTACCATCGGCAGCGGAGACAACAACAAGACAACGATTGGCGGCATGCCATGAGACAAACACGAACTGCGCGACCTCGTCGCCTGGCACGATGGATCGTGGCCGTGGCGACCACGCTCTGCGCCAGCGCGTCCGCGCTCGGTGCCCCGATTCAGCTGATGGTGGGCGGCGTCGAGAAGCAGATCTACCTGCCCGCGGCGCTGGCCGACCGCCTGGGCCTGTTCAAGGAGCAGGGCCTCGACGTCCAGGTGCTGAGCGACACCTCCGGCGTCAACGCGGAAGACGGCCTGCTGACGGGCAGCGTGCAGGGCGTCGTGGGGTTCTACGACCACACCATCGACCTGCAGTCCAAGGGCAAGTTCGTGCAGGCCGTGGTGCAGTTCAGCCAGGCGCCCGGCGAGGCCGTCATCGTGTCCACCCACAAGGGCGGCTCCATCCATTCGGCCGCCGACTTCCGCGGCCGCACGCTGGGCGTGACGGGCCTCGGCTCGTCCACGCACCTGCTCATGTCCTACCTCGGGATCTCGCAGGGCGTCCGGGCCAACGAGATGGCGGTCGCCGCCGTCGGATCGGGCAGCAGCTTCAGTGCCGCGCTGCGCGACGGCCGCATCGACGGCGGCATGACCACCGAGCCCACCTTGTCGCGGCTGCTGAAATCGGGCGACGCACGCCTGCTCATCGACCTGCGCACCCCGGCGCAGGCCAATGCCGAGCTCGGCGGCGTGTATCCGGCCGCGTGCCTGTACATGTCGACGCCGTGGGTGAGCACGCATCGCGACGAGGTGCAGCGCCTGGTCAACGCATTCGTGAAGGCGCTGCGCTTCATCGACTCGCATTCCGCGCAGGAGATCGCCGCGGTGCTGCCGCCCGAGTACTTCGCGGGCGACCGGGCGCTGTACGTCAGCACGTTGCAGCAGAGCAAGTCGATGTTCACCGCGGACGGCGTGATGCCCGCGGCCGGCCCCGCCAACGTGCTTCGCGTGATGCGCCTGGCCGACCGCGGCGTGGCGGCCAAGCCGATCGACCTGGCGCGCACGTTCACCACCGACTTCGCGCTCGCCGCGCGCTGAAGCGTCGTCATGCGCTTGCTGCTCGTCGAGGACAACGCCGTCTTGGCCGACTGGCTGTCGCGCACCCTGCGCCGCCAGCAGTACGCCGTCGAGACCGTCGACAACGGCGTCGACGCCGACTACCTGCTGCGCATGGAGACCTACGATCTCGTGCTGCTGGACCTGGCCTTGCCCAAGCTGAGCGGCCACGAGGTGCTGCGCCGCCTGCGCGAGCGGGGCAACGCCACGCCGGTGCTGGTGCTGACGGCGGACAACTCCACCCGCAGCCGGGTCGTGGAGCTCGATCACGGCGCGGACGACTACGTGGCCAAGCCCTTCGAGGTCGAGGAACTCGAGGCGCGCATCCGCGTGCTGCTGCGTCGCTCGGCCCATGTCGTCAATCCGCAGATCGTCTGCGGCGACCTGGTGTTCAACGGCGCCACCCGCGACTTCACGCTGCACGGCAAGCCCCTGATGCTCACGCCGCGCGAGCGCACGGTGCTTGAGGTGCTGGTGATGAAGGTGGGCAGCACGGTGTCGAAGGTCGCGCTGGGACAGAGCCTGCCCTCGGTGGAGGATGGCGTGTCCGCCGACGCCATCGAGATCTACATCTCGCGCCTGCGCAAGAAGCTGGAGGGCAGCGACGCCACCATCGTCACGCTGCGCGGCCTGGGCTACCTGTTGCGGCAGGTGCACCGTGGCACATAGCCTGCGCGGGCGCCTGCTCGCCTGGGTGGTGCTGCCGCTGGCCGGCGCGGTGGTCGTCGACGGCGTCATCAGCCACCAGAACTCGCAGGCCACGGCCAGCGTGGTCCAGGACCGTTTGCTGCTCGGATCCGCCCGCATCGTCGCCGAGCAACTACGGTTCGAGGACGGCGCGATCCAGGGGCGCATCCCGCCGGCCGCGCTCGAGCTGTTCCAGTCGAGCGACGTCGATCGCGTCTTCTACCGGGTGATCGGCGCGGATGGCCAGACCCTCACGGGGTATGCCGAGCTCGAGCTGCCCGACAGCGGCCTGCAGCCCGAGGTGCCGCGATTCTTCGAGTCGACCGTGCGCGGGCAACCGGTGCGCGCCGTGGCCTACCTGCAACCGGTGCTGACCGAGACCGGCATCCAGACCGTGCGCGTGCGGATCGCCCAGACGATGCAGGGCCATCATCGCCTCGCGCAGGATCTGTGGCGCGCGGCGATGGTGCAGCAGTTGATCACGCTGGCCCTGGTCGCCTTGCTGGTGCTGGTGGGCCTGCGAGCCGGCCTGAGGCCGCTGCTGCAGTTGCGCGCCGCCGTGCTGGCGCGGCGGCCTGGCTCGCTGCATCCGCTGGACGTTCGGGCGGTTCCGCAAGAGCTGCTGCCGCTTGTGGACGCGATCAACGAGTACGCCACCCGGCTGGAGCATCACACCAACGCGCAGAAGACCTTCATCCAGAACGCCGCCCACCAGTTGCGCACGCCGCTGACGCTGCTGACGACCCAGGTGAGCTACGCCATGCGATCCGGCGATGCGGGCGGCAGGATGGAATCGCTGTCGGCGATCCGTCGGTCGGTGCAGCAATCGGTGCGGCTCGTCAACCAGCTCCTGACCCTTTCCTCGGCGGAGGCTCACGAGCCCGCGGAGTTCCGCGGCACGAGCCAGTCGCTGGACGCCATCGTGCGGCAGGTGCTGGAAGACATGGCGGGCCGCGCGCAGGCCAAGCGCATCGACCTCGGACTCGAGTCGCAGGAGGGCGGGGTGGTCGTCTCGGCGGACACGGTGTCGTTGCGCGAGATCGTCACCAACCTGGTCGACAACGCGATCCGCTACGCGCACGAGGGCGGCGTCGTCACCACTCGCATCGGCGCGGAGGGCGAGTGCGTCACGGTGACGGTGGAGGACGACGGACCAGGGATCCCGCTCGACGAGCGCGAGCGCGTATTCCAGCGCTTCTATCGCATCGATGACCGCGTCTCCGATGGCTGCGGCCTGGGATTGGCCATCGTGCGGGAGTTCACCGTGCGCCTGGGCGGCCGGGTGTCGCTTCGCACGCCGGATTCGGGACGCGGCATCGCCGTGGATGTCGAACTGCCGCGCGTGGCCCCGGGTGCCTGACGTCGCCCGGGCTAATTCGTTCCTAAGTCGCAAGGCTTAGAGTGAGCGATCTGACCTGGAGTCTTCGACATGATCCGTCTTGCCCTGCTGTTGCTGGTGCTGCCGTTGTCCGCGGCCGCGGCGGCGTCCGCTCCCACGTTGAAGGAAGTCACGCGCATCCCCATCCCGGGCGAGACGCGCTGGGACTACCTGACGGTCGACAGCGCGGCGCATCGACTCTACGTCTCGCACGCGACGACGACCGAGGTGATCGACACGCGAACCAACGAACGGATCGGCACCATCGCGGATACCGCGGGCGTTCACGGCATCGCGATCGCCTCCGATCTCGGCAAGGGGTTCATCAGCGACGGCCGTGCGAACACCGTCACGGTGTTCGACCTCAAGACACTCAAGACGACGGCCACGATCGGCGTCGGCAGCAACCCGGACGCCATCCTCTACGACCCCGCCAGCCGTCGCGTGATGACCTTCAACGGCAAGTCGCAGGACGTGACCATCGTCGACGCGGTGCGAGGCGAGGTCGTCGCCACGGTGCCGGTGGGCGGAAAGCCCGAATTCGCCCAGCTCGGTGCGAACGGCCAGGCCTGGTTCAACGTCGAGGACACCAACGAGATGGCGGTGCTCGACCCGAAGGCGGGCAAGCTCGTTCGCCGGCTGGCGCTCAAGCCGTGCGACAGCCCCTCGGGCCTCGCGGTCGACGACCAGCAGCGCCTCTACGCCGTGTGCGAGAACCGGCAGATGGTGGTCGTCTCCGCCGACGCCAGGGTGTTGGCCCGTCCGGCCATTGGCGCCGGCCCCGATGGCGTGGCGTGGATGGATGGCGCGGCGTGGAGCGCCAATGGTCACGATGGCACGATCAGTGTCGTCGAGACGACGTCCGGCCGCTTCGAGACGGTGGCCACGATACCCACCGCGACGGGCGCCCGCACCATCGCGGCGGATCCCGCCACGCACCGCCTCTACCTGCCTGCCTCGGAGCTTCAACCGGCCAGGGAGGGCGAACGCCGGGCAGGTGTTCCGGGCTCGTTCTACATTCTGGTTCTCGAGGCCGCGCATTGAGCGTCCCCACTGGTTCCAACGTTGTGCGGCCAGCACGCGAATGACGGAGGCGAGCGATGCGAGTGCTGCTGGTCGAAGATGATCAGATGCTCGGGAGCGCGGTGTTGCAGGCGCTTCACGACGCATCCTATGCGGTGGACTGGGTGCAGGACGGCGCACAGGCGTCGGTGGCGCTGACACGCCACGATTTCGGACTGATCCTGCTGGACCTGGGACTGCCCAATTGCGACGGACTCGAGGTTCTGCGCCGATTGCGCGCCGGCGGTGACTCGACCCCGGTGTTGATCATCACCGCACGCGACACGGTCGACGATCGGATCGAAGGACTCGACATCGGAGCCGACGACTACCTTGGCAAGCCCTTCGCCGTTGGCGAACTGCTGGCCCGCCTGCGAGCCCTGATGCGGCGCAACGCGGGGGCCGTCACGTCCGTGCTGACCAACGGCGCGGTCACCCTGGAGCTCGCGACCCGACTGGCCGTCGTCGACGGCACGGAGCACACCTTGTCCAACCGGGAGTTCGCCTTGCTGCAGGCGCTGATGCTGCGCCCGGGCGCGGTGCTCTCGCGCGGACAACTCGAGCAGACGATCTACGGCGGGGGCGAGGAGGTCGAGAGCAACGCGGTCGACGTCATCATCCACGGCCTGCGCCGCAAGCTGGGCCCGGATCGAATCCGCAACGTGAGAGGGCTGGGCTGGATGGTGGAGCGAGCGAATCCGGCGAAGGATCCGGGGGCAGGCCGATGAGCGGATCGCTGCGTTGGCGACTGTTCGCATGGCTTTCGGTGGCCATCGTGCTGATGAGCGCGGCCATGGCCGCCCTGTCGTTCGTGTTGGCCTGGCGGGACGCGAACGAGGTGTCGGACGCGCAGCTGCGCCAGGTCAGCGCTTCGCTGGCCACCCAGCAGGTGGTGGCACCCGTGTCGCATCCGAGGTTGGCGGACAGCGAGGACGCCGAGGCCCACTATGTCATTCGAGAGCTGGGCACCGGGGACGTCGATCCCGATCCGTACGTCGACGTGTTCCTTCCGCTGGCCTTGCCCGTCGGGCTGCAGACGCTGGAGGCGCACGGCGTGCCATGGCGCGTGATGGTCGAGCGCAACGCGGGGGGGCAGATCTTCGGCGTGGCGCAGCGCCTGCGGGCGCGCGACGAGACGGCCCAGGACGCCGCGGTACTCACCCTGGTTCCGATGCTGGTGCTGGTGCCATTGCTGCTGCTGATCGTCCATCGCCTGCTGCGGCAGGGCTTCGCACCGCTGGTCGCGCTGACGACCCGGCTGGATCAGGCCGATGGCAGCAAGCTGGCCGAGCTCGATCCCACCGGCATCCCGCGGGAGGCGGTGCCCTTGGTTCATGCCATCAATCGACTGCTCGCTCGCCTGGGCCTCGTGCTCGCACAGCAGCGGCGCATGGTGGCGGACGCTGCCCACGAGCTGCGTACGCCCGTGGCGGCGATCCGGGTGCAGGCCGACAACCTGGCCCATGCCGACCTGCCGCCCGAGGCCCGGCTGCGTCTGCAAAGCCTGCAACTGGGGCTCGGCCGCATCTCCGAGATGATCGACCAGTTGCTGAGACTCGCTCGCGTGCAAGGCCTTGCGCCGATGGCCGCCAGGTGCGTTGCGTTCGACAAGGTGGTACGCACCGCCATCGAGGAGACGCTGCCGCTGGCCCAGCTGCACGGCGTCGATCTTGGATGCCTGCGCCTCGATGCGGTCGAGATCCACGCGGACCCGACCCATGCGGCCGCGCTCGTGCGCAACCTGATCGACAACGCCGTCCGCTACACCCCTGCCGGGGGAGCGGTGGATGTCAGCGTCGAGGTGCACGCCGGGGTCGTGCACCTGATCGTCGAGGACTCCGGGCCTGGCATCGACCCTGCCGAGCGCGAGCGTGTCTTCGAGCCGTTCTTTCGCATCCTCGGCACCCAACAGACCGGGAGCGGGCTTGGCCTGGCCATCGTGCGCAGCGCGGCCCAGGCCCTTGGCGGCCGGGTCGAACTCGACGCGCGCGGCGATGGCCGAAGCGGGCTGCGCGTCACCTACCGGCAGAAGATGGCATGAGATCGATCCTTTTGCCACTGACGGCGCTGCTTGGCGGCTGCGCGAGCTACCAGTCGCTGACGCTGCCCGAGACCGAAGCGCTGACGCGTGACGTGACGCAGCTGAAGGTGGAGGCCTCGGCGATGCCCGGCGCCGAGCTGGCGGCGCACCGCTTCGACCCGTCGGACGGCTTCGACATGACCGAACTGGCGATGCTGGCCGTCGTCAACAGCCCGGACCTGCGCCTGGCGAGAGCGGAGGCCGGGGTCACGCGGGCACAGGCCTTCTCGGCGGGCCTGTTGCCCGATCCGCAACTCGCGCTCGGTCGCGAGTCGGTCCTGGGGTCGCCTGCCGGCGCCACGGTGGCATTCACCGCGGGCTTGACCGTCGACATCGCGGCGCTCCTCGCCCGTTCGGCGACGAAGGGAGCCGCCGATGCCGAGGCTCGCAAGTCCAACCTCGACCTGCTGTGGCAAGAGTGGCAGACCGTGGCCAAGGCCAGGCTGTTGTTCGTCAAGCTCGATGCGATCACGCAGTCGCAGGCGGTGCTCGGGCGACAACGGGCGTCGTTGCGTCGGCGGCTGGACGAGGCGAAGCGAGCCGTAGAACGCGGGCTCGTCACGAACGATGCTTCGACGCCGCAACTGACGGCCTATGAGGATGCGAATCGCCAATGGAACGACCAGGAGCGGCAGCGCAACCAGGCACAACATGACCTGGATGCGCTCGTCGGCGTGGCGCCGGAAGTCTCCTTGCCGTTGGTCGGCTCGTCGGACGTCACCGTGATGGACGCGACACAGGTTCGGGCGGCCATTGCCGAATCGACACGTCGTCGTCCCGACCTGCTGGCGCTGCAAGCGGGCTTGGAGGCGCAGGATGACCGCTATCGCGGCGCCCTGCGTGCGCAGTTCCCGGCGATCACTTTCGGACCCACGCGAGCGCGCGACACCAGCAATGTGAATAGCGCGGGCTTTTCCCTGGGCATCTCGCTCCCGCTCTTCAATCGTAATCGAGGCAATATCGCGATCGAAGCCGCGACTCGCGAGAAGTTGCGAATCGACTATCAACAGCGCCTCGATGCCACATCGATCGAATCCCATCGATTGCTCGACGAGCAGGCGATCCTCCAGAGGCAGATCGCGGAGATCGATGCATCGCTTCCGGCGCTCGAACAGGCCGCTGAGCAGGCGGGCAAGGCCTACGCGGCCCACGACGTCGACAGCCTGACGTTGACCAACATCGAAGGCGCCTTGCTGGCGCGTCGCCTGGAGCGCATCGCCGCTGGCCAGGCGTTGCTGGAACAGGCGATCGCGCTGCAGGCGCTCCTCGGCACTTCCGTCAACTTGCCGGAGCGCTCGACAGGCGCTTCCCGCACCCACCTCGTCGGGCAGGCTTCATGAAGCGTTTCATCGTTTGGGGGCTGGCAGCCCTCGTGATCGTCCTGGCAGGCCTGGGCTTCTGGCGGAAGACCCACGGCGTCGCCGATGCACCGGCCGACGCCGCCGCGCCCGTCGCGACGGTCAAGAGCGAGCTTCCCAAGGTTCAAAGCGTTGCCGAAGTCGTCGACGCGGTCGGTGACGTCAGCGCCGGGCAGACCAGCGGACTCAGCTTCCAGCGAGCGGGACAGGTCACGAGCCTCGGCGTGGTGGCGGGGGACAGGTTCGTCAAAGGCGCCGTGCTGGCCACGCTGACGCCGGATCCAGCGGTCAGGCAGGCTTACCAGGCCGCCGTCGATGCGTTCGGCCTGGCACGACGCGAATGGGATCGACAGAAGCAGTTGCTGTCGTCGCATCTCGCGACCCAGTCGCAGGCAGATGCCGCGGAGAAGGTCTATCGCGACGCGCAGGGCGCGCTGCGGGCGCTCGATGAACAGGGCGGAGGCAATGGATCGAGCCAGTTGACGGCGCCGTTCGACGGGGTCGTCTCCACGGTGGCGGTCGTGCAGGGCGACCGCGTGCAGGCCGCCGCGCCGATCCTGCAGGTGGGTCGCACGGATCTGTTGCGCGTGCTGATCGGAATCGAGCCCTCAGACCGGGGGCGGGTGCGGGTGGGAACCCGTGTCACGCTGTGGCCCGTCGTCGGTCCGTCCACGGAGTCCCGGCCCATCGACGTGTCGCTGTCCGAAGTGCAGGAGGCCGTCGACCCGAAGACCCAGTTGATCGACGTCGTGGTCATGCTTCCTCGCGCCGTCGCGTCCCGGCTTGCGCCCGGCATGAAGGCGCGGGCACGGCTGCAGGTAGGGGCCCTCTCCGCGGTGGCCGTGCCCCGCAATGCCGTCCTCACCGACGAAAAGGGGGACTACGTCTTCCAGATTGTCGCCGGCAAGGCGCAACGCGTCTCGGTGGTGAAGAAGGTGGACAACGGCACGTTGGTGGCCATCGACGGCATCAAGGACCTGAAGCTTCCGGTGGTCACGGAAGGCAACTACGAACTCGAGGACGGCATGGCGGTCAAGGATGCCGCGAAATGACGTTCAGCGCGTGGGCGGAGCAACACCGCCGATCGCTGCTGTTCCTGCTGGCGGTCGCGGCGATCGTCGGCGCGGTGGTGACATTCAGCCTGCCGTCGTCGCTGTTCCCGACGGTCGATTTCCCCCGGGTCGTCGTTTCGCTGGACGCGGGCGATCGGCCCGCCGAGCAGATGGAGGCCATGGTCACGCGGCCCATGGAACAGGTCATCCGCAAGGTGCCGGGGGTGAGTGGCGTCCGTTCGACGACGAGCCGGGGCGCGGCGGAGATCTCGGTCAGCTTCGCCTGGGGCACCGACATGGCGTCGGCGACCTTGCAGGTCAATGCGGCGACCTCGCAGATCGTCTCCCAGTTGCCGCCCGGCACGCTGGTGAGCACCAAGCGCATGGATCCGACGGTGTTTCCCATCATCGCGTACAGCCTGACGTCCAGGACGCTCTCGCTCGCCACGCTTCGAACCATCGCCGACTACCAGATCGCGCCCTTGCTCGCGGGCATCAGCGGCGTGTCCCGGGCAGAGCCCATCGGCGGCCAGGTGGAGGAATACCACGCCGTCGTCGATCCCGCCCGGCTCCAGGCCCTGGGCCTGTCGATCGACGATGTGTCCAAGGCCATCGCCGCGACCAACGTCATCTCGGCGTCCGGAAAGATCGAGGACCGGTACAAGTTGCTCCTGGTCCTGGTCGACGCGTCGCTGCGGTCCGCCGACGACATCGGGCAGACCGTGATCACGCACGGAACCAGCGGCATCGTTCGCCTGCGTGACGTGGCGACGATCCAGCATGCCTCGGTGCCGGAGTGGATCCGGGTGACCGCCGATGGCAAGGACGCCGTGCTGATCTCGATCTATCAGCAACCCGGCAGCAACAGCGTGCAGATCGCGGCCGACGTGAGAGCACAGTTCGCAACGCTTCAGAAGCAGCTCCCGCCGGGGATCACCGTGGCGAGCTGGTACGACCAGAGCGACCTGGTGGTGGCGTCGGCCGCGAGCGTGCGCGACGCGATCCTGATCGGAGCCGTGCTGGCGGCCGGCGTGCTGCTGCTCTTTCTGCGCAGTCTCAAGGTCACGCTGATCGCCGTCGTGGTGGTGCCGACCGTGCTCGCCATCACGGTGCTGCTCCTGTCGCTGATGCACATGAGCTTCAACGTCATGACGCTCGGGGGCATGGCCGCCGCGGTCGGGTTGATCATCGACGACGCGATCGTGATGACGGAGCACATCGTCAGGCGATTGCGCGAGCGCCGGCGCCACGGCGCCGTGCCCGAGACCATTCGGGAGGCATCCACCGAATTCCTGCGTCCGTTGGCGGCGTCGAGCGCCGCGACGCTGGTGATCTTCGCCCCCTTGGCGTTCCTCACCGGCGTGACCGGCGCGTTCTTCAAGGCGTTGTCGATCACCATGGCCGGCGGCCTGTTCATCTCGTTCGTCATCACGGCCATCGGCGTGCCCTTGCTGGCCAGCGCGTTCCTTGGCGAAAAGGAGGCCAACCAGCAGGAGGGTGGGCGCTTCGACGACGCATTGAAACGGCGCTACGGCCGCGTCATGCACCGCCTCCTGCGGCGCCCGGCCTGGGTGTTCGTCGCGGTGTTGCCGCTCGTGCTTCTCGGGGGGTTCGCGTTCACCCAGGTGGGCTCCGGCTTCATGCCCGCGATCGACGAGGGCGGCTTCGTCCTCGACTATCGCAGTCCGCCAGGCACGGCCCTGTCGGAGACCGATCGGCTGCTGAAGCAGGTCGAGAAGATCATCCAGGCGACGCCTGACGTTCAGACCTTCTCGCGTCGCACCGGCACCGGCCTGGGAGGAGGGCTGAGCGAAGCGAACTCGGGCGATTTCTTCATCCGTCTCAAGACGGCGAATCGGCGGCCGGTCGACGAGGTGATGAGCGAGATCCGCGCCAAGGTCGAATCGCAGGTGCCGGGCCTGTCCGTGGAGATGGCGCAGCTGATGGAGGATCTGATTGGCGACCTGACCGCGGTTCCGCAGCCGGTCGAGGTCAAGCTGTTCTCGGACAATGCGGCCCAGCTGGCGGCGCTGGCCAACGACGTGGCCGCCCGACTCGGCAAGGTCTCGGGCGTGGTGGACGTTCGCAACGGGATCAACCCGGCGGGGGATGCGTTGGTGATCAAGGTCGACCGCTCCAGTGCCGCGCTGGAAGGGGTCGATCCCGCGACGGTCGCGCAATCGACCACCGACGGCTTGACGGGCAGCGTTGCCACGCAGATGCTGGTCGGCGTCAAGACGGTAGGCGTTCGCGTCGTCACGCCCGTCGGCTTGCGCCGCAACGCGGACGATGTGTCCGCGATGTTGATCAAGGCACCGGACGGGCACCTGTTTCCATTGAGTCGCATCGCCACCGTGGAAACGGTCACGGGGCAGCCCGAGATCGGCAAGGAAGATCTCAAGCGCATGATCGCTGTCACCGCGCGCATCGAAGGCCGCGATCTTGGCTCGGTGATGACCGACGTCAAGAAGATGATGGGCGCCGCGGGCGTGGTGCCGGCCGGCGTGCATGTGGCCTACGGGGGCCTGTACGAGCAGCAGCAGATCGCATTCAGCGGCCTCCTCAAGGTGTTCGCAGCGGCCGCCGCGCTGGTGTTCCTCCTGCTGTTGTTCATCTACGAGCGATTCTCCGTCGCCATCGCGATCGTCGCCACGTCGCTGCTGTCGGTCTCCGCCGTCTTCATCGGCCTCTGGTTGACGGGCATCGAGCTCAACATCACCGCGATGATGGGCATGACGATGGTCATCGGTATCGTCACCGAGGTCGGCATCTTCTATTTCTCGGAGCAGCGCGAGGTGGAAGAGGGCCGCTCGTTGCACGACTCGCTCGTGCTGGCCGGGCAGAACCGGATGCGTCCGATCGCGATGACCACGATTGCCGCCATCCTGACATTGCTGCCGCTCGCCTTCGCGATCGGCCAGGGCTCCGAGATGCAGCAGCCGCTGGCGGTGGCCATCATCTCCGGCCTGATGGTGCAGTTGCCGCTGGTCCTGCTGGCGATGCCGGCGTTCCACGCCTTGATGCGGCGCGATCGCGCGCAGGCCGGCTCGGCGCCGCCTTGATGGCGCCGCTCGCCGTGCACCAGACTGAGGGCTTGCGGCAGGTCCCGTCGTGATCTTCAGCGAGACGCGTCGGTCATCAGCCTCGTGACGATCTGCGCGGATCCAGGCGAGCATGCTTGAGGATGCGTTGACCGATCAAGGTGATCTGCAGTTCGCCGTCGTTGAAGACGACCAGCTGCATCTCAAGCAGAAGAGCCAGATCGGCATCGGAACGGCGCCTCGCGAAGCTTCGATAGTTCGCGTGGCCTGCCGCCGCGAGCTCGAGCATGGCGAACTCTCCGGCAGTCAACTGAATCACCATCTCCGGCACCCGCATCCATGCGGAAGCTGTCTCAGGATGTCGATGATGCGTTGCGAGTCTGGAAGAAGCACGTTGTACATCCGTGGATATGAATCGCCTTGAATCGAGTTCGATCCAACGCAAGTTCCAGACCTGTCAGACGCGGCCGCCAAATCGCGCAGGTGGTCTCTTCTCGACGGGTTATGCCGAGCATGCCGCGTCGCGAACGCGTGCAGTGAGTTGCGCGATGTTCTGCAGGTATTTGCAGGACCGCGCAACCGCTGGCGCACCTGAAGATAAACACGGGCTCATGCGATGGAAGCGGCGTGACAAGTGATTCACTTTCAGCCGGTGACTCCGATATTTGAGGTAGGCCGATCTCAGCCTTGCAAACACAGGAGCCCATGTCATGAACATTTCGACTTCCGTCACGACGCCCACCGTCGCTCAGCCTGCCATGGATTCGTCCAGCGGCACCACTTCGACCGCCAAGCCGGAGTCCGCACCTGACCGTGCGCCGGCCGCGCCTGCCGCGCCGCAGGCTTCGACAACCGTCACGCTGAGCCCTTCGGCGCAAGCCGCACAAGAGGCGTCGGAGACGCCGCAGGAGACGGCGCGCGAGGCCCGGGGGAATGACCAGCAGGCACGACGATTGGTTGCGAAGCAGGCCGAACTGGCAAAGATGTATGCGGCGAACTGAACCAGGCGGAACCCATCCGAACTGATCGCCCGTGGCGAGCAGAGGAACTGCAATGCCAGCGCGTGCCGGGGCCGCAACGGAACGCTCGGGATCGTCAACCGGACTGCCGAGAGTTTTCGCCTCTGGAGCAGACGAGAAAAAGCCGCCTCGATGGCGGCTTTGGACGATTTTGGAACCCGAACTGGCGGAGGGGGCGGGATTCGAACCCGCGGTAGGCTATTAACCTACACATGCTTTCCAGGCATGCGACTTAAACCGCTCATCCACCCCTCCTGAGGGTAGCCCGCTATTCTAGCTGATGAAAGCCGGGGTCTGTCCAGCGTCTTCGCGCAAACGAATCGCGCGAACGGTCGGGCAGGGCGATTGTTGCGGATCCGGGTCGGCCGAAAGGCGATCTCCGGCTGTTGCGGGCATTTGACATTGCACGGAAAGCGTTCGGCCCTACACTTCGCCCTTCGCCCGTTTTCCACCCGCCATGCCCGCCCTCCGAGCGGGCCTCGTGCCATGCTTCGCTTCCGCTTTCCCATCGTCATCATCGACGAGGACTTCCGCTCCGAAAATACCTCTGGCCTGGGCATCCGGGCGCTCGCCGCGGCGATCGAGAAAGAGGGCATCGAGATCCTGGGCGTCACCAGCTACGGCGACCTGTCGCAGTTCGCGCAACAGCAGAGCCGCGCCTCGGCGTTCATCCTGTCCATCGACGATGAGGAGTTCACCACCGGGCCCGATCTCGATCCGGCCGTGCTGAACCTGCGCAAGTTCATCCAGGAGATCCGGGCCAAGAACACCGAGATCCCGATCTACCTGTACGGCGAGACGCGCACGTCGCAGCACATCCCCAACGACATCCTGCGCGAGCTGCACGGCTTCATCCACATGTTCGAGGACACGCCGGAGTTCGTGGCGCGCCACATCATCCGCGAGGCCAACAGCTACCTCGACGGCGTGGCGCCCCCGTTCTTCAAGGCGCTGATGGACTACGCGCAGGACGGCTCGTACTCGTGGCACTGCCCAGGCCACTCCGGCGGCGTCGCGTTCCTGAAGAGCCCGGTGGGCCAGATGTTCCACCAGTTCTTCGGCGAGAACATGCTGCGCGCCGACGTGTGCAACTCGGTGGAGGAGCTGGGCCAGCTGCTCGACCACACCGGCCCGGTGGCCGACAGCGAACGCAACGCGGCGCGCATCTTCAACGCCGACCATTGCTTCTTCGTGACCAACGGCACCAGCACGTCCAACAAGATGGTGTGGCACCACACGGTGGCGCCGGGCGACGTGGTGGTGGTCGACCGCAACTGCCACAAGTCGATCCTGCACTCCATCATCATGTGCGGCGCGATCCCGGTGTTCATGACGCCCACGCGCAACCACTACGGCATCATCGGCCCGATCCCGAAGTCGGAGTTCACGCGCGAGGCCATCGAGCGCAAGATCGCCGCCAATCCGCTGCTGGCCGGCATCGACACCCGCACGATCAAGCCGCGCATCATGACGCTCACGCAGAGCACGTACGACGGCGTCGTCTACAACACCGAGACCATCAAGGGCCTGCTCGACGGCTGGATCGACACGCTGCACTTCGACGAGGCATGGTTGCCGCACGCCGCGTTCCACGACTTCTACAGCGTGTACCACGCGATGGGCAAGGCGCGCGTGCGTCCGAAGGAGGCGATGGTCTACGCCACGCAGTCCACGCACAAGCTGCTGGCCGGCCTGTCGCAGGCCTCGCAGGTGCTGGTGCAGGACTCGCAGACGGTCAAGCTCGACCGCCACCTCTTCAACGAGGCCTATCTCATGCACACGTCGACGTCGCCGCAGTACGCGATCATCGCGTCGTGCGACGTGTCGGCGGCGATGATGGAGATGCCCGGCGGCACGGCGCTGGTGGAAGAGAGCCTGAAGGAGGCGCTCGACTTCCGGCGAGCGATGCGCAAGATCGACGCCGAGTTCGACGAGGACTGGTGGTTCAAGGTCTGGGGCCCCGAGAAGCTTGCGGACGAAGGCATCGGCGAGCCCAGCGACTGGGTTCTCGAGGCCAACGAGAGCTGGCACGGCTTCGGCAACCTGGCGCCGGGCTTCAACATGCTCGACCCGATCAAGAGCACCATCATCACGCCGGGCCTGGACGTCGACGGCGGCTTCGACGAGACCGGCATCCCGGCGTCGATCCTCACCAAGTACCTGGCCGAGCACGGCATCGTGGTGGAGAAGACGGGCCTGTACTCGTTCTTCATCATGTTCACCATCGGCATCACGAAGGGCCGCTGGAACACGCTGCTGACCGCGCTGCAGCAGTTCAAGGACGACTACGACAAGAACGCGCCGCTGTGGAAGATCCTTCCGGAGTTCTGCAACGCCCACCATCGCTACGAGCGCATGGGCCTGCGCGACCTGTGCCAGGCCATCCACGAGGTCTACACGCAGGGGGACATCGCGCGCCTGACGACCGAGATGTACCTGTCCGACCTGCATCCGGCCATGAAGCCGTCGGAGGCCTACGCGCGCATCGCGCACCGCGACACCGAGCGCGTGGCCATCGACGCGCTGGAAGGGCGCATCACCACGTCGCTGCTGACGCCGTATCCGCCGGGCATCCCGCTGCTGATTCCCGGCGAGCGCTTCAACCGCAAGATCCTCGCGTACCTGCAGTTCGTGCGCGAGTTCAACGAGCGCTTCCCGGGCTTCGACACCGACGTGCATGGTCTCGTGATCGAGGAAGACAACTTCGGGCGCAAGCACTACTTCGTGGATTGCGTGCGGGACGTGCCCACGTCGCACTGACGGAAGGGGGTCTGGCACCTGCGGAGCCAGACCCCTCGTGTCAGTTCAGGTGCGAGATGCGCACGCCCGGCGCCGGCGCGTTGCGGTTCTGCGTGTCGATGCCCGCGTCGGCGCGGGTGGGGTTCTGCTCGCGCTGCACGGCCAGGCCCACGGACATGATGTCCACCACCAGCAGCTGCAGGATGCGCGCCACCATCGACAGGAAGGTGGAGCTGTCCTCCGCGTGGTCGAGCCCGATGCACACCGTGGCCAGGCGCGCCAGCCGCGACTGGCTGGCGGCGATGGCGATCACGCTGGCGCCGCGCTCGATGGCGATGCCGGCGGCGCGCACGAGCTCGGCGGTCTGGCCCGAGCTGGAGATGAAGACGGCCACGTCGCCGGGCGCCAGCATCTCGGCGGCCAGGCTTTGCAGCGAGGTGTCGGTCTGCGAGATGGCCGGGATGCGGAAGCGCAGCAGCTTGTGCTGCGCGTCGAGCGCCACGACCGCGGAGTTGCCGCAGGCGAAGATCTCCACGCGGCGCGCGCTGCGCAGCAGCGTGATGGCCCGGTCGATGGCCGCGGAGTTGAGCGACTCGCGGAAGTGCACGATGGCCGAGATGGTGTTGTCCAGCACCTTGGCGCTGAGGTCGGCGATGGGCTCGCCGCGGCGCACCTGGCTGCGCAGCACGGGAATGGTGCCGGTGAGGCCGGAGGCGAGCTTGAGCTTGAAGTCGGCCAGGCCCTCGAAGCCGAGCGAGCGGCAGAAGCGGATGACGGTGGGCTGGCTTACCTCGGCCTGCGCCGCGATGACGGCGATGGCGTCGTTGAGCAGCGAGCGCGGGTTGCCCAGCACGACGTCGGCCACGCGGCGCTCGGCCGGCGTGAGCGTGTCGCGCGATGCGCGCACGCGATCGAGCAGCGGGCTGCTGGAGCTGGTGTCGGGCACGTGCTCGGCCAGCAGCAGCGACAGGCCGCGGAAGGCCGGGTTGTCGGCGGTCAGCACGTAGGTGGGGATCCTGGCGAGCCAGGCGGAGAAGCGGCCCTTGGCCTCGAAACGGCTGCGGAACTGCGAGCGCTCGAACAGCTCGCCCAGGCGCGGCACGATGCCGCCGCCGATGTAGACGCCGCCCGTGGCGCCCAGCGTGAGCGCGAGGTTTGACGCGAAACTGCCCAGCATGCCGCAAAAGCAGTCGATCGCATCGACGCTGGCGGTGTCGGTGCGGCTGACCGCGCGCCGCACGATCTCCGCGGTGGTCAGGCGCTGGCCGCCCTGCGCGGTGCCGGCCGTGAGCGCCTCGTGGATCAGCTCGATGCCGGGCCCCGAGATGAGTCGCTCGGCCGACACGTGGGGCAGGTGCTTCCACGCGTGTTGCAGCACCTTGAGCTCGCGCTCGTCGTTGGGCGCGAAGCTGACGTGGCCGCCTTCGGTGGCCAGCGTCGACCAGCGATCCTCGGCGGGTACCAGGCCCGACACGCCCAGCCCCGTGCCCGGGCCCAGCAAGGCGATGGCGCCGTCGCCCTGGGGCTGGCCCTCGCCCACCTGCACGCGCTGGCCCGGCTGCAGGCCCGGCAGCGCCATGGCCAGCGCGGTGAAGTTGTTGACCACCAGGAGCGTGGCCAGGCCCAGTTGCTGGCGCACGCGCTCGATGGAGAAGGCCCAGTCGCGGTTGGTCATCTGCACCGCGTCGCCGTTGATCGGGTTGGCGATGGCGATGGCGGCGTGGCGCGGCGGCGCGCCCTCGAGGCCGCGCAGGTAGGCTTGCACCACGTCGGCGAAACCGGCGAAGTCGGCGCACGGGAACACCACCACGTGGTTGAACTGGCCCGGCGAATCCTCGACGCAGAAGCGCGCGTAGGTGGCACCGATGTCGGCGAGCAGCCTGGGCTCCGAGGCGGAGGCCGGCGACCAGGGGCTGTCTTTCACGTCAGGGGTGCTTTCCGCTTTCATGTGCCGATTGTCGGGCCTGCGCGGGGTGTTTCCCACCGAACGGAAACGGTTCCATCGACGGGAAGCCGGGCGGGGCCGCCTACGGCGGCTACAAATCTTCTCGACATTAAGTAATTGAACTACATCCGTGTCATGGGGTGAACCATGAGGCGGGGGCTCGATTGTGGGGCGACCCCCGTGTTTCTACTCGTGTCTGGCGCGCCAAAATGCAGCGTTCAGGAGGAGAGACACTCTTGCAAAGGAAGAAAAGATCGGTAGACTTCAGTCGGGAATCTGGTGATCTAGTTTTAATACATCCGATTTTCGACCTACCGAATAAGTGGGTCGTTTGACTACAAACACTTTGTATCTACCGGGGCCTGGAAGCAGGCACACCGCAGAACTCAGGAGACAAACTGGTGAACACCACAACGCACGCGCGCTCCACGGCCGCTTTCCGCCTCAAGCCCACCATGGCCTTTGCGGGCCAAGCCACGGCAGGGGCCTTCGTCGCCCTGGTCGCGACCGGATCGGTCTATGCGCAGGCGGCCGCGCCGGCCCCTGCCACGGCGGCCTCGGGCGCCGACGCGCAACAGGTCGTCGTCACCGGCATCCGGCGCGGCATCGAGGCCGCGATCTCGGTGAAGAAGAACTCCGACAACATCGTCGAGGCCATCTCGGCGGAGGACATCGGCAAGCTGCCCGATTCGAGCATTGCCGAGTCCATCGCCCGACTGCCCGGCCTGGCCGCGCAGCGGGTCGAGGGTCGTGCCGAGGTCATCAGCATCCGCGGCACGTCGCCCGATCTGTCCACGACGCTGCTCAACGGACGCGAGCAGGTGTCCACGGGCGACAACCGCAGCGTCGAGTTCGACCAGTACCCATCCGAGCTGATGGCCGGCGTGGTGGTCTACAAGACCCCGGACGCCGGCCTCATCGGCCAGGGCCTGTCCGGCACCATCGACATGCAGACCGTCAAGCCGCTGAGCTTTCCCGGCCGCAACGTCACCATCACCGCCAAGGGCGAGCACAACTCGCTGGGCAAGGTGGCCAACACCAGTCCCACCGGCAACCGCTTCAGCCTCAGCTACATCGACCAGTTCGCCGATCGCACCCTCGGCGTGGCGTTCGGCTACGCGCACCAGGACTCGCCCGTGCTCGACCACGAGTTCGGGGCCTACGAGCCGTGGCACGCCGTCACCGCGAACAACGATGGCTCGTCGAGCCGCACGGGCGTTCCCATCGGCACCTACGTGACCGACGGCGCCAAGATCCTCGCGCGCAGCGGCAACGACAAGCGCGACGCCATCATCGGCGTGCTCGAGTACAAGCCCAACGCGAGCTGGTCCACGCAGGTCGACCTGTACTCGTCGTCGGACAAGCGCGTGGAGACGGCCAACCAGTTCGAGGTCAACCTCAGCAACTACCCGGTCACGAACGTCTTCAGCAACACCACGATCGACGGCAGCAACGTGTTGACGGGCGCGACGGTGGCCAACACCGTGCCGCTGGTGCGCGGCATGTACTACGACCGCAAGGACAGGATCAACGCGATCGGCGTGAACAACCAGCTCAAGCTCGCCGAGGGCGCGAAGCTGGTGGCCGACGTCAGCTACTCGAAGTCCACCAAGGACGAGACGAGCCTGGAAACCAACACGCAGATGGGCCCCAGCGGCACCAACACGCTCGATACCATCACCTACAACGTGGGCGGCGGCTTCCCGCAGCTGAGCGCGGGGCTGGACTACAGCGACCCCACCAAGCTGCTGCTGGGCCCCACCATCTACGGCCAGGGCTACGGCAAGAAACCGCACGTGTCGGACGAGCTCGCCGCCGGCAAGCTCAGCGGCTCGATGCCCGCGCCGTTCCTGGCCAGCGTGTTCTCCGAGTTCGAGGCCGGCGTGAACTACGCCGACCGCCAGAAGAAGAAGCGCCAGCCCGAGGCCAACCTGACGGCTGTGGGCACGCCCAGCATCTCCAGCGACCTGCAGTACTCGCCGCTCAACCTCGGCTTCGCCGGCGGCGGCAGCATTCCCACCTGGAACGTGCCGGGCGTGATCGCGAAGTACTTCCAGCCGTTCGCGCCGTCGGCGGACGCCCAGCCCTACCTGGTTCAAAAGGCGTGGGACGTCAGCGAGAAGGTCACCAGCGGGTTCTTCAAGGCGAACATCGATACCGCGGTGGGCGGCCTGGGCCTGCGCGGAAACGTCGGCCTGCAGGTGATCCACACCGACCAGTCGTCATCGGGCAACGCCACCAAGGACCACCCCGACGGCACTTTCGACATCATTCCCATCACAGCGGGCAAGACTTACAACGACGTCCTTCCGGCGTTGAACCTCGCGCTTGACCTCGGTTCGCAGCAGACCCTGCGCCTGGGCCTGGCCCGTCAGATGGCGCGTCCTCGCCTGGACCAGCTTCGGGCCCCCATCGACTTCGGCGTCAGCACAACGCCAGACCGCAACGGCCTTCTTGAACCGGGCGGCAGCGGTGGCAACCCCAAGCTCGATCCGTGGCGTGCGAACGCCTTCGACCTGACCTACGAGAAGTACTTCGGTACCAAGGCGTACCTGTCGGCCCAGTTCTTCTACAAGGAGCTGAAGTCGTACATCTACCAGCAGTCGGTCACCTACGACTTCTCGGCGTTCACGCCCGGCACCACCGCCACCACCAACTTCGGCCAGTTCACGGCGCCGTACAACGGCAAGGGCGGCAAGATCCAGGGCCTCGAACTGACGGCCTCGCTGCCGCTGGGCATGCTGTGGCAACCGCTCGACGGCTTCGGCATCGCCGCCAGCGGCAGCCGCACGAGCAGCCGCATCAAGATCCAGGATCCGGGCAGCAACATCGGAAGCAACATCCCGCTGCCGGGCCTGTCGAAGAACGTCACCGACCTGACGGTCTACTACGAGAAGTACGGCTTCGAGGCGCGCATCAGCCAACGCCAACGCTCCACCTTCGTGGGCGAGATCGCCAACTTCGCCAATAACCGCACGCTGCGCTACGTGGTGGGCGAGCGCGTGGTCGACATGCAGCTGGGCTATACCTTCCAGGCCGGCCCGCTGAAGGACCTGTCGCTGCAACTGGCCATCAGCAACCTCAACGATGCGCCGTACCAGACCTATGGCGCGAGCCCGGATCGCGTCTACGAGTATCAGAAGTACGGCCGCACCGTGCTGTTCGGCGGGTCGTACAAGTTCTACTGATACTCGCCGGCCCCACGGCCGGCCCCATGGCGCGGCACGAGGCCTCGTCATCTGTAGGCAAGGCCTCGGTCGGCTTGAATTCAGGCTCGATTCCAGCACCGATGCCCCGCATGAACGAAGATGTCCCTGAGCGTTCGAAAGCACCGAGATCGGCCGACCAGGTCATCCGTTCGATCTCGATGTGCTGCTTCGAGACCCGGAGTACGTTGAATTCGTTCGGTTCTCCACGCACTCGCGTGGACGTAGCCGTTCCCGCGGAGACCGCGAGCACCCCCTGGGACTCCACAGCACGGTCTGGCGAGGCAGACCGACCGCTGTAGGCGAGATGCAGATGACCTGACAGCATCAGATCGACTCCGCACTCCGCGAAAGACTGCATGGCCCATGCGGCTCTGCCAACGCGGTCTCCTGGATGCATCGCTTCGCCCGCGTCGAATGGATGGTGCGTCACCACGATCCTGACTGCGTCGGCGGGGGAGGATGAAAGCAGCGCCCGGATGGCGCCGATCTGCTCACCGTTGATACGTCCGTTCTTCATCACCATCGAGCGTGCGGTATTTACGCCGACCACGACGAGTTGCGGATCCTCGAACCGGGGCAGTGGGCTGGATTCGATATATTTTCGGAAGAGCGCCAGTGGGCGCAGAAACCGATCGATGACGTTATGGAGCGGCACGTCGTGGTTGCCAGCAACGACGACACGCGGGGTCGGCAGGCGCTCCAAAAAGGCGCGCGCAGCCTTGAATTCCGTTTCCTTTGCACGCTACGTCAGGTCGCCTGAGACGACCACGACGTCAGGATTCGCTGCCTTCACCGCGACGACGAGCGGTTCTATCAATCGCTCGTAGACGCGCCCGAAATGAAGATCCGACAGGTGAACCAGGATACGCATCTCAGACCGCCTCCTCGGGCAAATCCACCTTCAGCGCTCGCGGGTGGATACGGCACTCCAGCGGCGTCCGCACCTCGTTGACCTCGCCGTCGGTAGCGACATGGAGCGTGGCGTGCTCCGACGAGATTTTCAGGGACTGCGCCGTGAATTCATGGAAGTCGTTCGTCGTTCCCAGCCGTCCGAGCAACGCGTGGAAGGCCAGCACGAACAGTCGTCGCCGCCCTGCGCGTTGCGCGAGGTAGATGCTGAGGGTGCCCGACTGAACTGACTGGCGACGCCCGATTCTGAGCCCCGTCATCTCGTATCGATTGTTTCCGATGAACAGGAACGGTGTCCGGTACTGGCTGTCGTTGCCATCAATGCTCATCTTCAACTTCATGAAAGGAAACCGGCGGAGCGCGTTCCACGACGCCCAGACGAACGCTGGCCACTTGCCCCGACCGAGACGGGATTGCTGGCGATCGCGGTGCCTGACGACCTGAACGTATGGCCCGAGGCTGGCATTGTTCAGGAAGTGCAGGCCGGAGATCTCTCCCACGTCGACAGTGCCAACCGCACCTCGACGGATCACGTCCAGCGCCTGGTCGATGTCGAGGGGGATGCCCGCATCCTGCGCAAAGTGATTCAGGGTGCCGAACGGCAGCACGCCAAATACAGTCGACGTGCCCACCAGGCATGAAGCCACCGCGTTGAGGGTGCCATCTCTCCTGGCCCCTCGTCGTTTCGTGTGGAAACCAACATTCACAATAGCTGGTCGTAGTCGAGCCCGGTGGGCATGTGGGCAGGCCGCCCTTTGGGGCTGTCCACATGTCCACGGGGCCGCAACCAGATGGCAGAGGAGCCGAGCT
>JBBQYL010000025.1:0-36341 GCA_038208735.1 Burkholderiales bacterium
GGATCCGAACCAGCCGGTCGGCAAGATCCTGCGACTGACGCTGGACGGCAAGCCCGCACCCGGCAATCCGATGGAAGGAAAGACCGGCGCAACGTCGGTGCCGGTGATCGATCCGCCGAAAGACACGGAGGCGGCAAAGTCGGCGCCCGTCGTGCGCACCTACGTCTTCGCCGGCCCCAACCTGACGCCGGCCGAGACGTGGAGCACCGGCCATCGCACGCCGTACGGCCTCGCGTTCGCGCCGGACGGCCACCTGTGGGAGTTGGAACACGGGCCGCGCGGCGGCGACGAGCTCAACCTCATCGAGCCGGGCAAGAACTATGGCTGGCCGATGGTCTCGTACGCGATGAACTACGACGGCGTGCCCATCGCCAGCCCCGACACGCGCCCCGACCTCGTCAAGCCCGTCATCTACTGGACGCCGGTGCTCGCGCCCGGCAGCCTGATGTTCTACAGCGGCGCGATGTTTCCCAAGTGGAAAGGCTCGGCGTTCGCGGGCGGCCTCGCGAGTCTCGCCCTGCATCGCATCGTCGTGCAGGGCAGCACGGCCACGCAGGCCGAGCACTGGTCGGTGGGCTTTCGCGTCCGCGACGTCGAGCAGGCGCCGGACGGCGCGCTGTGGTTGATCGAGGACGACCACGAGGGCGGGCTGTATCGGCTGACGCCGCGCTGATCAACGCGGCCCGGCCTTCGCATCGAACCTCTGGCGCGCCGTCTCGACGGCCTTCAGGTGGTCCGAGGCCCACACCCAGACCCCGCAGAACGCGCCGCCAAGCGTCAGCCCCAACGGCGTCAACTCGTATTCGACGCGTGGTGGCACCTCGGAAAAGACGGTACGGGTCACCAGTCCGTCGCGCTCCATCTGGCGGACGGTCTGGGTGAGCATCTTCTGGCTGATGCCCGCCACGCGTTCCGCCAGGCGGCCGAAGCGCAGCGGCGCATGTTCGGTGAGCGCCTCGAGGATCAGCATCGTCCACTTGTCGGCGACGCGGCCGATGAGGTCGTTCACCAGCGCAGCGAGGCGCGGATCGACCGGCCCGGCGGGACGCTTCACGGCGTAGGACCGGGCGCGCGCGATCTGCGCGGCGGTGAAACGGGACTCGATCGTGGGCGGGCGAGCGGTCATCCAATACTCTCCTTTGGGTAACTACGGCACTTTCAGGTGCCTACTTTCCATTGGAGAGTATTGCGCCTACGCTGCGTCCGTCAAGCACTCCACACCCCTGTCATGAAACTCCAACAACGCACCATCCTCGTCACCGGCGGCGCCGGCGGCATCGGCCTCGAGCTCGCTCGTCAACTGCTGGCGCGCGGCAACACCGTCATCGTGACCGGCCGCGACGCGGGACGGATCGCGGAGGCGCACCGGCGGCTGCCCGGGCTGCACGGCATCGTCAGCGACGTCACGGACCCCGCCGCGATCGAGGCCTTGCACCGAGAGGTGACGGCGACGTTTCCCGCGCTGGACGTGCTGGTCAACAACGCCGGCATCATGCGCAACCTCGACCTGACGCACGCCCGCGCGCTCGCCGACGTCACGCGCGAGATCGACGTCAACCTGCGCGGTCCGGTGCAGATGATCCAGCAGTTCCTGCCGCACCTGCGGGGGCGCGGGCAGTCCGCCATCGTCAACGTCAGCTCGGGCCTGGCCTTCGTGCCGCTGGCGATCTCGCCCGTCTACAGCGCGGCAAAGGCGGCGTTGCACGCCTACACGCGCGGGCTGCGCGTTCAGCTCGCCGGCAGTGGCGTGCAGGTGTTCGAACTGGCCCCGCCGCCGGTCGAGACCCGGCTGATGCGGGGCGAGTTCGAGGCCGAGCTGAAGCAGAGCAAGGGCATGGCGGCCGAGGATCTGGTGCGCGCCGCGATCATCGGGATCGAGCGCGGCCGCGAGGAAATCCGGCCCGGGCTGGCGAACGTCCTGAACGCCATGAGCCGCATCGCGCCGCAGTTCATGTTTCGGCAGATGACGCGGATGATGAAGCCCGCGAGGGGATGATCGCGTGGCGTGCGGTACAGGCGATCGGCGCCTGCGCCAGCGTCACGCTGGCGCGCGCCATCGTCAGGGATCTGTACGTCGGCCGTCGCGCCGCGCAGATGATGTCCACGCTGATGATCGTCACCGCCCTGGCGCCGATGCTCGGGCCCAGCGTCGGCGGCCTCGTCATCGCCTTCGCGCCGTGGCGCGCCATCTTCTGGATGCTGGCGACCGTCGGCCTGCTGACGCTGGCCGCGCTGTACACCCTGCCGGAGACGCTGACGCCCGAGCGCAGGCTGCGGGAGCCGTTGTGGCGCGCGTTCGGCACCTACGGCTGGCTGCTGCGTCAGCGACGCCTGCTCGGCTACGCCGGGGTCGGCGGCTTCCTGTACGGCGGTATCTTCGCCTATGTCGCCGGCACGCCTTTCGCGTACATCACGTACCACCACGTGCTTCCGCAGCACTACGGGCTGCTGTTCGCGCTGGGCTCCGTCGGCATCATGACCATGAATCTCGTCAACGTCCGGCTCGTGACGCGGCTGGAATCCGACCAGTTGCTGCGCACCGGCGCGTTCGGGGCATGCCTCACCGGACTGGTCGCGGCGATCGACGCGCGCAGCGGCTTCGGGGGGCTCGTCGGCCTGGTCCTGCCGCTGTGTCTGTTCGTCTCGTGCATCGGACTGATCTCGGCGAACGCCATCACCGGCGCGCTGAACCTCTTCCCGGCCGTGTCAGGCTCGGTGTCCGCGCTGATCGGCGCGAGCCAGTTCGGCGCCGGCGTCTTCGGCTCGGCACTGGTGGGTGTGCTGGCCGATGGGACACCCTGGCCCCTGGGCGCGCTGATGGGCTGCTTCGGCGCCGGCGCGATGCTTTGCGCGGTCTTCCTGGTGCCTCGTTCGAACGAGGCCCCGGCGGATTCGATCCGGGCGACGACGCCTACTGCAACGAGGTCTTCGGTGGAATCCCGACCGGCAGCGTGAACACCTCGATGCCCTCGTCGGCCAGCGCCTCGCGCTCCTCGGACGTGGTCTGGCCGCGGATCGCCTTGGCCTCGCTCTCGCCGTAGTGGATGCGGCGCGCCTCCTCGGCGAAGCGCGAGCCCACGTCCTGCGTGTTGTTCAGCAGCTCCGTCACGGCCTCGACGAAGCGTTGCGCGGCGGTGCCGCCGCTCGCCAGCGCGGTCACCTGCGCGGGCGCGGGGGACGCCTGCGCCGGCTCGGATGCGGTCGCGGGCGCGCGCGCGCCGGACAGGTTGAGCCGCGGCGCGCTGGGCAGGCGAAGCACCTCGGCGTTGCCGCAGACGGGACAGTCGAGCAGGCCACGATCGCGCTGCGAGGCGTAGTCGTCCTCGGATCCGAACCAGCCTTCGAACAGGTGGCCGGAGCCGCAGCGCAGATCGAGCACCTTCATCGCGGGGGCGTCAGTCGGCGGACTGCCAGGGCGGCGTCCAGGTGCCGTTGCGCCACTGCTGCAGCTTGAGCAGGCCCACGATCGTCTTGGCGTCGGTGAGTTCGCCGGACGCCGCGAGTTCGAACAGCGCCGCCTCGGCGATCGCGTGCACCTCCACGAACTCGCCTTCGTCGAGCTGCCGCGGCCCGGGCTCCAGGCCGCGCGCGAACCATATCTCGATGAACTCGGTGGAGTAGGCGCAGGCGTTGTGCATGCGGCCGGCATAGGCCCATTCGGAGGCGGCGTAGCCCGTCTCCTCGCGCAGCTCGCGGCGGGCGCAAGCCAGCGTGGTCTCGTCGGGATCGAGCTTGCCGGCGGGAAACTCCACCAGCACGCGATCGAGCGGGTAGCGGTGCTGGCGCTCGACGACCAGCTGGCCGTCGTCAAGGAACGGCACGATCATCACGGCGCCCGGGTGCACCACGTATTCGCGCAAGGCCGTCTTGCCGTCGGGCAGCCGAACCTCGTCGCGGCGCACCTTCAGGAAATGGCCGTCGTAGACGCTCTCCGACTTGATTCGGCGTTCGACGAGGTGCCCGTCGACGCCGGGCATGACGCGGACCGGAGAGCCCCCGGCGACGATGGGCTCCACGTTCTTGTCGGTCACGCGCGGCCTCGACGCATCAGGTGGTGATGGCCGCGAGAATGGCCTCGCGGCAGGCGATCATCAGGCCGTCCGGCAGCAGGCCGAACCCGAGCGCCGCGATGCCGTTCAGCGCCAGCAGCACCGTGGTGGTGGTCTCGGTGTGGATCGGCGTGGGATCCAGCGGCTCGTCGAAGAACATCGTCTTGACGATGCGCAGGTAGTAGTACGCGCCGATCAGCGACAGCAGCACGGCGACGACCGCCAGCACGATGTAGCCGTGGTTGCCGGTGGTGACGAGCGCCTGCAGCACCGCGAACTTGGCGTAGAAGCCCACCAGCGGCGGGATGCCGGCCAGCGAGAACATGAACAGCGCCATCACGCCGGCGATCCACGGCGAGCGCTTGGCCAGGCCGCGCAGGTCGGAGATCTCCTCGCTCTCGAAGCCGTGGCGCGACAGCACCATGATCAGGCCGAAAGTGCCCAGCGTGGTGAGCACGTAGGTGATCATGTAGAACAGCGCCGAGCTGTAGCCGTTGGCGGCCGCGGCCGTGTCGACGTTGAGCACCGTGGGGGTGAAGCCCAGCAGCATGAAGCCCAGCTGCGCGATGGCCGAATAGGCCAGCAGGCGCTTCAGGTTGCTCTGCGCGATGGCGGCCAGGTTGCCGAGCGACATCGACACCACCGACAGCACGATCAGCATCTCCTGCCAATCGGTGCCCAGGCCCGACAGGCCTTCCACCAGGATGCGGAAGGTGATGCCGAACGCGGCCAGCTTCGGCGCGCCGGAGATCAGCAGCGTGACGGCGGTCGGCGCACCCTGGTAGACGTCGGGCACCCACATGTGGAACGGCGCGAGGCCGAGCTTGAACGCCAGGCCGGACACGACGAACACGAGGCCGAAGGCCAGCACCTGCGGGTTGATCGTGCCCTTGTGGATGGCGTCGAACACGCCCGGGATGTCCAGCGTGCCGGTGGCGCCGTACATCATCGACAGGCCGTACAGCAGGAAGCCGCTGGCCAGCGCGCCCAGGATGAAGTACTTCATCGCGGCTTCCGTGGACACGGCGTGGTCGCGGCGCAGCGCGGTGAGCGCGTACAGCGACAGGCTCATCAGCTCGAGGCCGACGTAGACGACCAGGAAGTTGTTGGCCGACACCATCACCGAGATGCCCAGCAGCGAGAACATCGCCAGCGTGAGGAACTCGCCCTTGAGCAGGTCGCGCGACTTCAGGTACGGACCCGCGAAGCCCAGCGTGATCATGGTGGCGAGCGTGGCGCACAGCGCCAGCAGGTGGCCCAGCGGATCGATGACGACCATGCGCGACATGCCGTACACGGTGCGCGCGGCCTGCAGCTCATTGAAGTGCAGGAACGCCAGGACGGCCAGCGAGGCCTGGGCCAGGCCGAAGGTGAGCTTCAGGCGGGCTTCGGTGGCGTTGACGCCGACGAGGGCCACCACCGAGGTCATCAGCAGCAGGAAGATCTCGGGATAGACGATCGGCAACGAGGTCAGGTTGATCATGTTGTTCTTTCCGCGCGCTCAGATCTTGGACTGGGCGACGTGCTTCAGCAGCGCATCCACCGACACTTGCATGACGTCGGTGAAGGGCTTCGGATACAGGCCCATCGCCAGGATGGCGATCGCCAGGATCGCGAGCATGAGGAATTCGCGGGGGTTGATGTCCTTCAGGCGGCTGACGCTGCCCTTGGTGACGGGGCCGAAGTACACGCGCTTGACCATCCACAGCGTGTAGGCGGCGCCGAAGATCAGCGCGGTGGCGGCCAGGAAGGCCACCCAGAAGTTGAAGCCGGTGGTGGCCAGGATGACCATCCACTCGCCGACGAACCCGGCGGTGCCCGGCAGGCCGCAGTTGGCCATGGCGAACAGCACCGCGAACGACGCGAACATCGGCATCGTGTTGGCCACGCCGCCGTAGGCCGAGATCTCGCGCGAATGCACGCGGTCGTACAGCACGCCGATGCCCAGGAACATGGCGGCCGACACGAAGCCGTGCGAGATCATCTGCACGATGGCGCCCTGCATGCCCAGCGAGTCGAAGATGAAGAAGCCCAGCGTGCAGAAGCCCATGTGGGCGATGGACGAGTAGGCCACCAGCTTCTTCATGTCGGTCTGCACCATGGCCACAAGGCCGATGTAGACCACGGCGATCAGCGACATCGTGATGATGAGCCAGGCCCAGTGGTGGCTGGCATCGGGCGCGATGGGCAGCGAGAACCGCAGGAAGCCGTAGGCGCCCAGCTTCAGCATGATGGCGGCCAGCACGGCGGAGCCACCGGTGGGCGCCTCGACGTGCACGTCGGGCAGCCACGTGTGCACCGGCCACATCGGCACCTTCACCGCGAACGCGGCGAGGAACGCGAAGAACAGCGCGGTCTGCGCCGACATCGACAGCGCCAGCTTGTGCCACGCCAGGATCTCGAACGAGGCGTTCGACTGGATGTACAGGTAGACGATGGCCACCAGCATCAGCAGCGAGCCGAGCAACGTGTACAGGAAGAACTTGAACGACGCGTAGATGCGGTTGGGGCCGCCCCAGATGCCGATGATGATGTACATCGGGATCAGCGTGGCTTCGAAGAACGTGTAGAACAGCAGGCCGTCGGCCGCCGCGAACACGCCGATCATCAGGCCGGACAGGATCAGGAACGCGCCGAAGTACTGGTTGACGCGCTCGGTGATCACTTCCCACGCGGAGATGACGACGATCACCGTGATGAAGGACGTGAGCAGCACGAACCAGACGGAGATGCCGTCCACGCCCAGGTGGTAGTTGGCGTGGAAGCGTTCGATCCACGGCAGGCTGGTCTGGAACTGCAGCGCGGCCGACGTGGTGTCGAAGCCGGTGATCAGCGGGATCGTGACCAGGAAGGCCGCGATGGCCGCGACCAGCGAGAACCAGCGGACGGCGCGCGCGTTGTCGTCGCGGCCGAGCGCCAGCAGGACCACCCCTGCCAGGATCGGCAGCCAGATGGCGAGACTCAGGAAACTCATTTGTTGTTCTCCGCCGGCTTGATCAATGAACGACGCTCAGGAGGTAAGGCCCCAGCTGCCAGGTCAACAGACCGAATAAGCCCAGGATCATCACCAGCGCGTACCAATAGAGGTGGCCGGTCTGCACGAGGCGCACCACGCCGGCGATGACGCCGACCAGACGCGCCGAACCATTGACGAACACGCCGTCGATCAGGCCCAGGTCGCCGCCCTTCCACAGGCCGCGGCCCAGGAGCCGCGCGCCTGCGGCCAGGACGTTCTCGTTGAACCAGTCGAAGTAGTACTTGTTCTCGAGGAGCTTGATGACCGGCGCGAAGATCCTCGCGGCGGCGTCCGACAGCGACGGCCTGACGATGTACATGATGTACGACAGCAGCACGCCGGCGATCGCCAGGTACAGCACCGGGTGGGCGAAGGCGGACAGCGCCATCTCGGCCGGCCCGTGGAATTCCTTGGCCAGCTCTTCCATCGCCGGATGCTTCTCGGAGTTGTAGAAGATCGAGCTGCTGAAGAACGTTCCGAACAGCATCGGCTTGATCGTGAAGAAGCCGATCAGGGCCGACGGGATCGCCAGCGCGATCAACGGGATCGTGACGACGAGCGGCGACTCGTGCGGCGTGTGGTCGCCATGGCCGTGGTCGTCGTGGCCATGCGCGCCGTGCGCGCGGTCGTCGTGTGCGTGCGCAGAGTCATGAAGCTCCGCATGCGTCGCGTGCGCGACGGCGTGGCCGTGGTCGCCATGGCCGTGCGCGTCGTCCTCTTCCAGCTCGGGTTCCGGCCCGTCGATCTCCGGCGGGAACAGCTTGTGGTGGAAGCGTTCCTTGCCGTGGAAGACCAGGAAGAACATGCGGAACGAGTAGAACGCCGTGACGAACACGCCCGCGGTCACCGAGATCTGCGCGAACGTGGCGCCGACCAGGTGGCTGCTGCTGGCCGCATCGATGATCGAGTCCTTCGAGTAGAAGCCCGAGAAGAACGGCGTGCCGATGAGGGCCAGCGATCCGATCAGCGACGTCCAGTACGTGATGGGCATGTACTTGCGCAGGCCACCCATGTTGCGGATGTCCTGGTCATGGTGCATGCCCATGATGGTGGAGCCCGCGGCAAGGAACAGCAGCGCCTTGAAGAACGCGTGCGTCATCAGGTGGAACACGGCCACCGGGTAGGCCGACAGGCCCAGCGCCACGGTCATGTAGCCCAGCTGCGACAGCGTGGAGTACGCCACGACGCGCTTGATGTCGTTCTGGATGATGCCCAGGAAGCCCATGAACAGCGCCGTGATGGAGCCGATGATCAGCACGAAGCTGAGCGCCGTGTCGGACAGCTCGAACAGCGGCGACATGCGAGCGACCATGAAGATGCCGGCCGTCACCATGGTGGCGGCGTGGATCAGCGCGGAGATGGGCGTGGGGCCTTCCATCGAATCGGGCAGCCACACGTGCAGCGGGAACTGCGCCGACTTGCCCATGGCGCCGATGAACAGGCAGATGCAGGTGACGGTGATCAGCAGCCAGTTGGTGCCGTAGCCGAAGGCCGCGCCCGCCAGGCCGCCGGCCTTCGTGAAGGCGTCGAAGGCCTCCGCGTAGTTCAGCGTGTGCGCGTTGACGGCGATCAGGCCGATGCCCAGGATGAAGCCGAAGTCGCCCACGCGGTTGACCAGGAACGCCTTCATGTTGGCGAACACGGCCGTGGGACGCTTGAACCAGAAGCCGATCAGCAGGTACGAGACGAGGCCCACCGCTTCCCAGCCGAAGAACAGCTGCAGGAAGTTGTTGCTCATCACGAGCATCAGCATCGAGAACGTGAACAGCGAGATGTACGAGAAGAAGCGCTGGTAGCCCGGATCCTCTTCCATGTAGCCGATGGTGTAGACGTGCACCATCAGCGACACGAACGTGACGACGCACATCATCATCGCGGTGAGGCCGTCGATGAGGAAGCCGACTTCCATCTTCAGGCCGCCGGCATTCATCCACTCGTAGACAGTGCCGGAGAAGTGCGCGCCGTCGTTGACCACCGACAGCAGGGTCATGAACGAGATGACGAAGGCGATGGCCACGCCCAGGATCGTGATGCGGTGCGCGTTGGCGCGTCCGATCTGCTTGCCGAACAGGCCGGCGACGATCGCGCCGACCAGCGGCGCCACCGGCACGGCGACCAGTTGCGTGAGGGAGAGATTGGCAGACATGTTTTTCTATCAGCCCTTCAGCGCGTCGAGTTCGTCGGCGGCGATCGTGGCGCGGTTGCGGAACAGCACCACCAGGATGGCGAGGCCGATCGCGGACTCGGCCGCGGCCACGGTCAGGATGAAGAACACGAACACCTGGCCGGCCATGCGGTCCTGCGCCAGCGGCAGGTAGTGCGAGAAGGCCACGAAGTTCATGTTGACGGCCAGGAGCATCAGCTCGATGGCCATCAGCAGCACGATGAGGTTGCGGCGGTTCAGGAAGATGCCCACCACCGACAAGGCGAACAGCATGCCGCCCAGCGTGAGGTAGTGCCCGAGGGAAACGTCACCGATGTTCATGCCTTGCCTCCGTCCTTGGCGGGTTGCGCGGGGGGCGCGGGCGGCAGCGAGGCCACCTCGATGACCGGGGCCATCTTCACGATGCGCAGGCGGTCGGCCTTGCGCGCGCGCAGCGCCAGGTTGGGGTCGATCGCCTTGCTGTCCTTGCGTTCGCGCAGCGTGAGCGCGATGGCCGAGATGATGGCCACCAGCAGCAGCACGGCGGCCACTTGAAGCGGGTACAGGTAGTTGGTGTAGACCTCGATGCCCAGCATGCGGGTGTTGCCCAGCTTGGCCACCTGCGGGTCGATCGGCGCGTCGGCGACGCGGAAGCCGCCCATCAGAACCAGCGCCATCTCGAGCGCGATCAGCACGCCCACGAGCGCGGCCATGGGGAAGTGCTTCCAGAAGCCCACGCGCAGTTCCTCGGTGTTGACGTCGAGCATCATCACCACGAACAGGAACAGCACCATCACGGCACCGACGTAGACGAGGACCAGCGTGATGGCCAGGAACTCGGCCTTCAGCATCATCCACAGGCACGAGGCGTTGAAGAACGCGAGCACCAGGAACAGCGCGGCGTGCACCGTGGAGCGCGCGGTGATCACGCCGAACGACGCGGCCAGCAGCACGGCCGAGAAAATGTAGAACAGGGCGGAAATGGTTGTCATGGCGATGCTTGGCCTCGAGTCCACCGAAAGCGCGGGGCGCTTTCAGCGGTACTTGGCGTCGGCCTCCTTGGCGGCGGCGATTTCGCGTTCGTAGCGGTCGCCCACGGCGAGCAGCATGTCCTTGGTGAAGTACAGGTCGCCCCGCTTCTCACCGTGGTACTCGAAGATGTGCGTCTCGACGATGGAGTCCACCGGGCAGCTCTCCTCGCAGAAGCCGCAGAAGATGCACTTGGTGAGGTCGATGTCGTAGCGCGTGGTGCGGCGGGTGCCGTCGGCGCGGACGTCGGACTCGATGGTGATGGCCATGGCGGGGCACACGGCCTCGCACAGCTTGCAGGCGATGCAGCGTTCCTCGCCGTTGTCGTAACGGCGCAGCGCGTGCAGGCCGCGGAAGCGCGGCGACATCGGCGTCTTCTCTTCCGGGAACTGCACCGTGATGGTGGGCGAGAAGAAGTACTTGCCCGTGAGGCGCATCCCGCGGAACAGTTCCACCAGCAGGAAGCTGGAGAAGAAGTCCTTGAACGAGAACGCCGGCGTGGCGGTGGTGGTGGTGGTAGCAGACATGATTTTTGTAGCCTCGCCTTATTTCCAGATCGACCAGGGCGATTCGATCCACAGGCCGATGACGACCAGCCAGACGAGCGTCACGGGAATGAAGATCTTCCAGCCCAGACGCATGATCTGGTCGTAGCGGTAGCGCGGGAACGTGGAACGCACCCACAGGAACATCGTCACCACGACGAACACCTTGGCGAACAGCCAGATGAAGTTCGGGATGAACGAGAGGAAGCCGAACGGGGGCAACCAGCCGCCCAGGAACATGATCACGCACAGCGTCGAGACCAGGATCATGTTGGCGTATTCGGCCAGGAAGAACATCGCGAACGCCATGCCCGAGTACTCGACCATGTGGCCGGCCACGATTTCCGATTCGCCTTCGACCACGTCGAACGGGGCGCGGTTGGTTTCCGCCAGGCCCGAGATGAAGTAGACGACGAAGATGGGCAGCAGCGGCAGCCAGTTCCACGAGAGGAACGTCCAGCCATGGTCGGCCATCATGCCGCGGCCCTGCCCCATGACGATCTCGCCCATGTTCATCGTGCCCGAGACCATCAGCACCACGACCAGGCAGAAGCCCATCGCGATCTCGTAGCTGACCATCTGCGCGGACGCGCGCAGCGCGCCCAGGAACGCGTACTTGGAGTTGGACGCCCAGCCGGCCACGATCACGCCATACACCTCGAGCGAGGTGATGGCCATGACGAACAGCAGCCCCGCGTTGACGTCGGCCAGAACGACGCCCGGATCGAACGGCACCACGGCCCAGGCGGCCAGCGCCGGCATGATCGTCATCACCGGGGCGACGAAGAACAGGCCCTTGTTGGCGGCCGTGGGGCGGATGATCTCCTTGAAGACCAGCTTGACGGCGTCGGCGATGGGGGTGAGCAGGCCCAGCGGCCCGACGCGGTTGGGGCCCGGACGGATCTGCGTCCACGCGATGGCCTTGCGTTCCCACAGCGTGAGGTAGGCCACCAGGCCCAGCAGCGGCAGGATGATGGCGAGGATGCGGATCACGGCCCAGATCACGGGCCACAGATACCAGCCGTGCGCCGTATTCCAGAAGTCGATGAGGAAATGAATCATTGCGATGAGTTCCGTTCCGGGCTCAGGCCTTGACGACGCTGATCGCGCCGAAGGAAGCGCCGAGGCCGGCGGTCAGCATGTGCCCCGTGGGCACGCGGACGACCGTGGGCGCGAGCGTCTTGTCCAGGCGCGCGGCGAGGACGGCGTGCGCCTCGCCTTGCGTCACGTGCACCTTGTCGCCGGCCACCAGGCCGAGGTCGGCCCACAGCTGGGCGGGCAGCGAGGCCTGCGGCGCGCGGGCGTCGGCGGTGAGCTGCAGCGACAGCGCGCGGCGCACCAGGCTGTCCGTCGAGTAGAGCGGCACGTCGGCGATGCGTTCGAAGCCAGTGGCGGCTTCGGTGGGCAGCGCCGTCGGCAGGCTCGCGTCGTTGGACAGGCGCGAGGCTAGCGTCGAGCGGTCGCCCAGCGCCTCGGCCAGCACCTCTTCGGACGACTGCTGGCCGAAGCCCGGCAGGCCCAGCATGTCGCCCAGCACGCGCAACACCTTCCAGCCCGGGCGGGTTTCGCCCAGCGGACGGGCCACGCCCTGGAACGACTGCACCAGGCCTTCGGCGTTGACGAACGTGCCGGCGGTCTCGGTGAACGGCGAGATCGGCAGCAGCACGTCGGCGACGTCGGCGGCGGCGTTGCGGAACGGCGTGAGCGCGACCACCAGGCCCGAACCGCCGAGGGCGGCGCGCGCGGCGGCGGCGTTGGCGGCGTCGAGCTCGGGCTCGACGTTGAGCAGGAACAGCGCCTTCATCGGCTGCGACAGCATCTGGCCGGCGTTCAGGCCGCCGGCGCCGGGCAGCGCGTTGACCAGCTGCGCCCCGACGTTGTTGCCGGCTTCGCCGAGGTAGCCCACGGTGGCGCCGGTGGCGTCCGCGATCCACTTGGCCAGCGCCAGGAGCACGGAGGCCTGCGGATGCTGCGCGGCGGCGTTGCCCAGCAGCACGGCGCGGGCCGTGCCATTGAGCAGCGAGGCGGCGATGGCCTCGGCCTGCGGCGAGCATTCGCCGGCGAACGGCGCGGTGCCGTTGCTGGCCTTGGCGACGCAATGGGCGATGTCGGCCAGCGCGCCCACCCAGCCGCTGGGGGCCACGGTGAGCTGCGTGGCGACGGGCATCAGCCAGTCTTCGGCCAGCGCGTTGATGCTGTGGATCTCGGCGCCCTGGCGTGTGGCCTGGCGCAGGCGCTGCGCAAACAGCGGGTGATCCTTGCGCAGGAACGAGCCCACCACCAGCGCGCGATCGAGCTTGGTCAGCGATGCGATGGAGGTGCCCAGCCAGCGCACGCCACCGGTGTGCGTGAAGTCGGCGTGGCGCGTGCGGTGGTCGACGCTCTCGCTGCCGAGCGCGCGGACGAGCTTGGCCAACAGGTGCAGTTCTTCGACCGTGGAGCCGGCGTGGCCCAGCGCGCCGATGCCGGCGACGCCGAACTCGCCCTTGACGCGCTTGACGCCGTCGACGACGTAGTTGAGCGCGGTGGGCCAGTCGACCGTCTGCCACTGGCCGCCCTGCTTGATCATCGGGGCGGTGAGGCGGGCGTCGGAGTTGAGTGCCTCGTACGAGAAGCGGTCGCGGTCGGCGATCCAGCACTCGTTGACGTCTTCGTTCTCGTAGGGAACGACGCGCAGCACCTGGTTGTTCTTGACCTGGACGACCAGGTTGGCACCCACCGAATCATGCGGGCTGACGCTGCGGCGGCGCGAGAGTTCCCACGTGCGGGCCTGGTAGCGGAACGGCTTGGACGTGATCGCGCCAACGGGGCAGATGTCGATCATGTTGCCCGAGAGCTCGGAATCGATGGAGCGGCCGACGAAGGTCTGGATCTCGGCGTGCTCGCCGCGATGGGCCATGCCCAGCTCCATGACGCCGGCCACCTCCTGGCCGAAGCGCACGCAGCGGGTGCAGTGGATGCAGCGGCTCATCTCTTCCATGGAGATCAGCGGGCCCGCGGGCTTGTGGAACACCACGCGCTTTTCTTCGGTGTAGCGCGAGGCCGAACCGCCGTAGCCGACAGCCAGGTCCTGCAGCTGGCATTCGCCGCCCTGGTCGCAGATGGGGCAATCGAGCGGATGGTTGATCAGCAGGAACTCCATCACGCTCTGCTGGGCCTTGATGGCCTTGTCGCTCTTGGTGCGCACGATCATGCCCTGCGTCACCGGCGTGGCGCAGGCGGGCATGGGCTTGGGCGCCTTCTCGATGTCCACCAGGCACATGCGGCAGTTGGCCGCGATCGAGAGCTTCTTGTGATAGCAGAAGTGCGGAATGTAGGTGTCCGCCGCATCGGCCGCATGCATGACCATGCTGCCGGGGGGAACGGAGACCTTCTTGCCGTCGAGTTCGATTTCAATCATGAGTGTGTTCGTCTCGATCAGACCGACGCCGGAACCTGGCAGGTCTTGTGTTCAACGTGGTGAACGAACTCGCTGCGGAAGTGCTTGATCATCGCGCGCACCGGCATCGCCGCGGCGTCGCCCAGCGCGCAGATGGTGCGGCCCTGGATGTTGTCCGCCACCGAGTTCAGCAGGTCGATGTCTTCCATCTTGCCGTGGCCATGCTCGATGCGGTCGACCATGCGCCACAGCCAGCCGGTGCCTTCGCGGCACGGCGTGCACTGGCCGCAGGATTCGTGCTGGTAGAAGTACGACAGTCGCAGCAGGCTTTCGACCATGCAACGCGAATCGTCCATGACGATGACCGCGCCCGAGCCCAGCATGGAGCCGGCCTTGGCGATGGAGTCGTAGTCCATCGTGAGCTCCATCATGATCGACGCGGGCAGCACCGGCGCCGACGAGCCGCCGGGGATCACCGCCTTGAGCTTGCGACCGGTGCGCACGCCGCCGGCGAGCTCGAGCAGCGTCGAGAACGGCGTGCCCATGGGGATTTCGTAGTTGCCGGGCTTGTTGACGTCGCCGACCACCGAGTAGATCTTCGTGCCGCCGTTGTTGGGCTTGCCGCACGCGAGGTACGCATCGCCACCGTTGCGGATGATCCAGGGGACCGCCGCGAAGGTCTCGGTGTTGTTGATGGTGGTGGGCTTGCCGTAGATGCCGAAGCTGGCCGGGAACGGCGGCTTGAAGCGCGGCTGGCCCTTCTTGCCTTCGATCGACTCGAGCAGCGCGGTCTCTTCGCCGCAGATGTAGGCGCCGAAACCGTGGAAGCCGTGCAGCTGGAAGCTGTAGCTCGAGCCGAGGATGTTGTCGCCCAGGTAGCCGGCGGCGCGCGCCTCTTCCAGCGCTTCCTCGAAGCGGTCGTAGAGCTCGAAGATCTCGCCGTGGATGTAGTTGTAGCCCACCGAGATGCCCATCGCGTAGGCCGCGATGATCATGCCCTCGATGACGATGTGCGGGTTGAACGCGAGGATGTCGCGATCCTTGCAGGTGCCCGGCTCGCCTTCGTCGGAGTTGCAGACGAGGTACTTCTGGCCCGGGAACTGGCGCGGCATGAAGCTCCACTTCAGGCCCGTTGGGAAGCCGGCGCCGCCGCGGCCACGCAGGCCGGAGCCCTTGACCTCGGCCACCACCTGGTCGGGGGTCATGCCGCCCTCGCCTGCCAGGATCTTGCGGATGGCCTGGTAGCCGCCGCGCGCCTCGTAGTCCTTCAGGCGCCAGTTCTTGCCATCGAGGCCCGCCATGATCTGCGGGTTGATGTGACGGTCGTGGAAGGCGGTTTCGACGCCTTGCGACTTGAATCGGGAGAGATCAACCATAAGGAACTCTTTAGCCTCTCACTTGGCCTGCGCGAGCGTGTCGAGCAGATCGTCGATCCGGTCGTTGCTCATGAAGCTGATCATTTCGCGGTCGTTGATCAGCATCACCGGGGAGTCGGCGCAGGCGCCGAGGCATTCGCTCTGCTGCACGGTGAACTGGCCGTCGGCCGTGGTTCCGCCGACGGCGACACCGAGCTTCTTGCAGATGTGCGCCAAAGCCTGCTGGCCGTCGCGCAGCTGGCACGGCAGGTTGGTGCAGACGTTGATCTTGAACTTGCCAACCGGTTGCTGGTTGTACATGTTGTAGAACGTCGTGACCTCGTACACCGCGATCGGGGCCATGCCCAGGTAGGCGGCGACTTCGTCTTCCGAATCGCGCGACACCCAGCCGCGTTCGGCCTGCACGATGGTGAGGCAGGCCATGACGGCCGACTGCTTCTGGACGGCCGGGAACTTGGCGACCTCGCGTGCGAAGCGCGCGAGCATGTCGGCCGGGAACGGCACGTGCGGGGGGGTGGATGCGGGCTGGTTCATCGATCGATCTCGCCAAACACGATGTCCATGGTGCCGATGACGGCGACGGCATCGGCAATCATGTGGCCGCGCGACATTTCGTCCATCGCGGCCAGGTGGGAGAAGCCGGGGGCGCGGATCTTCAGGCGGTACGGCTTGTTGGCGCCGTCGCTGACGATGTAGATGCCGAACTCGCCCTTCGGGTGCTCGACGGCGGCATACGCCTCGCCTTCGGGCACGTGGAAGCCTTCGGTGAAGAGCTTGAAGTGGTGGATCAGCTCTTCCATGTTGGACTTCATCTCGGTGCGGGTGGGCGGCGCGACCTTGTGGTTGGTGGTGATCACCGGACCCGGGTTGGCGCGCAGCCACTTGCTGCACTGCTGGATGATCTTGTTGGCCTCGCGCATTTCCTGCACGCGCACCAGGTAGCGGTCGTAGACGTCGCCGTTGACGCCCACGGGCACGTCGAAGTCCATCTTGGCGTAGACGTCGTAGGGCTGCGTCTTGCGCAGGTCCCATTCGATGCCGGAGCCGCGCAGCATCGGGCCGGTGAAGCCGAGGTTCTTCGCGCGCTCGGGCGTGACCACGCCGATGCCCACGGTGCGCTGCTTCCAGATGCGGTTCTCGGTGAGCAGCGTCTCGTACTCGTCGACGCGGCCCGGGAACTTGCGGCAGAAGTCGTCGATGAAGTCGAGCATCGTGCCCTGGCGGTTCTCGTTCATGCGCGAGATGGCCTTGGCGTTGTGGATGCGCGAGGCCTTGTACTGCGGCATGGTGTCCGGCAGGTCGCGGTACACGCCGCCCGGACGGAAGTACGCCGCGTGCATGCGGGCTCCGGAGACGGCCTCGTACAGGTCGAACAGGTCTTCGCGCTCGCGGAACGCGTACAGCAGCACGTTCATGGCGCCGCAATCTAGCGCGTGCGCGCCCAGCCACATCAGGTGGTTGAGCAGGCGCGTGATCTCCGCGAACATCACGCGGATGTACTGCGCGCGCTCGGGCACGTCGACGCCCAGCAGCCGCTCGATGGCCAGGCAGTAGGCGTGCTCGTTGGCCATCATCGACACGTAGTCGAGGCGGTCCATGTAGGGCAGCGACTGGATGTAGGTCTTGGTCTCGGCCAGCTTCTCGGTGGCGCGATGCAGCAGTCCGATGTGCGGGTCGGCGCGCTGGATGACTTCGCCGTCGAGCTCGAGCACGAGGCGGAGCACGCCGTGCGCGGACGGGTGCTGGGGCCCGAAGTTGAGCGTGTAGTTCTTGATTTCAGCCATGGTCAGTGCAAGCCACCGTAGTTGTCTTCGCGGATGACCCGCGGCGTGATCTCGCGCGGCTCGATCGTGACCGGCTGGTAGACCACGCGGCGCTGCTCAAGGTCGTAGCGCATCTCGACATGGCCGGTGACCGGGAAGTCCTTGCGCATCGGGTGGCCGATGAAACCGTAGTCGGTGAGGATGCGACGCAGGTCGTCGTGGCCTTCGAAGATGATGCCGTACATGTCGAACGCTTCGCGCTCGAACCAGTTGGCCGCGTTCCACACCGGCGTGAGCGCCGCCACCACGGGCAGGTCGTCGTCGGTGGCGAACACCTTCAGGCGCACGCGCCAGTTGTTGGCCAGGGACAGCAGGTGGGTGACCACGCAGAAGCGCGGGCCGTCCCAGGGCATGTCCTTGTAGGCCGAGTAGTCGACGCCGCACAGGTCGATGAGCTGTTCGAAGCCGAGCGTCCTGTCGTCGCGCAGCTGCGTGGCCACCGCCAGGTAGTCGGCGGCCGACACGGTGATCGTGATCTCGCCACGTTCGCGCTTGAACTGGGTGATGCGGGCACCGAGGGCGGCCTCGAGGGCGGCCTGCAGGGCGTCGAGTCGTTGGGTCATTTGGGCAATCTACCTGACGGATGGCTGGAGAGTGGCGGTTCTGCGTCAGCCAAGCTCTCGGGAGGCGAGGATCGCATCCGAGCCGAACCGAGCTCCCCCTCGGGGGGCAGCGACCAGAGGGAGCGTGGGGGTCGTCATCTATGCGCGGGCGATGGTGTTCTCGCGCCGGATCTTGGCCTGCAGTTGCAGGATGCCGTACAGCAGCGCCTCGGCCGTGGGCGGGCAGCCCGGCACGTAGACGTCCACCGGCACGATGCGGTCGCAGCCGCGCACCACGGAGTAGCTGTAGTGATAGTAGCCGCCGCCGTTGGCGCACGAACCCATCGAAAGAACCCAGCGGGGCTCCGCCATCTGGTCATAGACCTTGCGCAGCGCCGGCGCCATCTTGTTGCACAGCGTGCCGGCCACGATCATCAGGTCGCTCTGGCGCGGGCTGGGACGGAACAGCATGCCGAAACGGTCGATGTCGTAGCGGGCGGCGCCCGCGTGCATCATCTCGACCGCGCAGCACGCGAGGCCGAACGTCATCGGCCACAGCGAGCCGGTCTTGGACCAGTTGACGAGGACGTCCACCGACGTGGTGACGAATCCCTCTTTCAGGAGGCCTTCATTGCCTTTGGGTGCAGCCATGGTGTTGTCGCTCCGAAGCCGGGATCACTCCCAGTCCAGCGCGCCCTTTTTCCATTCGTAGATGAAGCCGACGACCAGGATCGCCAGGAAGATCATCATTGCCCAGAAGCCCGTGGCGCCGATGTCCTTCAAAGCGACAGCCCACGGGAACAGGAATGCGATCTCGAGATCGAAGAGGATGAACAGGATCGCCACGAGATAGTAGCGAACGTCGAACTTCATCCGCGCGTCCTCGAAGGCCTCGAATCCGCACTCGTACGGAGAGTTCTTCTGCGCGTCGGGCCGCTTGGGGCCCAGGAGGAAGCCGAGCGCCTGGGGCGCGATGCCGATGCCCACCCCGACCAGGATGAACAGGATGACGGGGAGGTAGGCAGACAGGTCCATGGCTAGCTTTTTGTCGTTCGCAGGCTGCGTCGTTTGTCTGGGGGCAGAAAAAAGAGCGCCTCGACAGATCACCGCTTGCTGATCCCGAGTGCGCCCGCACGTTTCGCCGTGAACATTCTGGAGGAATGACGCAGGGCGCGTCTAAAACTTTGGTGCCGACGGCGAGACTCGAACTCGCACAGCTTTCGCCACTACCCCCTCAAGATAGCGTGTCTACCAATTTCACCACGTCGGCCTGAATGATCGTCGATCACCCATTAATACTTGATCAGTTCAGTTTGCGTGAGGCATACGTAGCTCACTGAACAGCCTCACATTCTATAGCGAAAAATACAGCGCTTACCCGTACTCGCTACAGAAAAATGACGCGATCGTCGCTTCAACGCGTCGGGATGCCTTGCACGCCCGAGGCGGCCGACGCGGGAGCCACGATCACGCCCGACGAGACGCCGGCCGGACCGCTGGCGGAGATGGCGGCCGGGCTGATCTGGTCGAGCCGGTTCAGCTCGGCGGCCCCAGCGCTGCCGCGGCCGGTGGACAGCACCGACAGGCCGAGCGTCGCCGCGAAGAAGATGGTGGCGCAGACCGCGGTGGAGCGCGACAGGAAGTTGGCGCTGCCGGTGGCGCCGAACAGGCTGCCCGAGGCGCCGCTGCCGAACGAGGCGCCCATGTCGGCGCCCTTGCCGTGCTGGATCAGGACGAGGCCGATCATGGCCATGGCGAACACGATCTGCACGATGAAGAGAAGATTGGCGAAGATGGGCATTTGCTTTGAAACTCCAGGGAAATCTTGTTGTGTCGAGCGCGTCGGGCGTTCAGCCCGCCGCGCGGCAGATGGCGACGAAGTCGGCGGCCTTCAATGCGCAGCCGCCGATGAGTCCGCCATCGATGTCTTGTTGCGAGAGCAGCGACGCCGCGTTCTCGGGCTTCATGCTGCCGCCGTAGAGGATGCGCATGGCGTCGGCGTGCGGCGTGGCCGCGTGCAGCTGGGCGCGGATCAGCGCGTGCATCTCCTGCGCCTGCTCGGGCGTGGCGACGACGCCGGTGCCGATGGCCCACACGGGCTCATAGGCGACCGCCATCTCGCCCACGCAGTGGCCCAGCGTGTGGATGACGGCCGACAGCTGGCGCTTGACCGTGGCCTGCGCCGTGCCCTGCTCGCGCTGGCCCAGCGTCTCGCCCACGCACACGATGGGCGTGAGCCCGCGCGCGAGGACGGCCTTGGCCTTGTCGGCCACCAGCTGGTCGGACTCGGCGTGCATGGCGCGGCGCTCGGAGTGCCCGACGATGACGTAGCGGCACCCGAACTCGGCCAGCATCCCCGCGGAGACCTCGCCCGTGAACGCGCCCTTGTCGTGCTGCGAGCAATCCTGCGCGCCCCAGCGGACGTCGCTGCCCGCCAGCGCCACCGCGGCCTCGCTCAGGTACGGAAACGGCACGCACACGGCCACGTCGCACACGAACGGGCGCGCGGCGAGGATGCCCGCCAGCAGCTCGGCGTTGGCCGAGTGCGAGCCGTGCAGCTTCCAGTTGCCGGCAACGAGTTTCCTGCGCATGGTGTGTGTGGTCATGGTTGTTGTTCGGTCCACGACAGCATGAGCTTGCCGACGTGGTGGCCCTCTTCCATCGCGGCGTGGGCCTGCGCGGCCTGCGCCGCGGGAAAGACCTTCTCGATCACCGGCTGTACCTGGCGCGACTCCAGCAGCGGCCACACCTTGGCGCGCAGCGCCGTCGCGATGGCCGACTTGAACGCCACCGGTCGCGCCCGCAGCGTGGAGCCCGTGAGCGTGAGCCGCTTGCGCATGACCAAGCCGGCGTCCACCTGCGACTTGGTGCCGCCCTGCACCGCGATCAGCACGATGCGGCCGTCTTCGGCCAGGCAGGACATCTCGCGAGCGATGTAGTCGCCCGCCACCATGTCCAGCACCACGTCGACGCCCTTGCCGCCGGTGATCTCCAGCGCGCGTGCGGCGAAGTCCTCGGTGCGGTAGTTGATGGCGTGGTCGGCGCCCAGCCCGAGGCAGCGCGCGCACTTGTCTTCGGAGCCTGCGGTGGCGATCACCTTGGCGCCGAAGGCCTTGCCCAGCTGGATGGCCGTCACGCCGATGCCGCTCGTGCCGCCCTGCACCAGCAGCCAGTCGCCGGCCGCCAGGTGGGCGCGGTCGAACACGTTGGACCACACGGTGAAGAAGTTCTCCGGCAGCGCGGCCGACTCGACGTCGCCGAAGCCCGCGGGCGTCGGCAGCATCTGGCCCACCGGCGCCACGCAGTACTCGGCGTAGCCGCCGCCGGCCACCAGCGCGCAGACGCGATCGCCGATGGCGAAACCGGCGGCCGCCAGGGCCGCGGAATCGCCGTCTTCGATCGTGCCCGCCAGCTCGAGGCCGGGGATGGCGGACGCGCCGGCGGGCACCGGGTAGTGCCCCTTGCGTTGCAGCACGTCGGGACGATTGACGCCCGACGCCGTCACGCGGATGAGCGCTTCGCCAGCGCCCGCCACCGGACGCGCGCGCACGACCTCGCGCAACACCTCGGGACCGCCGAAGCCGGCGATCTCGATGGCGCGCATGGTGGACGCGTTGTGGACGGAGTCGCTCACGGTGAGGAGACGCTGCCTCGCTGACCGCTTACTGCGGCTGGCGATCGCCCTGCGGCTCGCGCTCGAGCAGCGCCTTCATCGACAGCTTGACGCGGCCCTTCTCGTCGGTCTCGAGAACCTTGACGCGAACGACCTGGCCTTCCTTCAGGAAGTCGGTGACCTTCTCGACGCGCTCATGGGCGATCTGGCTGATGTGCAGCAGGCCGTCCTTGCCCGGGAGCAGGTTGATCAGCGCGCCGAAGTCCAGGATCTTGGTGACCGGGCCTTCGTAGATCCTGCCCACTTCCACTTCGGCCGTGATCTCCTCGATGCGCTTCTTGGCCAGCGCCGCACGGTCGGCGTCGGTGGACGCGATCGTGATGGTGCCGTTTTCCTCGATGTTGATCTGCGTGCCGGTTTCCTCGGTCAGCGCACGGATGGTGGCGCCACCCTTGCCGATGACGTCGCGGATCTTTTCCGGGTTGATCTTCATCACGTACAGGCGCGGGGCGAATTCGGACACTTCGGTGCTGGCACCGGCGACGGACTCGACCATCTTGCCCAGGATGTGCAGGCGGGCTTCCTTGGCTTGCGCCAGGGCGACCTGCATGATTTCCTTGGTGATGCCCTGGATCTTGATGTCCATCTGCAGGGCGGTAATGCCTTGCGTGGTGCCGGCCACCTTGAAGTCCATGTCGCCGAGGTGATCTTCATCGCCCAGGATGTCGGTGAGCACCGCGAAGCGGGCGCCGTCCTTGATCAGGCCCATGGCGATGCCGGCCACGTGCGCCTTCAGCGGCACGCCGGCGTCCATCAGCGACAGGCAGCCGCCGCACACCGAGGCCATCGAGGACGAGCCGTTGGATTCGGTGATTTCCGAGACGACGCGCACCGAGTAAGGGAAGTCTTCCTTGGACGGCATGACGGCGACGAGCGCGCGCTTGGCGAGGCGGCCGTGGCCGATCTCGCGACGCTTCGGGCTGCCGACACGGCCGGTTTCGCCGGTGGCGAACGGGGGCATGTTGTAGTGCAGCATGAAGCGCTCGGAGTATTCGCCCGCCAGTGCGTCGATGGTCTGCGAATCGCGCTCGGTGCCCAGCGTGGTGGCGACCACGGCCTGGGTCTCGCCCCGCGTGAAGATGGCCGAGCCGTGGGCGCGCGGCAGCACGCCGGTGCGGATCTCGATGGCGCGGACGGTGCGGGTGTCGCGGCCGTCGATGCGCGGCTCGCCGGCCAGGATCTGGTCACGGACGATCTTGGCTTCGATGTCGAACAGCATCGAGTCGACCTTCACCGAGTCGACCTTGGTGTCTTCGGCGGCCAGGGCGGCCTTCACTTCCGACGTCACCAGGCGCAGGGCCTGGGTACGGGCCTGCTTGCTGCGCACCTGGTAGGCGGCTTCCATCTTGGTCTGGGCCAGGCCACCGATCTTGGCGATCAGCGCCTCGTCCTTGGCGGGCAGAGCCCATTCGCCGGTCTCGAGCCACAGCGGCTTGCCGGCGTCGCGAACGAGTTCGTGGATCGCGTTGATGGCGGTCTTGCCGGCATCGTGGCCGAATACCACGGCGCCGAGCATGATGTCTTCCGGCAGCTGGTCGGCTTCGGACTCGACCATCAGCACGGCAGCCTCGGTGCCGGCGACCACGAGGTCGAGCTTCGATTCGAGGCGCTGGGTCTTGCCCGGGTTCAGCACGTATTCGCCTTTGATGTAGCCCACGCGCGCGGCACCGATCGGGCCCGCGAACGGGATGCCCGAGACGGACAGCGCGGCTCTCGACGCGATCAGCGCGGCGATGTCGGCGTCGACTTCAGGGTTGAGCGACATCACGTGCACCACGATCTGCACTTCGTTGAAGAAGCCTTCGGGGAACAGCGGGCGGCACGGGCGGTCGATCAGGCGCGAGGTGAGCGTCTCGAGCTCGCTCGGGCGGCCTTCACGCTTGAAGAAGCTGCCGGGGATCTTGCCGGCGGCGTACGTCTTCTCGATGTAGTCGACGGTGAGCGGGAAGAAGTCCTGGCCCGGCTTGGCTTCGCGCTTGGCCACCACGGTGGCCAGCACCACGGTGCCTTCGATGTCGACCAGCACGGCGCCGGTGGACTGGCGAGCGATCTCGCCCGTTTCCATGCGAACGGTGTGTGCGCCCCATTGGAACGACTTGGTGACCTTGTTGAACATGCTCATTTTGTTCTTTCTCCGCGAGATTTACGCTGGTTCATGGCGCCGTGACGTGGCGCGGGAGACGGGAGGCGACCGTTCAGTGGCGTGATGCCATTCCAGCGGGGCTCAGCAGAGAACCCCGATGGAATGACACATCGGCGCCGGCAAGGCAACGGTGCGAACTCCAAACGCAAAGAGCCTGTCCTGGAGAGTTCCAGAGCAGGCTCTTTTCAATCTCGTGACCTTACTTGCGCAGGCCGAGCTTGCCGATCAGGGCGAGGTAGCGCGGGGCGTCCGTCTTCTTCAGGTAGGCCAGCAGGCTCTTGCGCGAGTTGACCATCTTCAGCAGGCCGCGGCGACCGTGGTGGTCCTTGGCGTGCTGCTTGAAGTGAGGGGTCAGCGAGTTGATGCGGGCGGTCAGCAGGGCGACCTGGACTTCCGGGGATCCGGTGTCACCCGTGCCGCGGGCGTGGGCGGCAACGATCTCTGCCTTGTTGAATTCAGTCATGCGGATTTCCTTGATGTTGAGTTCGGAAACCGGCAGCGCTGAGCCGGGGCAACCCCCGGATTCGCGGCCACATCGCGTCCGCTGGGGGCGGCGTGGCCTGCTCGGTTTCCATGACGACTTGCGCACCCGAGTGAAACCGACCCGGGGCGTGCTGAAACTGCTCTGGCGACTCTTCCCCAAGGGGAAGTCGACTCCGAAGACAGCACGCCATTATAGCCGACGGCGAGTACTTTCGCCATTGCAAACGGCCGGCGTCTCTCTATGATGCCAATTTGATACCACCGTCCGCCGCCTCGCGTCCATGTCCGCCATTCTCACCACCAACCAGTTCACCCAGACCGTCGCCGCCCGCCCCGTGGGCGGCTCCACCGATGCCGAACCGCCCGTGCGCCATGTCTGCATCGTGGGCGGCGGCACCGCGGGGTGGATGACGGCGCTGCTGCTCGCGCATTCGAGCTACGGCCCGCGGCTCAAGGTGACGGTGCTGGAGTCGCCCCAGGTGGGCATCATCGGCGTCGGCGAGGGCTCCACGCCGTGGTTGCGCGGCTTCTTCGACAGCCTGGGCATCGAGGAGGCCGAGTGGATGCCGGCCTGCAACGCCACGTACAAGAACGGCGTCACCTTCAAGGACTGGTCCACCAAGCCTGGCTTCGAGAGCTATTTCCATCCGTTCGCGTCGATGCTGGACAACATGACGATGGGCCATTTCATCCACAACGTGCATGCCCGCCTGAACGAGGCCGACGTGCACGCCCATCCCGACCGCTACTTCATCGCCGCGGAACTCGCCCGCACGCACCGGGGGCCGAAGCCGCAGCACCAGTTTCCTTTCGACGTCTGGTACGGCTACCACTTCGACGCGGTGCTGCTGGGCCAGTTCCTGCGCCGCAAGTCGGTGGAGCGAGGCGTGCGCCACGTGGAGCGCCATGTGCGCGACGTGCTGCTCGACGAGCGGGGCGACATCGACCGGTTGCAACTGGACGGCGACGAGACGCTGGCCGCCGACTTCTTCGTCGACTGCACCGGTTTCTCGTCGCTGCTCATCGGCAAGGCCCTGAAGACGCCGTTCAAGCCCTACGCCGACAACCTGTTCAACGATGCGGCCGTCGCCCTGCCCTCGCCCATCGGCGAGCAGATCGACTCGCAGACGATCTCGACGGCGCTCAAGCACGGTTGGGCCTGGAAGATCCCGCTCACCAACCGCTACGGCAACGGCTACGTCTACAGCACCGCGCACTGCTCGGCCGACCAGGCCGAAACCGAGCTGCGCCGGCACCTGGGCCTGCTCGACGCGGACGTGGCGCCGGTGCACCTGAAGATGCGCGTGGGCAGCATGCAGAAGCACTGGAACCGCAACTGCGTGGCCATCGGGCTGGCGCAAGGGTTCATCGAACCGCTGGAGGCCACGGCGCTGCTGCTGGTGCAGCGCACGGCCATGGCGCTGGTCGACGCGTTCGAGGCGGGCGACCTCGGCGAGGCCGCGCAGGCGCGCTTCAACGCCGCCATCCACCGCCACTTCGAAGGCACGCGCGACTTCATCGTGGCCCACTACAAGACGAACTCGCGCACCGACACCGACTACTGGCGCGCCAACGCTTCCAACACGAACCTGTCGGATCCGCTGCGCGAACTGCTGGGCACGTGGCTGCAGCGCCAGCCGCTGGTCGGCGGCCTGCAGAAGGGCCGCTACGGCTACGGCTTCTCCACCATGTCGTGGTACGCGTTGCTGGCCGGCGTGGGCGTGTTCCCCGACCAGGCGCTGCGCGCGCCGACCGCGACGGAGGCCGCCTACGACCCGGCCCAGATCGACAACCTCATCTCGCGCAGCGTGCTCAACTTCGCCGACCACGCCGAGCTGCTGCGCCACATTCCGCCCAAGCCGCAGCAGCGCGCGCTGCAGCTTTACCAGTGGTGACCTGACGATTTTTCAAGAGTGGTGGCAGCAAAATTTCGGCGGCGCACCGGCTATTGAAACGTCCTGGCCCGATGCCAATTGAGGTTCATCCCGGCGACCTCGCCGACGAGCAAACCCTTCATCGGAGTCCATCATGTTCATCGTCCCCGTCTCCCGCCACGCCGCCCATCGCGCCCGCCACCTCGACCGCCTGTTCGACGGCGCGCTCGACCAGCTCTTCACTCAACCCGCCGCCGACACCGCGCCGGTGCGCCGCCCCGCCGTCGACGTCGCCGAATCCGACACCAGCTACGTCGTGACGCTGGACGTGCCGGGCGTCACCCGCGAGGACGTCAAGGTGTCCATCGACGGCCGCCGCGTGAGCATCGTCGCCGAGGCGCGCACCGCCGAAGCCGCCGCGCCGGCTGCCGAAGCAACCGCCGAGGCGCCGACCGCGCCGAAGCCCGCCGAGCGCGTCATCCTGCGCGAACGCGCGGTGGCGAGCTACGCCCGCAGCTTCACGCTGCAGTCCGAGATCGACCAGGCCACGTCGCAGGCCAAGCTGGACAACGGCGTGCTCACGCTGACGCTGGCCAAGCGCAACCCGGTCTCGAGCCAGCTGACCGTCAACTGAGTTCCTCGAACGCCGGGCACGCGCCCGGCTTGACGAGTCCTTCGCGCCGCCAGGCTCGAGGGACTTTTTTTTGGGATCATCGCCGGATTGGGCGCGCGTCGGATTGCGGGGTGTCGGTTTGCGGGGTGTCGGTTTGCGTGGTGCGCTGGGTCAGTCACGACTCACCGGGCGAGTCTCTTTTGTTCGTGTCCCCCGCCGGCCTGCGGCGCGGCTCCTCCTTGACCTCACAAAAGAGACTCGTCCGGTTCGTCGTTCCACGCCCGGTGTGCCAGCGGACAACATTCGCAGGGGAATATTCCGCGAATTTGAGAGGTGGTCTTGGCATCGTCGGGCCGTCGAGGCCGCGACGATGCCCGCGGCCGGCTCGTCAACGCGCAGTCGGGCCTGACGCGAACTGCGCGTCGCGACTCCAACGCTCCTTGTCTTGACTGACGAAGGGGGCGTCACCTCGTCAACTGCGTCATCACCGCGCCAAGAGCGTCATCACCTCGCCAAGAGCGTCATCACCTGGCCAAGAGCGTCATCCTGCGCGCAGTCGCAGGATCCATGCTGGCGAACGACGATATCTATGGGGTGGATCCTGCGACTGGGCGCAGGATGACGCGATGGTGCAGGTCGTCCATCACGAAAAGTAGCGCCGGCATGTCGATCCGAGATTCGCGTCAGGCCCGGCGGCGTGTGAGCCGGCCGGCCGCGGGCATCGTCGCGGCCTCGACGGCCCGACGATGCCAAGACCACCTCACAAATTCGCGGACGTCTTCACTCCGCGAATGTTGTCCGCTGGCAGGCCGGGCGTGGAACGACGAACCGGGCGAGTCTCTTTTGTGAGGTCAAGGAGGAGCCGCGCCGAAGGCCGGCGGGGGACACGAACAAAAGAGACTTGCCCGGTGAGTCGTGACTGATCCCGCGATGTCCCACGGCCCCACGGTCCCACGGCCCCACGCATCAGCGACTGACCGAACGCATCGCAAACCAAAGCGCCCCGCAGATCGGCGATGAACCTTCCACCAAACCTCAAGCCTGCATCAGCGCCCAACGCGGCTTCACGTCGAAGGCGTAGTCGAAGCTGGCACGCGACGGGTCGTCCTGCAGGCGCATCGCGCCGGCCAGCGCGATCATCGCGCCGTTGTCGGTGCACAGCGCCAGCTCGGGGTAATGCACGCGCAAGCCGCGCTTGGCCGCGGCGGCGTTCAGCTGTTCGCGCAGGCGCGTGTTGGCGCCGACGCCGCCGGCCACCACCAGGCGCGACAGGCGCGTCTCCTGCAGCGCTCGCAGCGACTTCTTGACCAGCACGTCGCAGATCGCGGCCTGCGTGCTGGCCGCCAGGTTGGCGCGCTGCTGCTCGGTGGGCGCCGGCCCGAGCTTCTGCATCGAGACCAGGACGGCGGTCTTCAGGCCCGAGAACGAGAAGTCGAGGTCGCCGCTGTGAAGCAAGGGTCGCGGCAACGCAACAGATTCGGGATCGCCGTGCGCCGCGAGCGCGGCCAGCGCCGGACCGCCGGGATAGCCCAGTCCGAGCAGCTTGGCCGACTTGTCGAAGGCCTCGCCGGCGGCGTCGTCGATGGTCTCGCCCAGCATCTCGTAGCGTCCCACCCCGTCCACCCGCATCAGCTGCGTGTGCCCGCCCGAGACGAGCAACGCCACGAACGGAAACTCCGGCGGATCTGCCGACAGGAACGGCGACATCAGGTGGCCTTCGAGGTGGTGCACGCCCAGCGTGGGCTTGCCCAGCGAGGCCGCCAGCGCGCACGCCACGCCCGCGCCCACCAGCAGCGCGCCGGCCAGGCCCGGGCCGCGCGTGAAGGCGACGACGTCGATGTCGAACTTCGTGAGCGACGCATCGGCAAGCGCCGCCTCGAGCAACGGAAGCACGCGCCGGACGTGGTCGCGCGACGCCAGCTCGGGCACCACGCCGCCGTAGGCCTGGTGCATGCGGATCTGGCTGTGCAAGGCCTGGGAGCGTAGACGTGGTACGCCACCGACGATTGTTTCGACCAGCGCCACGCCGGTCTCGTCGCACGAGGATTCGATGCCCAAAACGATCATGAGGCAGTGTAAGTGTGCATTAATCGACTCAGTTCGTTACAACCTCGGGTACAGCGCGCTTCCGAAAAACGATTTGACCGGTTTTAATCAGACACGTGGTGATATTCGGCCTCACCCGCTGGCAGGACAATGTCCCAGACCAAACCATACACACGGCCGCAGACAGTCGTTGGGAATCATGAAGCAATACAAACTCACTGCCTGGCCGGATCTGACTCCGCGATTCCACACCACCGCCATGCGCCGGGTGGTGAGCGAGCTGTCGCAGCGCTTCGTGAGCGTGCGCGACCTGTCCCGAAGCTGCGGCGCCAGCGCCCGCGACATCGAGGAGCTGATCACCAAGCTCGAGAAGGACGGCATGCTGATGGCCCGCGCGATGCCGCAGGCGGTCAGCCAGGCCGGCGCCTGGCGCCAGTGGTGGCCCGTGGCCGCGGTGTGCGGCATGGTCCGTGAATGGCGTTGAGCGATTCCTGACGGCAGCCAGCCTGCCAAACATCACAAGCGGCCCCCGGGTCGCTTTTTTATTGCGCACTGCTTTGTCATCCTGCGCGAAGTCGCAGGACCGACGCCTGACGAGCCGCACCGGTCAATGATTCTCGCGCGCGTGGTTGATGGTGTATTTCGGAATCTCCACCACCAGGTCGGTGGCGGCCACGATGGCTTGGCACGACAGCCGCGATTGCGGCGTCAGGCCCCAGGCGCGATCCAGCAGGTCGTCCTCGGTTTCGTCGGCCTCGTTGAGCGAGTTGAAGCCCTCGCGCACGATCACATGGCACGTGGTGCATGCGGCGCTCATGTCGCAGGCGTGTTCGATGGCGACGCCGTTTTCCAGCAGCGCCTCGCACACGGAGGTACCGGGCGCGACGGCGATCGTCTTGCCCTCGGGGCACAGCGCGGCATGGGGGAGGATCTTGATGATGGTCATAGTTCGTTGACGTTGCGACCCGCGAGCGCGTCGCGGATGCCGCGGTTCATTCGGGCGGCGGCGAAGCCTTCGGTGCCCTCGGCCAGCGCCTCGACGGCCGCCTCGATCGCGCGCGGCTCGCCGGCGTCACGTGCGGTGGCGCGCACGCGTGCCACGAGCGCGTCGACTTCCGCGCGCTCTTCGGACGACAGCAGGTCGCCGTCGGCGGCCAGGGCCGACACGGTGGCCAGGATCATGCGCTCCGCGTCCACCTGGGCCTCGCGCAGGCTGCGCGCGACCATGTCGGATTCGGCGGTGGCGAAGCCGTCCCTGAGCATGCCGGCCACCTGGTCGTCGGTGAGGCCGTAGCTGGGCTTGACGACGATGGAGGCCTCCACGCCGGAGCCCGTCTCCTTGGCGCTGACGCTCAGCAGGCCGTCGGCGTCCACCTGGAACGTGACCCGGATGCGCGCGGCGCCAGCCACCATCGGCGGGATGCCGCGCAGCTCGAACCGCGCCAGCGAGCGGCACTCGGACACCAGCTCGCGCTCGCCCTGCACCACGTGCACGGCCAGGGCCGTCTGGCCGTCCTTGAAGGTGGTGAAGTCCTGCGCCTTGGCGGTGGGGATCGTGGAATTGCGCTCGATGACGCGTTCCACCAGCCCGCCCATGGTCTCCAGGCCCAGTGACAGGGGCGTGACGTCCAGCAGCAGCAGGTCGCCGCTGGTGGCGTTGCCGGCCAGCGCGTTGGCCTGGATGGCGGCGCCCAGCGCCACCACCTCGTCCGGATTCAGGTTGACCAGCGGCGGCTTGCCGAACAGCGTCGCGATGGCCTGGCGCACCGCCGGCATGCGCGTGGAGCCGCCCACCATCACCACGCCCTCCACCTCCTCGGCCGACACCTTGGCGTCGCGCAGCACGCGTTTGAGCAGCCGCACGGTGGTAGCCGTGAGCTCGGACGTGGCCACGTCGAACTCGGTGCGGTCGACGTCGAGGTCGTGCACGACGCCGTCCACCTCGAAGCTGACGCTGACCTCGTCGACGCCGCTCAACGCCTCCTTGGCATGGCGCGCGGCGGTCTGCACGCGGCGGCGCTCGCGGGGCGTCAGGCTTTCCAGCGTCGGCAGCCCGGCGCGCTGCAGCAGCGCGCTGGCCAGGCGCTGGTCGTAGTCGTCGCCGCCGAGGGCGGAGTCGCCGCCGGTGGCCACCACCTCGAACACGCCGCGCGCCAGGCGCAGCAGCGAGATGTCGAAGGTGCCGCCGCCCAGGTCGTAGACCGCGTAGAGGCCCTCCACGCCCTGGTCGAGGCCGTAGGCGATGGCCGCGGCGGTGGGCTCGTTGATCAGGCGCAGCACGTTCAGGCCGGCCAGCTGCGCGGCGTCCTTCGTGGCCTGGCGCTGCGCGTCGTCGAAGTACGCGGGCACGGTGATGACCGCGCCGTGCACGTCGTCGTCGAAGGTGTCCTCGGCGCGGAAGCGCAGCGTGGCCAGGATCTCTGCCGAGACCTCCACCGCCGTCTTCACGCCGTCGCGCGTTTCCACGCCCACCATGCCGGGCTGGTCGACGAAGCGGTACGGCAGGCGCTCGTGGCCGGCGATGTCGGCCAGCGTTCTGCCCATGAAGCGCTTGGCCGAGACGACGGTGTTCTCGGCGTCGTCGCCCTGCGCGGCCAGCGCGTCGTGGCCGATCTGGCGGCCGCCGCCTGCCAGGTAGCGCACGGCCGACGGCAGGATCACGCGGCCCGCGTCGTCGGGCAGGCACTCGGCCACGCCGTGGCGCACCGCGGCCACCAGCGAGTGCGTGGTGCCGAGGTCGATGCCCACCGCGATGCGGCGCTGGTGCGGATCGGGCGCCTGGCCCGGTTCGGAGATCTGGAGCAATGCCATGGGGAAATCTTCTTCTTATGAGAGTGAGTCGACGCGCTTGTCGACGTCGCTCATGAACTTGTCGACGAACATCAGCCCGCGCACGATGCCGGCGACGGCGCGCCAGTCCACCGCGGCGGCCTCGTCGATCTGCGTGTGCAACTGCTTCAGCGTCGCGTTGCGCGAGGCGGTCACCTCGTCGGACAGCGCGTCGACGGCGTCCAGCGTGCGCGCCTCGGACAGCGCGTCGCGCCATTCCATCTGCTGCATCAGGAATGCGGTGGGCATCGCGGTGTTGCTTTCGGCCTCGACGTCGGCGCCGTGCAGCGCGCACAGGTAGGCGGCGCGCGCGAGCGGATCCTTCAGCCGGCGAACCGCCTCGTTGATGCGGATGGCCCACTGCATGGCCACGCGCTGCGCGGCGGCGGTGTCGCTGGCGAAGCGGTCGGGATGCGCGGCGCCCTGCAACTGCTTCCATTTCGCGTCGAGCGCGGCCAGGTCGACCGCGAACCGTTCGGGCAGGCCGAACAGCTCGAAGTCGGTGGCTTGCAGGCTCAGGCCGGGTTCCATCGCTTCTCCATGAACACCGACGCCGAGGGCTTGTCGGGATAGCCGCCGTAGACGCCGCGGGGGGCGTAGCCGCAGCGCGTGTACAGCGCCAGCGCCTCGCGCTGCGGCGGGCCGGTCTCCAGCAACGCGCGGTCGATGCCGCGTTGGCGCAGCTCGCCTTCGAGCGACTCCAGCAGCCGCTGGCCGATGCGCTCGCCGCGCCGCGTGGGCGAGACGAACATGCGCTTGATCTCGCCGTAGGGCCGATCGTCGGTGGTGGGCTCGGCCGGCATCAGGCGCACGGCGCCGCAGCCCACCAGCTCGTCGCCGCTCCAGGCGCCGAGAAACGTGACCGCCGGGTGCTTCAGGCCGTCCAGGTCGAGGATGTAGACGTCCTCGGGCTCGTAGAGCGACTCGAGGTAGGCGTCGAGCTCGGTGATCAGCGCGAGCACCTGCGGATGGTCGGGCGGCGTGGGTCGGATGGCCAGAGTCATGGATGCGGAACAACGTGAAACGGATTCACCAACAAAAAGGCGCGACAGTTGCCGCGCCTTCGAGGCGTCCGCGAGAACGATGAACGTTCAGACGCGGAAGGACTCACCACAGCCGCACTTGTCCTTCTCGCGCGGGTTGTGGAACTTGAAGCCTTCGTTGAGGCCTTCGCGCACGAAGTCGAGCTCGGTGCCGTCGATGTAGGGCAGGCTCTTCGGGTCGACCAGCACCTTGACGCCGTGGCCTTCGAAGATCACGTCTTCCGGCGTGAAGTCGTCGGCGTACTCGAGCTTGTAGGCCAGCCCCGAACAGCCGGTGGTCTTCACGCCCAGGCGCACGCCCACGCCGCGGCCGCGCTTGGTGATGTAGCGCGTCACGTGCTTCGCGGCGCGCTCGGTCAGGGTCACCGTCATCTTCGTCAGCCTCAGGCGTTCAGCGACGCGGGTTCGCCCACCGACGCCGCGGCGCCGTGACGCGCCTTGTAGTCGCTGACCGCCGCCTTGATCGCGTCTTCCGCGAGGATGGAACAGTGGATCTTGACGGGCGGCAGCGCGAGCTCTTCGGCGATGTGCGTGTTGCGGATGGCCATGGCTTCGTCGAGCGACTTGCCCTTGACCCATTCCGTGACCAGCGACGACGAGGCGATGGCCGAGCCGCAGCCGTACGTCTTGAAGCGCGCGTCCTCGATCAGGCCCGTGACCGGGTTGACCTTGATCTGCAGCTTCATCACGTCGCCGCAGGCCGGCGCGCCCACCATGCCGGTGCCCACGCTGTCGTCACCCTTGTCGAAGCCGCCCACGTTGCGCGGGTTCTCGTAGTGGTCGATGACCTTGTCGCTGTATGCCATTTTGTTGCCCTCAACGAATGTTCATGTGGCGCTCAGTGAGCGGCCCACTGGATGGTGCTGATGTCGATGCCGTCGCGGTACATGTCCCACAGGGGCGACAGCTCGCGCAGGCGCGCGACCGTGTCCTTGAGCATGGCGATGGCGGAATCGATCTCTTGTTCGGTGGTGAACCGGCCGATGGTCATGCGCAGCGAGGAATGCGCCAGCTCGTCGCTGCGGCCCAGGGCGCGCAACACGTAGCTGGGTTCCAGGCTGGCCGACGTGCACGCCGAACCCGACGACACCGCCAGACCCTTGACGCCCATGATCAGCGACTCGCCCTCGACGTAGTTGAACGAGATGTTGAGGTTGTGCGGCACGCGGCGCTCGAGGTCGCCATTGACGAACACCTGCTCGATGCCCTGCAGGCCCGCGTACAGGCGTTGCTGCAGCGCACGGATGCGCTCGCGCTCCGCGCCCATCTCTTCGGCGGCGATGCGGAAGGCCTCGCCCATGCCGACGCACTGGTGCGTGGGCAGCGTGCCCGAGCGCATGCCGCGCTCGTGGCCGCCGCCGTGCATCTGCGCCTCGAGCCGCACGCGCGGCTTGCGGCGCACGTACAGCGCGCCGATGCCCTTGGGGCCGTACGTCTTGTGCGAGGTCAGGCTCATCAGGTCGACCGGCAGCGTGGCCAGGTCGATGTCCACCTTGCCCGTGGCCTGCGCCGCGTCGACGTGGAAGATGATGCCGCGCTCGCGGCAGATCGCGCCGATCGTCGGGATATCCTGGATCACGCCGATCTCGTTGTTGACGAACATGACCGAGGCCAGGATCGTGTCGGGACGGATCGCCGCCTTGAACTTCTCGATGTCGAGCATGCCGTTCGGCTCGACGTCGAGATAGGTGCACTCGAAGCCCTGGCGTTCGAGCTCGCGCATCACGTCGAGCACGGCCTTGTGCTCGGTCTTGACGGTGATGAGGTGCTTGCCACGCGTGCTGTAGAAATTGGCCGCGCCCTTGATGGCGAGGTTGTTGGACTCGGTGGCGCCGGACGTCCAGACGATTTCGCGGGAGTCGGCTCCGATCAACGCGGCCACCTGGCCACGCGCGCGCTCGACGGCTTCCTCGGCCTCCCAGCCCCACGCGTGCGAGCGCGAGGACGGGTTGCCGAAGTGTTCACGCAGCCAGGGGATCATCAAATCGACCACGCGCGGGTCGACCGGCGTCGTGGCGCCGTAGTCCATGTAGATGGGAAGATGCGGGGTCATGAGTAGGGTGCCAGGATTACTTCGAGAACGCGTTGCCCAGCGCGAACACGGAGTTCGGCGCGTTGATCTTGATGGGCTTGACGACGGGCTGGGACGAAATGGCGCGGCGGACCGGCACTTCCTCGACGGAGATGCCCTTGGCGAGTTGCTCGTCCACGAGCTTCTTCAGCGAGATGGAGTCGAGGAACTCGATCATCTTCACGTTGAGGCTGGCCCACAGGTCGTGCGTCATGCACCGGCCGGTGTCGTCGCCCATGCAGTTTTCCTTGCCGGCGCAGCCGGTGGCGTCGATGGGCTCATCGACGGCGACGATGATGTCGGCCACCGTGATGGACTCGGCGCCACGGCCGAGCGAATAACCGCCGCCCGGGCCACGCGTGCTCTCGACGAGCTCGTGGCGGCGCAGCTTGCCGAACAGCTGTTCCAGATACGACAGGGAGATCTGCTGACGTTGCGAGATGGCAGCGAGGGCGACCGGACCATTGCTGGAGCGGAGGGCCAGATCGATCATTGCCGTGACAGCAAACCGGCCTTTGGTGGTCAGACGCATGAGGTGCTCTCCTGGGGGTGTTTTGGGCGATCAGCGTGCGGTCCGAGTCGTGGGAGCGACTGGAGGTCGGAGAGCAGTGATAACCCTTGGTTGATTCCGAGCGTTTTAGTCGATTATGCCAGAAGCCTAGCGATTTTGTCGCCTATGCCCGAGGCACTTGTTGCAACGCCGCAGAGCATGCGCCCTTTGTCGCTGACGCCCGGTAGAGCAGGCTTTAAACCCACTCTTCTCAAAGCGGTTTTCGACCTGCCGGAAGGTCAGTCCAAAACCACTTTTGTGAGGAATCCCTCGCATGCAGCGTCGACCAGATCGAGCACCATTTCGAAGCTGTCCGCACCGCCGTAGTACGGATCCGGCACCTCGCGCGCACCGGCTTGCGGCGCGTAGAACATCAGCAGTTCGAGCTTGGCGCGCGAACCCTGAGGCCGGATTCGCTCCAGGTTCGCGAGGTTGTCCTCATCCATCGCCAGGATGAAGTCGAAGCGCTCGAAGTCGGCGAGCGACACCTGCCGGCCGCGCAACGGCTTCATCTGCAGGCCGCGCCGCTCGCCATGCGCCACGGCACGGCGGTCGGGGGGCGAGCCGACGTGATAGTCGGCGGTGCCCGCGGAGTCCACCCCCACGCGGCCGTCCAACCCGGCCGCGTGCGCCTTGTGGCGCAGCATGGCCTCGGCGGTGGGCGAGCGGCAGATGTTGCCCAGGCAGACCATCAGCACGCGGATGTTGTCGGACGGCGTCTTCATGGCCAGCAGTATCCCGCGTGTGTCCTTCGGCGTTTCGCCTGGCGCCCTCAGGCCGCAATGAAGCAATCCCGCACGAGCCGAGCAGCCGCTGGGCGGGCGTCCTCGTCGAGGCACAGGTCGATGTCGGCGCCGAAGCCCCGCTCGGCCAATTCCCGCGCCGACACGCAGTCGGCGAGCGTGGCCCGCCGCTGCGAGCCGAGTCCGGCATGGAGCGCCGCCGCCGCCCTCGCCTCGGCCGACGCATCGGCCGCGCCAAGCGCCGCGACGATGGCGCCCGCGCCCACCAGGTCTTCCAGGGCCGGACGGAGCGATCCATCGGGCCAGCGCTCCCCGCACGGCACCACCAGCACGCGCTCGAAGCCCGCCACGGCGCGCGCCGTGGCCCGTGC
>JBBQYL010000026.1:0-36312 GCA_038208735.1 Burkholderiales bacterium
GGACGCTTCCTCGAGCGGCCGCTCGATGCCGATATCGTGCCGCGTTCCCGGCTGGGCGCGCTGCGCTGGCCGGAGCGCCAGCTGGTGCTGGACACCGGCGAGACGCTGGCGACCTCGGCCGAGTGATCAGGCGCGATCGACGCGGGCGAACTGGCGCCAGTAGTGGCCCACGATCACCGGCACGCTGTCGTCGTACTCGTCCCACCAGCGGATGCGCTCCACGAAGCGCCAATGTCCGCTGGCGAAGAACGGCCGCGCCGCGCCCCGCTCGATGCCCGAGGTGACCACGCGGATCGGGTTGGCCATCTGGCGCAGCTCATCCACCTGCGCGGTGGCCACCAGCATCGGCACCGGCTGGAACGGGTCGACCAGGCGGTCGCGGTATTCCTCGTACTCGACGCGCGCCGCCTCGCCGATGCCGCGCGTGTCGATCAGGGTCTCGGCGTCGGCGTCCCAGCGCAGGAAGTGCTCCACGCGGCTCAGCGCGGGATCGGCCGTGCGCAGGCGCGCGATCGACGCCAGGTCCCAGGCCGCGTGCACCACGCGCAGGTCCGGGCGCTCCAGCGCCAGCGGCAGCCTGCGCAGGAAGCCGATGACGGCGTCGCGCTGGTCGGCGGGCAGGTGCACCCGCGGCTCGTACTTGGCGTCGCGGGCGTTGTAGTCGCTCCAGAACCAGTCGTTGCCGTCCTTGCGGTCGCCGCGCAGCAGGTTGATCTCGTGGTTGCCCAGCGTGGCCAGCGCCCGGCCCGACTCGATGAGTCGCTTGACCAGCGCGATGACGCCGGGGCTGTCCGGCCCGCGGTCGCACAGGTCGCCGACGAACACCAGGTGGCGACCGTCGGGGTGCCCGCCGTCCGCGTCGTAGCCCAGGTGCGCCAGCAGCGAATGCAGCGCGTGGAGCTCGCCGTGGACGTCGCCGATCACGTCGAGCGGGCCGTCGGGCAGCGGGGCGAACATCGGGGTCCTGGGCATGCCGACATTTTGAACCATGGCTCGAATGGCCTGCGACCGCTGTTGTCATCCTGCGCGTCGTCGCAGGATCCATCGCCTCGGCATCCCGTGGATCCTGCGACTTCGCGCAGGATGACGCGGAATGCGTCACCGTTGATGATGCGGAATGCGTCACCGGCGGGGCAGGTTGCGAATGAGCTCGATCAGCGCTTCGACATCCACCGGCTTGACGAAATGATGGTCGAAGCCGGCCGCGCGCGACTTGCTGCGGTCCTCGTCCTGGCCCCAGCCGCTCAGCGCGATCAGCCACGTGCGTTCGCCGCCCGGCCGCGCGCGCAGGGCACGGGCCGCCTCGAGGCCGCTCATGCGCGGCATGCCGATGTCCATCAGCACCACCGAGGGACGCCACTCGGCCGCGGTCTCCGCCGCCTCGACGCCGTCGTGGGCCACGGCCACCGGGTAGCCGAGGATCTGCATCACCTGCGACAGGCTCTCGGCGCTGTCAACGTTGTCGTCCACCACCAGCACGCGCAGCCCCTCGGTGTCCTCGGCCTCCAGCGCCTGCCCGCGAACCTTGCGCGGCAGCACCGGCACCCGGATCAACGGCAGGCGCACGATGAAGCGGCAGCCGCGGTCGGGGCCGTCGCTGGTGGCGCACACCGAGCCGCCGTGCATCTCCACCAGCCGCTTGACCAGCGCCAGGCCGATGCCCAGGCCGCCCTGCGCGCGCTCCATCGAGCGGTCGACCTGCGCGAACATCTCGAACACGCGCGGCAGCATGTCCTGCGTCAGGCCGATGCCCGAGTCCTGCACCGTGATCACCGCGGCGTCGCCCTCGCGTTCGGCCAGCACCTGGATGTGGCCGCCCTCGGGCGTGTACTTGGCCGCGTTGTTCAGCAGGTTGGCCACGATCTGCGTCACGCGGGTGGCGTCGGCCTCGACCATGAGCGCGCGCGGCGGCGCCAGCTTCATCGTGAGGTGGTGGCGGCCGGCGTCGATCAGCGGGCGGCTGGTCTCGATCGCGTCGAGCACGGCGTCGGCCACGTCCACCTGCCCCAGGCGCAGCTCCACCTTGCCCTGGCTGATGCGGCTGACGTCCAGCAGGTCGTCCACCAGGTGCACCATCTGCTTCAACTGGCGCTCGATGATCTTGCGGGCGTTCTCGTGCATCGCCTCCTCACGCGAGAGCTGCATGATCTGGACGGCGTTGCGGATGGGCGCCAGCGGATTGCGCAGCTCGTGGGCCAGCGTGGCCAGGAACTCGTCCTTGCGCAGGTCGGCATCGCGCAGCGTGGCCTCGTTCTGCTTGCGCAGCGTGATGTCGGCGATGATGCCCAGGAAGCGCAGGAGCGGCGGCTCATGCTCGCTGGCCCGCGCCGAGATGTAGGCGCTGCCGTGCACGTCGATCCAGTGCTCGCTTCCGTCGGGCCAGATCACGCGGGCCTCGAAGGCCAGGTCGGTGCCCGTGGCGAAAGCGTGCGCCACCAGGGCGCGCATGCGGTCGCGCTCGTCGGGATGCAGGTGCGCCACCAGCATGTCCAGGTTCCAGCCCGGCACCGGCGCGTCGTGGCCGAAGCAGCGGTCGTACAGCTCGGAGTGGCGGCACTCGCCGCTCGTCACGTCGATCTCCCACTCGCCCACGCGGGCCGCCGCCAGCGTGAACTCCAGGCGCGCCTTGCTCTCGCGCAGCGCCGCGTCGGCCAACTCCTGCTCGGTGACGTTGGAGGCGATGGACAGCACCGACTCCACGCTGCCGTCGTCGGCATACTCGGGAATCAACCGGGTGGCGAAGACCCAGGTCTGGCCGCGGCGTCCGACGTACTTGAACTTGACGGTCTCCACGCGCCCGGTGGCGAAGACCTTGCGCATGGCGCGCTCCCAGTCGGCCTGCAGCTCGACGGGCATGCCGATTTCGCGACGCGTGCGGCCCAGGTGATCGGGCGCCGGCACGCCGCTGTAGCGCTCCACCACGGGGCTCACGTACAGGTAGCGCAGGCCGCGGTCGAGGCGCGAGAAGATGTCGGGCGAGTTCTCCACCAGCGTGGCGAACTGGCGCTCGCGCTGGGCCAGGGCCGCCGTGGCCGCGGCCAGCGTGACCTGCGTCTCGACGCGATCACAGATGTCGCGGATGACGGCCAGCGAGCCGAGCGGCCGGTGCGCATCGTCGCGCAGCGTGGAGACCGTGGATTCCACATGGATCTCGCGTCCGTCGCCGCGAACATGCACCGACTCCGACCGGCTGGTGCCTTGCGTGCGCAGGTCCTCGCGGGCGCGCAGCGCGTCGTCCGCGTCGGCCCAGCGCTCGCGGAACAGGTCGCCGCGCGGCCGCCCCAGCGCCTCGGACGCGAAGCAGCCGTACTGCCCCTCGGCGGCCGGGTTCATGAAGATCACGTGGTCGTCGACGTCGAACGCCAGCACCGCGTCCTGCATCTGCGTGAGCACGTCCTTGTGCAGCGCGTTGCTGGCGGCGTTGGCGCTGTCGAGGGTATAGATGTCGTCGCCGACGATCAGCGCGTCGACGTCTCCGCTGCGAATGGCCGCCAGCGTGTCCTCGGCCTCGCCCAGCCGCTCCTCCAGTTCGAGGTGGGTGCGGCGCAGGCGCGCGAGCTCGTCGGCCGGCGCCTCGCGGGTGGAGTGATCGGTGCTCATGGCTCGTCGGGCTCCGGCGTGTCAGCTGGCCTGCGGCACGTCCAGCCCCTTGAGCACGCGCGCTGCGTCGGACATGTCGCCGATGATGCGGCGCAGCGGAAGCGGGGCCAGGCGCAGCAGCGTGGGCACGCAGACGATCTGGTCCTCGGTCGCCTTGGCCACGTGGCTCGCGACGTTGAGGATCTCCAGCGTGTAGCGGTCGGCCAGGTGCACGTCGAGCAGCCGGCGCAGGTTGACGATGGCGCGGGCCGACTTCGGCGACGCGTCCGTCACGTAGAGGCGCAGCAGGTACGGCCTGTCGGGAGCGGTTGTCATTCAAGCCTGGCGCAGTGGCTGCACGTCGAGGCCCACCAGCACCCGCTCTTCGTTGGACAGGTCGCGGATGATCTTGCGGATCGGTTCGGGGAACTTGCGCACCAGCGTGGGCACCGCCAGGATCTGGTCCCCGGCGGCCAGGCGCGGGTTCTCCAGCAGGTCGACCACATCGATCGTGTAGCGACCCGCCAGGTGTTCCTCGCAGACGCGCTTGAGGTTGTCGAAGGCGGCCATCGCCTTGGCGGTCTGGCCCGCCACGTACAGCCGCAGCTGCCATTCGGCGACGGCGCCGTCCTGCGGCGCGGCGGCCTTGGCCTTGCCGATGCGAGGCGAGGTCTTGGCCTCGGTGGCACGCGCGTTCATTTCGTCCCCTTTCGTTGTTTGGTCGCGGGAGATGCTGGCTTGGGCACCGCCGCGGTCGGCGCCGCGGCTGCCGTAGCCGTCGGCCTGGGCGTTGAGCGCGGCGATCTGCGTGTCGATGGCCTTGCGATGCGCGCCGAGCTCCTTGACGCGGCGCTCGTGGTCGCGCCGGCGCAGGTCGCTCGCGGCTTCCTCCTGCGCCACCTGCGAGACGCGCGCCGTGCCCGTGAGCACACGGTCGCCCGCCAGGTAGACGTCGATCAGGTCGACGCCGCGGTCGCCCATCACGAACTCGCGCACCTGGTGCGAGTGCGGCATGCCGCGCGACTTCAGGACCTGCAGCGTGCGCGTGCGCTCGCCGTTGCCGGCCACGTTGGACAGCAGGATCCAGGTGTCCATCAGCGACGACACGCCCACCTGCGACTCGGCCACGTCGGCCGCCATGTCGCTGGTCAGGCTGGTGAACAGCGCGGTCACGCCCTGCTGCTTGAGGTAGTCGATCAGGCGCATCAGCGTGGGCTTGAGCGAGCGGTCGTCCTTGTCCATCGTCAGGTTGCTGATCGGGTCGACCACCACCACCGACGGCTTGAGCTCGCGCACCAGCTCGTACATGTGCACCAGGTGCTGCTCGAGGCCGTGCAGCGTCGGGCGCGAGGCGTCGATGTGCAGCAGGCCGTCGCGCTCCGAGCGCGCCAGGTCGATGCCGATCGACTTCATGTTGCGCAGCACCTGGCTGGACGATTCCTCGTAGGCGAACAGCAGCGCGCGCTCGCCGCGGGCGCAGGCGCAGGCGGCGTGGACGAAGCTGGCACCCACGCTGCTCTTGCCGGTGCCCGGCGCGCCCGATACCAGCGTGCTGCTGCCGCGGTACAGGCCGGCGCCGCCCAGCATGTCGTCCAGGCCGGCGATGCCGCTGGACACCCGCTCGGTGGAGGCCTGGTGATCGAGCCGCATCGACGTGATGGGGGGCACCGAGACGCCGTTGGCGGCGATCAGGAACGGATATTCGTTGGTGCCGTGGGCGGTGCCGCGGTACTTCACCACGCGGAGCCGGCGCGTGGACACCTGGTCGATGATGCGGTGGTCGAGCAGGATCACGCAGTCGGCCACGTACTCCTCGAGGCCATGGCGCGTGAGCGACTGCTCGCCGCGTTCGCCGGTGATCACCGCGGTCACGCCGCGATCCTTCAACCGGCGGAACAGGCGGCGCAGCTCGGCGCGCAGCACCGCGTGATCGGGCAGGCCAGAGAACAGCGCCTCGATGGTATCGAGCACCACGCGCTTCGCGCTGATGGTGTCGATGGCATGGCCGAGGCGGATGAACAAGCCCTCCAGGTCGTACTCGCCGGTCTCCTGGATCTCGTTGCGCTCGATGTGCACGTGGTCGACGGCGATCTTCTTGTGCTTCTGCAGCTTGTCCAGGTCGAAGCCCAGCGAGCGCAGGTTCTGTGCCAGCTCCTCGGCGTTCTCCTCCAACATCATGAACACGCCGGGTTCGCCGTAGTCGACCGCGCCGTGCACGAGGAACTCGGCAGCCAGCATCGTCTTTCCGGAGCCGGCGGCGCCGCAGATCAGCGTGGGCCGCCCCTTCGGAAGGCCGCCTTCGGTGATCTCGTCGGGGCCGGCGATGCCCGTGGGGGCCTTCGGCAGCGTGGCCTGGGCCGGCGGGGCATTCTTGTTGTGGATGGTCTTTTGGCGCGCCATGTCGTTCGGTCCTTCGGGCCGTTGCATCACGAGAAATCAAAGGGAGGCGTGGGCCGGATCTGGAGCGAGCGGCCCGCGTGAGCCGGCTTGCGTCCGCACGGCGGGGATTTGGCAAGCCGCGTGCCCAACCGTGCCCAGACCGTGCTGTCGAGCAGGCGGCCGGCGCGCGAGGGAGAAGGCAGAATCTGCAGGCTCGACGGCACAGTTTGCTGAAATGGTCGAGCAGCGAGCGCGAACGCCGCCGCGATGCCTTACCATTTCGGCCGAAGTCATCCACCCACCCGACGGAGTACCCCATGTCCAAAGAACAACGCGCCTCCAAGAACACCAAGAAGCCGAAGAAGGACGCCGCGGCGCCCAAGGCCGCCGGTGCCGATCGCCCCACCCCGCCGATGACCTCGGTGGCGCCGAAGGGCAAGCTGGCGAAGAAGCCGGCCTGATGAACCGTGGCGTGCCCGGCCCCGCCGGGCCGCGCCAGATCACGAGGGCGCGATGGACGACCTGCGCGCGCTGACGCGCCGATTTCCGCACACCGGCCGCGTCGAGGGCATCGTCCTGCGCCCCGGCCGCGATCGGCCGACCGTCGCCGTGGCGTCCGCGCTCGTCCTCGTCGACCGCGGGCTGGAGGGTGACCGCAGCGCCGCCAGGCCGGCCAGCCGCCCGGGCGGCAACAAGCGCCAGGTGACGCTGATCCAGGCCGAACACCTGCCGCTGATCAACGCCTGGACGGGCCGCGACGTGGCCGCCACCGACCTGCGCCGCAACCTGGTCATCTCCGGCATCAACCTGCTCGCGCAGTACAGCCTGTTCAAGGACCAGCCGCTGCAGGTGCGCATCGGCGCCGACGTGTTGCTGGTCATCACCGGCCCGTGCGACCCCTGCTCGAAAATGGAGGCCCTTCTCGGGCCCGGCGGCTACAACGCGATGCGCGGCCACGGCGGCACCACGGCGCGGGTGATCCACGGCGGCGTGCTGGCCGTGGGCGACGCGGTGGTGGTGGAGCCTGTATAGAGGGGTCTGGCCCCGAATGGGCCAGACCCCTTGTTTCAGCCCAGCACCTTCAGCAGCCACGCCTCGACGTCGGCGATCTCCTCCTGCGAGACCGAGTGCTGCATCGGGTACTCGTGCCACTCCACCGGATAGCCCAGCTCGACCAGCGCGTCGCGCGTGTCCGTGCCGCGCGCGAACGGCACCACGGGATCCGTGCGGCCATGGGCCAGGAACACGGGCACGTCGCGGTTGGCCTCGCTGCGCTCCGCCGCCGTGGTGGCCGCCAGCGGCAGGTAGCCCGACATGCCCAGCAGCCCCGCCAGCCGTTGCGGCGCGCGCAGGCCGGCCAGCAGCGTCATGGCGCAGCCTTGCGAGAAGCCGCCCAGCACGATGCGCGACGCGGGAATCCCGCGGGCGATCTCGCGGTCGAGAAGATCCTGCACGGCCACAGCCGACTCGCGCAGGCTCGGCTCGTCCTCGCGGCGCACGATGTCGGCGCCGAGGATGTCGTACCACGCGGGCATGGGCATGTTGCCGTTGATCGTCACCGGGCGCACCGGCGCGAACGGGAACACGAACCGGACGTCGCCCAGCGCGCTCAGGTCGAGCTCGCGGGCCACGGGCACGAAGTCGGTCGCGCTGGCGCCGAGTCCGTGCAGGATGATGATGGTGGACTTCGGCGAATCGCCGGTCTGGTAGTCGAGGGTGTTCAGGCGCATGGCGCCAGCATACCCAATGCCGCCGTCAACGGGCCGCGGGCTTCTTCGCGTCGAGCGTGGGCACGTCGGCCACGGGCAGGATCTGCACGTCTCCCAGGCCGGAATCGAGGAAGACGAACTGGCGCACGTTGCCGCCGGGCACCGTGATGCGCTGGCCGCCGATGACCTGCGCCTTGTCGCCCTTGCCGGACACCAGCACGTACTCGCCGGCGGGAAGAATGCCGGGCACCTCGTAGCGGTCGCGTCCTCCCGAGGCGGTGAAGCCGTGGAAGAACATCGGCCTGGCATGCGCCTGCCAGCCGGGGGCGAACTGGTCGCTGCCGATGGGCTCGACGGCGGCCACGGCCGACGCCGCGATCAGGAGCGCCCCGACGGCGAATGCGCCGAACAGCAGGCGCGTGGCGTGGGAAAGTGCGTGAAGGTTTTTCATGATGAACCTCGCTGGGTGCACGGGGCACGGGATGCCATCCATGCGCGGCAAGCGCCGCTACGGGATGTTGCGCCCGTTCGCCCGACCCTGCCGCCGGGTCGACGAATCTTTACGCGTCCTCGCGGAAACGGTCGAGCGCCGCCCGTACCGTGGCCTCGTCGGCAGCCAGCGTCACCGGCGCGCCGGCGAGCGCGGCGGCGCCCTCCTTCTTCAGCCGCCCCACCCACGCACCGGCATCGCGGCCTTGCGCGAACGCGGCGCTCTGCAGCAGCAGCGCGTCGCCCGCGCCCACCAGCTTGAAGTAGAACTGGCCGTCGGCCTCGCGGTACTGCTTGAACGAGGCCAGCGGCGCCGCGGCGGCGGCCTTCGGCGCCTCCTCCGACGTGACGGCCAGCGGCCGGAAGCGGCGCAGGCCTACCGACTCGCGCAGGGTTTGCAGGAACGGCGCGGCGATGGCGCGGGCCTTCTTCGCGCCGATCAGCAGCTGCTCCTCGATCAGCTCGGGATGGGCCATGAAGGCCTCGTACTTCGCGCGCATCGGCGCGACCTCGCGCTCGATCACGTCGTGCAGGCGTTTCTTGGCCTCGCCCCAGCCCAGGCCCGCGCGCAGTTCGGCGCGGAACGCGGCGCGCTCGTCGTGCGTGGCGAAGGCGTCGAACAGCGTCACCAGGGGCGAGCCCTCCGGATCCTTGGGCTCGCCGGGCAGCCTGGAGTCGGTGACCACGCGCGCGATGGCCGCGGCCAGCCCCTTGGCGCCGCCCTCGAACAACGGGATCGTGTTGTCGTAGCTCTTGGACATCTTGCGGCCGTCCAGGCCGGGCAGCAGCTGCGTCTCGGCGTCGGTGACGGCCTCGGGCAACGTGAACAGCGCGCGGCCCTTGCCGAACAGGTGGTTGAAGCGCTGCGCGATGTCGCGTGCCATCTCGATGTGCTGCACCTGGTCCTTGCCCACCGGCACCTGGTGCGCGTTGAACATGAGGATGTCGGCCGACATCAGCACCGGGTAGCAGAACAGGCCCAGGTTGATGCCGTCGTCGGGCTCGCCACCGGCATTGGCGTCGGTGGCGGCCTTGTAGGCGTGGGCGCGGTTCATCATGCCCTTGGGCGTGACGCAGGTGAGCAGCCAGTTGAGTTCGGGGATCTCGGGAATGTCGCTCTGGCGGTAGAACACCACGCGCTCGGGATCGAGCCCGGCGGCGAGCCAGGTGGCGGCCAGCGCGAGGCGCGACTCCTCCACCCGATCCGGGTCGTCGCACTTGACCAGCGCGTGGTAGTCGGCCATGAACAGGAAGCTCTCGACGTCCACGCGCAGGCTGGCCGCGATCGCAGGACGGATGGCGCCGACGTAGTTGCCGAGGTGCGGCGTGCCGGTGGTGGTGATGCCGGTGAGAACGCGAACAGTCATGGGGAGGCCGAATCAGGTGTGAAATTCGACTGTACCCGACGCCGCCGAAGCAGCACCCAGGGCCGCAGCCTTCCTGCGCTCGCGCATCACGGCATCCATGTCCTCGACGCGATAGAGGCGCAGCGATGGTTGTACGCCGCCATGTCGGCGTTGTAGGCCTTGGTCACCGGCTGCGTATCGGCCGCGTCCTGGTTCAGCGCCTTCACGTGCACGTTGTGATCTTTCACCAGCGCGTTGAACGCTCGGATGGCGGTCTCGCTGTCATGGTCGAGATCCGCCTGCAAGGTCTCGAGCTGCGTGCCCTCGGCCTCGACCTGGTTGAACAGTTTCTCGTGCGCGTCGGTCAGCGCCTCCACGCGCTTGAAGCGCTGCTTCAGCGCGTCCTCGGTGTCCAGGCAATCGCGCAGCTGGTCTCGCGTGGCCCAGGCGCGCGGGGACGGCTGCGAGGCGGCGGGCTTGCCGGTCTTGACGGTGGTGGCGCCGGCCGGCGCGGTGGCCAGGAGCACGATGGCGGCAAACAACGAAGCGCGCGGGAAGGTCATGGGCAGCGGGCGGCGGAACGGAGCCCGGATCGTGGCCGGCTCACGGCGCGGAGGCCGCGGCCACGGCAGCCGCCGCGGCCTTCTTGCGTTCGCGGTTCACGGCGTCCACGTCGGCGGGCCGGTAGGTGAGCGAGCCGCAGTCCTGGTCCATCGCGATCTTGTCGGCGGTGAGCACGCCATTGGCCGCATCGGCCTTGGCCACGTCGTCGTCCACCTCCTGCACGTGCGCGTTGTGCGCCAGCGCCAGCTGGTTGAACGCCAGGATGGCCGCCTTGTCGCTTCGATCGAGGGCCTTCTTCATGTCGGCCAGCTTGCCGGCCTCGTCGTCGTTGACGGACATGCGGGCGCTGGTGGCCGTGGCCGTCGCCGCCAGCGCCTGGGTGCGCGCCTTGATCGCGTCGTCCTGGTCCAGGCACTGGCGCAGTTGGTCGCGCGAGCCGAACGTGCCCGCCGTCGCGGGCTTGGACGCCTTCGCGGTGGCGGCGACAGCGCCCGAGCAGAGCAGCGAACCGAGTACCAGGAACCAGACGCGCGACGACACCATGGCCACCTCCAGGAATTGGGAGCGGTTCCATTGTGCCCAATGGTCGAGCGGTCGCGACACCGCACAGACCCTGATCGGGCGCGCACGAATTCCCACCATCAGCGGGCCGGGACGCTCACGTCTGGAATTCGTCGGCCTCGAATCCATTCGGAGGCCACGTCCCCGCGGCAACGCGCTTCGCATACCAGCTGTGCATCATCGCGTCGTCGACCGAGTACTCGCCGCGCGCGGACTTCCAGACCAAGGCGGGTGTCCGCTGTCGGATTGCATCGACCGCTGCTTGCGCGATCTGCGCGGTGACCCTGGCGCTGGATTGCCCGACGACGAGAAGCTTGTCCCTGTAGAACTTCAGAGCTTCGGCATCGTAGGGACGGAACCGGCTCTGCAGTTCCAGCAACCGCCACAGAACGACCTGCTCGATCGGACGGAGCGCCATGAATTCGGACTCCATCTGTGCTTCATCTTCGATCTGTCTTTGTCCGCCCGCCCGAAGCAGTTGGTCTTCGAAGCGGCCTTCCGCCGAAGACAGCGGATTCAAGGCGCTGGCCATCGCATCCGAGAAGAATTGTGGGCGCGCGCCAAACAGCCGGAAGGCTTCCAGAAGCTTGCTTGAGTTCACTGGCGCGAGTCTGGGGTTGCTCTGCTCGATGAGGGTCACGACGAAGTCGATGAAATCCACGCCGAGCTCCGGCATTTTCTGGACGGTGCTTCCGTAGAACGCCGCCCCGTTCGTATTCACCAGGCGCAGGAGCTTGTCGCGGTCTGAACCGCTCATGACCAACATCAATTGGACCTGATCCGGTGCGTTGAGTGTGTCGCGCGCAGACTTCAGCGCGGTCATTGCGGTTTCCCCAGATTCACTGGTCAATGCGTGCTGCGCCTCATCGATGATGAGCGCCACCGGCTTGCCCGACACCTCGCCCAGCGTGTGGAGGGCCTCCGTCAACGTCGCGCCGTCGGGCTTGCCTATGCGCGACGTATCCATTTTCAGAACCCCGGCGACGGTGATGTTCTCGAGGCGTGTCGCCTTCGCCGCCTTGGCGATCCAACCCAGGTGGAGATCGATCACCTTCCCGATGGCTTCAGCGATGAGGCTGGCCGGGTCGCGCTTCTGGTCCGCCCAAAGATCAACATACACGACAGCGATCGAGCGGCTATCGAGTTCCGGTGCCAGGTCACGTTGCAGGAACGTGGATTTGCCGGTGCGGCGTGGCGCCGCCAGGAAAAGCCCGTTGGCCGCGTCGCCGAACAGGCTCTTTCCCTGCATCGCGTCGGCTGTGTCCCTGGCCAGGGTGGTACGAGGGAAATGGCGCATATTATTCCCGTTTATCTTGAGGTGGATAATTTATCCATAAATGAATAAAAGTCAATAATCCAGTCTTCAAGACTGGCCGCATTGATCAGACGGCCCGCGTCACCCGCCCGCGCGCGCGCCACCAGGACCCCACCTGCACCAGCACCACCAGCGCGCTCAGTGCCACGAACGACGCCGCCGCCGGCCGCGTGGCGAACACCGCCAGGTCGCCCCGGGACAGCAGCATGGCGCGGCGGAAGTTCTCCTCCAGCATCGGCCCGAGCACGAAGCCCAGCACGATGGGCGACAGCGGAAACTCGAGCGCCAGCAGGATCGCGCCGATGACGCCGAAGGCGCCGGCGATGGCCAGGTCGGCCAGGTCGTTGCGGGTGCTGTAGACCCCGATCGCGATGAAGAACAGCGCCGAGGGATAGAGGTACCGGTAGTGCACGCGCAGCATGCGCACCCATACGCCGATCAGCGGCACGTTCAGGATCACCAGCAGCACGTTGCCGATCCAGAAGCTGGCCACCAGGCCCCAGAAGATGTCCGGGTGGTCGGAGATGAGTTGCGGCCCCGGCTGGATGCCCTTCATGATCAGCGCGCCCAGGATCAGCGCCATCACCGGGTCGCCCGGGATGCCGAGCGACATCGTGGGGATGAAGTCCACCTGCGTCTTGGCGTGCGACGCGGCCTCGGGCGCGGCCACGCCCTCCAGCGCGCCCCTGCCGAAGCGCTCGGGCGTCTTCGACCACTTGCGCTCCAGCGCGTAGGCGATGAACGTGGTGATGGTGGGGCCGGTGCCGGGCAGCGCGCCGAACAACGTGCCCACGCCGGTGCCGCGCAGCATCGGCCAGAACGACAGCTTGATGTCGGCCCAGCTCGGGCGCATGTCGCGCATGCGCACGTGGGTGTCGGACGGCGTGATGGTGGTGCGGTTGACGCTGACCAGGAAGTCGGCGATGCCGAACAGGCCCATGGTGAGGCCGCCCAGCTCGACGCCGTCGCGCAGGTCGGTGAGGCCCAGCGTGTAGCGCGAGGTGCCGCTGATGGCGTCGGTGCCCACGGTGCCGCACAGCAGGCCGAACAGCGTCATGGCCACGCCCTTCAGCGGCGAGCCGCGCGCCATGGTGGCGCCGGCCAGCAGCCCCAGCAGCATGATGGCGCAGATGTCGGCCGGCCCGAAGCTGTTGGCCGCCCGCACCAGCAGCGGCGACAGGAAGATCATCACCACGATGCCCACCGACGCCGCGAAGAAAGACGCCATCATCGTGATGCCCAGCGCCGCCCCGCCTCGGCCCTGCCGCGTGAGCGGATAGCCGTCCAGGCAGGTGACCGCGTGCGGCGGGTGGCTGGGCAGGTTCAGCAGGATGGCGCCGATGGCGCCGCCATACTGCGAGCCGTAGAAGATGCCCGCCAGCATCAGGATGGCCGGCACCGGCGCGATGACGGACACGATGGGCAGCAGCATCGAGATCGTCGACAGCGGGCCCATGCCCGGCAGCACCCCGATGAGGTTGCCCACCAGCACGCCGAACACCGACCACATCAGGTTGGTGGGCGCCAGCGCCACGCCGAAGCCGTACATCAGTTGCATCAGGCTGTCGTGCATGGCCTTACCAGGTGAACAGGGGCAGCAGCAGGTGCAGGCCGAAATGGAACACGACCACGCCCAGCGCCGTCATCAGCGCGGCCAGTGCCGCCGCCGAGCGCCACGTGTTGCCGCGGTCGCCCATGGCCGCGACGAATACCGACACGAACGACGCCGGCACCAGCCCGCCGTGCTCGCCCAGCACCACGAACGCCGCCACGCCGCCGAGGATGCACAGCCAGCCGCGCCACTGCACCACCGGACCGGCCAGGTGGGCCATCTCGGGCAGCGGCGCGGACGCCGCGCCGGCGGGCGCGCGGCGCGCGCTGGCCAGCAGCGCCGCGCCGATCGAGGCCATCAGTGCGCCCAGCACCGCCGGGAAGAAGCCCGATCCCATCTGGCGCAACGAGCCCATGCCGTAGCTCGCGCCGGCCACCACCACCGACAGCCCGGTGGCCACCAGCAGCGCGCCGCCGATGCGGTCCTTCGTCGATTTATCCATGTCGCCACTCTACCGTCCCGCGCCACAATGCACGCCAGCGACAACGGAAGGTCGGGCTTCATGGGCATCGAGATCGAACGCAAGTTCCTGGTGGTGGGCGACGCCTGGCGCCAGGCGCCGGGCACCGCGTACGCGCAGGGGTACCTCAACCGCGACAAGCAGCGCACGGTGCGCGTGCGCGTCGTCGAGGACGCGGCCTGGCTCACCGTGAAAGGCGCGAGCGTGGGCGCCACCCGCGCCGAGTTCGAGTACCCCATCCCCGTGGCCGACGCGCACGAGCTGCTGGCGCTGTGCGACGGCCCGTTGGTGCGCAAGACGCGCCGCGTGCTGGTGCATGCCGGCGCCACCTGGGAGATCGACGAATTCGAGGGCGACAACGCGGGCCTGGTGGTGGCCGAGATCGAGCTGGCCTCCGAGGAGACGCATTTCGAGCCGCCGCCCTGGCTGGGCGCCGAGGTCACCCACGACGCGCGCTACTTCAATTCCAACCTCGCGGCCGCGCCGTACTCGACCTGGGCCGATCGACCTTTCGTGTGATGATGCAGGGCTTCGCGCCCTGCAATGCACGCCGCACAAGAACACTTTTCCCAGACGGACAAAACACATGGCCACCTCCCCCGACGTCACCAGCATGGCGCTGTTCTGCGACTTCGAAAACGTCGCGCTCGGCGTGCGCGAGACGCACCACGAAAAATTCGACATCAAGCTCGTGCTCGAGCGCCTGCTGCTCAAGGGCAGCATCGTCGTGAAGAAGGCGTACTGCGACTGGGAGCGCTACAAGGGCTTCAAGGCGCAGATGCACGAGGCCAGCTTCGAGCTGATCGAGATCCCGCACGTGCGCCAGTCCGGCAAGAACTCGGCCGACATCCGGCTGGTGGTGGACGCGCTCGACCTCTGCTACACGAAGTCGCATGTCAACACCTTCGTCATCATCAGCGGCGACTCCGATTTCTCGCCGCTGGTGTCGAAGCTGCGCGAGAACAACAAGCAGGTGATCGGCGTGGGCGTGAAGGAGTCCACCTCCGACCTGCTGATCGCCAACTGCGACGAATTCATCTTCTACGACGACCTCGTGCGTGAGAGCGGCCGCCAGTCCAGCCGCCGCGAGGCGCGCCCGCCGGCACCGCCCAGCCGCCGTCCGTCGCAGCCGTCGGCCAATCCCGAGGACGACCGCCGCCGCGACGAGGCCGACAACCGCAAGAACAAGGCCGTCGAGCTGGCGCTGCAGACCTTCGAGGCGCTGTACTCCGAGCGCGGCGACGGCGGCAAGATCTGGGCGTCGGTGCTCAAGGAGGCCATCAAGCGCCGCAAGCCCGACTTCTCCGAGTCGTACTACGGCTTCCGCAGCTTCGGCGGCCTGCTGGAGGAGATGCAGGCACGCGGCTTCCTGAAGATGGGCCGCGACGAGAAGTCCAACGCCTTCGTGTTCCGCAGCGCCGGCTCCGAGTCGGGCTCGGGCGGCAACGCCGCGACCGACGCTCCGGCCGCGCCCGAGGTGCTGCCGGTGGTGCATCGCGCCGGCGAGCCCGAGGCGCGCGAACCGCGCGGCCGCGGCGCCCGCTCGCGCAGCGGCCGCCGCGACGCGGCGCCGAAACGCCACGACTTCGAGGCCACGGTGGCCGTCCAGCCGCCGCAGCCGGCGCTGTTCGACACCGACGAGGAGGAGGACGACGCCGCCGAGCGTTTCGCCAACGCGGCGCGCGAGTCGCAGGCCGCCCGCACGGTGAACCCGCCCGCCGAGGCGGTGCCCGACGCCGACACCTACGTCACCGACGAGGCGATCGAGACCGAAGCCCCGCGCGAGGCCGGATCGCGACGCGGCAACCGCGGCGGACGCGGTGGCCGTGGCGGCGCGGCCCGCAAGAACGCGGCGCCCGAGGCGCAACGTGCGGCCGAGGTGCCGGCACCTGCTCCGGCTCCTGTTCCTGCTCCCGCTCCGGCACCCGCGCCGGTGGTGGTCGAAGCTCCGGCTCCCGCGGTCGCTGCGAAGACGCCGCGGGCCCGCAAGACGCCGGTGGCGAAGAAGGCAGTGGCTGCCGTGGCTGCCGTGGCCGAGAAGCCGGCTGCAAAGAAGACGGCGCGTCCCGCGCGCAAGACCAAGGCGGCGGCCGACGAGGCTTGATCGAGGAAATGCCAGACCCCTTCGACCCAGACGCACGAAGGGGCCAGGCCCCTGCCAAGCTCAGGCGCCGGGGCCCGTCAGGCAGCGCCCCAGCTTGGCCGAACCTGCCGCCAGCGCGCGGGCCACGCCGCGCGTGGAGCCCTCGTTGAAGCTCTCGGCCGGCGTGCTGGTCAGGTGCCCCGCGTACTCGCCGAGGTCGTCGTCGGCAAGCGTGGCGTAAGTGAACGCGTAGGCGGGCAGCGAGATCTGCGTGTAGTGCTGGATCAGCTGCGGCCGGCGGCTGGCCATCGTCGCCTTGATGTCGGCGATGGTGGCGGGCGTCGCCGACGGATCGAGGCTGGCCATGCCTTGCTGCACCGCGAAGGCCATCTCGATGAGCGTGTCGGCCATGATCTCCACCGAATGCGTCTCGGTGAGGATGGACTGCAGCGCGGCCCGGCGCTCCGGGCTGGCGGCGTCCAGCGCCTGGCCGCCCTGGCGCAGGCGCTCCTGCGGATCGATCATGCGGCCGGCCGAGGCCTCTTCCGCCGCCGCGATCCTGCGGCCCAGCGGACTGTCGTACCAGGCCTGGAGCGGCAGGACGTCCACGGGCTGCAGCGCGCCGGCCACCGCATCGACCGCGATCGCGCGCAGGCCGTCGGCGCCGAACGACGTCTGCGCGCAATCGAGCATCCGGGCCTTGCGCTCCGCCGACACGCCGGCGCCGTTCTTTTCCAGCGCGTCGGACATGCCCGCGCGCACCTGGCTACCCAGCGAGTCGAGCTGCACCCACAGGCCCGACTTGTGCGTCAACTCCTGCGCCGCCTGGTTGGCGATGGCGGCCATCGCCGAGCCCGGGGCCGCCATCAGCGCGAGCACGAGGCTCCACATCGGGGTCGGTCGGGTCATCGAGGCTCTCCTGGTCGCTGTCGGGGGTCGCGACGAGTATAGGGACGCGATGTTGCTACGACGTACGAGACCTCAGTGCGGCGACCTCGGCCTCCAGCCGCTTGCGCTCCGAGATGTCCTGCGCGATGACGGCGAACTGGCCCTGCACCGGACGGTAGGCCACGATGTCCCACCACCGGCCCGACGCCCCGAGCTGCTCGAAGCGCGTGGGCTCGCCCGTGAGCGCCACGCGGCCGAAGCGGCCGATCCAGTCGGCCGGGTCGCGGGCGATGTCGGGAAACACGTCGGTCACCCGGGCGCCCACCGCGGTGGCCGCGTCGATGCCCAGCATCGCGCTGAAGGCCGCGTTCATCGCCAGGTAGCGGTAGTTCACCGGCGTGCCGGCCTCGTCCACCTCGATGGTGTGCAGGGCGTGTCCGCTGGAGAGGTGGTCGAACAGCAGCCGGTAGCGCTGCTCGCTGTTGCGCTGGCGCAGCTCCAGCGACTTCATGCCGGTGATGTCGAACCAGGTGCCGTAGAAGCCGTCGGCCTGGCCCTCGAACGGCGCGGCGGGCACCAGCGTGACGCGCAGCTGGCGCAGCCCCGAGGTGGTGAGCATCGCCCACTCGAATTCCTGGCGCCGCCCGCCAAGCACCGCCTCGACGTGCGGCTCGAGCGTGCCCCAGCCCTGCGCGTCGAGGGCCGAGATGAACTCGCCCAGGCGCACGCCGATCAGGCGGTCGGTGGGCAGGCCCACGGCGGCCTGGAAGTCGCGGTTGACGAAGCGCGTGACCGCGCCGCGATCCCAGTAACCCACCAAAGCCGGCATGTTGTCCACCACTGCGTCGAGGTGCGCGTGGGTGCGGTTCAGCTCGCGCTCCAGCCGCCTGGTGTCCGTCACGTCTTCCAGCACGGCCAGCGAGCGGGCGGTGCCCCCATGCTCGTCGCGCTCCAGCCGGGCCGACAGCAGCACGTCGATGACGCTGCCGTCGCGCCGCATGAACTGGTACTCCACGCGCTCGCAGCGGCCGGTGCGGAAGAACGCGGGCAGCACCACGTCGCGCGCATGCGCCCGCGACGCGGGCGTGAGGAAGTCGGACGACAGCCGCCCGATCACCTCGTGGCGCTCGTAGCCCAGCAGCGCCAGCCAGCGGTCGCTCACGTAGAGGATGCGGCCGTCCGGGCCGATGGAGTGCAGGATGGCGGGCGTGGCCTCGTACAGCCGACGCACGCGCAGCTCGCTCTCGGCGAGCCGGCTGGTGGCCTCGAGCAGCTGGCGGCGCTGCACCAGCATCGCGCCGACGATGGCGGCCAGGTGCGTGAGCATCGAGCGCTGGTGGTCGTCGAGCTCGCGCGGGGCGCGGTCGATCACGCACACGGTGCCGATGCGCTCACCATTGGGCATCACGATGGGCGCGCCGGCGTAGAAGCGCACGTCGGGCTCGCCGGTGACGAACGGGTTGTCGCGGAAGCGCGGGTCGCTCGTGGCGTCGGGCACCTCGAACAGGGCGTCGTCGCGGATCGCGTGGTCGCAGAACGCCACGTCGCGCGAGGTCTCGTTGGCGCCCGGCATGCCGAAGCTGGACTTGAACCATTGGCGGTGAGCATCCACCAGCGAGATGAGCGCGATTGGCACGCCGCACAGCTGCGCCGCGGTGGCGGTGATGGTGTCGAAGGCCGACTCGGGCAGCGTGTCGAGCACGCCCAGCTCGCGCAGCGCGGCCAGGCGGCGCGCCTCCTCGGTGATGGCTGGCAGCGTCATCGCACGAGCCCCACGGCGGTGGCGTCGATGCGCTGCAGCGGCGCCGGGTCGATGGCGCGCAGGACGTCCACGCTCGGGCGGCCACCTCCGGCGCGGCGCACGGCCCAGCGGGCCTGGCTCTGCATCGTGGTCACGAGCGATTGGTCGAGCCGCACGCGGTAGTCCTCGCTCTCCATCATCGCCGTCGCCTGCGTCGGACCCACGTGCAGCCGATCCGCGAGCAGCGTGCTGGCCACGCCGGGCTCGGCCTGGATCGCGCGCTGCGCCCGCAGCAGCGCACGCAGCACGCGCGCGACGTCGGCGTCGCGATGCGCCAGCGTCGGGCGGGCGGCGACGAGGTTGAAGTGCTGGGTGTAGACGCGCGGGCTGGCGAACACCACCGCGTCGCCGGCCCGCGACAGCGCCGCCGTCGAGGCGATGGGCTCCCAGATCGCGATCGCGTCGAGCGCGTGGGCTTGCAGCGCGGCCACCGGCTTGTCGGGCGCCACGCCGATCACCTTCACGGTGGTGGGATCGATGTCGTTGAAGATGAGCCGGTTGTCGAGGAAGTACTGCGCCGAGCTGTCCGGCACGGTGCCCACGCGCTTGCCGCCCCCCTGCGGCGCCTCCGCGATCTGCGCACTGCGGCGGGCCACCACCTTGATCTGGTAAGACGACGCGCTGATGGTGGCCACGATGGCCAGGTCGCGGCGCGCGGCGGCCTCGTCCTTGAAGAATCCCCTGGCCTCGGCCACGTAGACCGGCAGCGACACCGGCCCGGACGACACCTCCAACGTGAGCGGCGCCGCCTCGGCGCGCCGCGCGAACAGCGCCAGCGCGCCGGCCCACGCCAGCGTCCACGCGAGCGCCCACGCGCCGCCCACGAGCGCGCGGCGCGTGAGGCCCGCGCGCGACGAGAGCGTGGCCTGGGCGTTCATGCGGCCCCCGGCTCGGCGAGAAGCACGTCGTCGACCATCACGCGCCAGGTGTTGCGCCCGGCGTTCTTGGCGGCGTACAAGGCCGCGTCGGCGCGGCCGATGAGGGCCTCGGCGGTGGCGCCGTCGGCCGTCGAGATCTCGCGCCGGAACGCCACGCCGATGCTGGTGGTGAGCGACAGCGCGCGGCCTTGCACCTCCAGCGGCCGGCCGACGTCGGCGACGATCTTGCGCGCCACGATCTGCGGCTCGTCGGCGTTGTTGACGCCTTCGAGGATGATCACGAACTCGTCGCCGCCCAGGCGGGCCACGGTGTCGGTGATGCGCACGCTCTGCTGCAGCCGCCGCGCGAACGCCTTCAGCACCTCGTCGCCGGCCGCGTGGCCCAGGCTGTCGTTGATGCTCTTGAAGTGGTCGATGTCCAGGTACATCAGCGCCAGGCCCGTCATGGCGCGGCGCGCCCGCGACAGCGCCAGCGGCATCGTCTCGTTGAAGCTGTAGCGGTTGGCCAGGCCGGTGAGCACGTCGGAGCGCACCAGCAGGCTCAGCTGCCTTTCGACGTTCTTCAGCGCCGACACGTCGGTGGCCAGGCCGTAGAGGCCCGCCACGCGGCCGTCGGACTCGATGTCGGGGATGTACGCGTAGTGCAGGATTCGGGTGACGTCGCCGGTGATGGACTCGGCCTCGAACGTGACGCGCTTGCCTGTGAGCCCGGCCTCGATGCTCTCGCGCCGGCGCTCGTAGGCGATCGGGCGCAGGATGTCGCCGATGCGCTGGCCCAGCACCTCGTCGGCCGGACGGCACAGCCACTCGAGCCCGGTGCGGTTGACGAAGCGGTAGCGCTGTTCCGCGTCGAGGTAGGTGATGGCCACCGGCAGGTTGTCGGTGATGGCGCGCAGCTGGCCCTCCAGCTTCGCGCGCCGCGACTCGGCCTCCTTCAGCGCGGTGATGTCGAAGGTCATCAGGTAGAAGCCGCGCTGGGTGCCGCCATCGCTGTGGTCGGGGATCAGGTGGGCCTGGAAGTGCGCGGCGCGATCGGCGAACTCCACCTTGCCGTCCAGGCGCGAGCGCCGCCCCTGCAGCGCCTCGCGCACGAAGGGCTCGTGCTGCGCGTACACCGTCTCGCCGAGCGCGGTGCGCATGCTCAGGCCGGGGATGTCGGCGCGGCTGAGGCCCAGCGAGCGCAGCCCGGCGTCGTTGGCGTACAGGCAGGTCTGGTCCATGTCGAAGTAGCCCACCATCGCGGGGATCGCGTTGGTGAGGTCGGCCATGCGCTGCTCGCTGCGCGAGATCTCGAGCTCGGCGGCGCGGCGCTCGGTGATGTCCACGCTGAGGGTGTAGCAGCCACGCACCCCGCCGTTCGGGTCGATGTCGGGGATGTACTCGGACAGCAGATGGCGCTCGCTGCCGTTGCGGATCAGGGTGCGACCCCACTGCACGCGCTCGCCGGCCAGCGCCTTGTCGAGATGGCCCTTCATCGCGGCGTAAGCGGTCTCGCCCAGCACCTCGCCCACGTGGCGGCCCACCATGCTGAACGGGTCGTGTCCCAGCCACTCGCGGTACTTCTCGTTGCCGAAGCGGACGTGATGTTCGGGATCGATGTAGCCCACCAGCGCGGGCAGGTTGTCGGTGATGTCGCGCAGCTGCTGCTCGGAGCGGTCGCGCTGCTGGTCGCTGTCCTGCAGCGCGGCGGTCATCGCGTCGAACTCGCGCGCCAGGTCGCCGAACTCGTCCTGCGTGGTGCTGCCCAGGCGGTAGCTCATGTCGCCGCGCCGGATGGCGGCGGCCGCCCGGTCGAGACGCTGCATGGGCAGCAGAACGCGGCGCAACACCACCATGCCGCTGGCCAGCAGCATCACCAGCATCACGCAGGGCACCGAGAACGCGATCCACTTGAACTCGCTCTCGGCGGCGCGCCGCTGGGCCACCGAGGCCTGCAGCCACTGATAGGCGTAGTCGCTCATCGCCTGGGTGTTGGTGAGCAGCTGGTCGAGCAGGGCCTCCTTGCGGCGCACCGTGAAACTGTCGTCGGCGTCGGGCAGCTCCACGAGGCGCGAGAACAGCGCCGGCAGCGCCTGCGTGACATCGCGCAGCTCCGCCAGCGCGGGATTGGTGACCTCGCCGTGGTCGTCCGCCAGCGCCGCGGCAATGGTGGCATGGCGCAGGCGCCACTGCTCGGCCGCGCGCGGCTCGGCGTAGCGCGCGTACTCCTGCGTCAGGGCGAACAGCCCGGCCACTTCGTGCTCGGCGGTCTGCGCGCGGGCCTGCGCGTCGCCGGCGGCGTCTTCGCGACGGCCGGCCGCGAACACGATGGTCGCGGCCAGGATGCCGGTGCACACCGAGGCCGTGACGAACGCGAGGAGCTGGGTGCGGATGCGCATCGCTAGCCGCCGGTTCCGACCGCGCCCGGACGAACCGCGCGCAGCGGGCCCGGGTGGATCAGCGTCAGCACGTTGGGACGCGCGCCCCCGGCCACGTGGCCTTCGCGCTGCGCCCAGCGCACCTCGCCCTCCATCGTGGTCAGGAGCGCCTGGTCGAGCGACAGCCGGAAGCCCAGTCCGCCCCACACCCAGTCGACGAAGTGCTGGTCGAGCTTGAGCTGCTCGCGCAGGATGGCCTGCGCCTCGCCCGGGTGAGCCTGGATGAAGCCTTCGGCGCGATCCACGGCGCGCAACAGCCGCACCAGCGCGTCGTCGCGGGCGGCGAACAGCGTGCGGCGTCCGACCAGGTCGTACGTCTCGATGTAGCCGCCGCTCAGCGGCAGGCGCACGCCCACAGCGTCGACGCCGTACAGCGCGGCGTAGCCGAAGGGCTCCCACACGGCCACGGCGTCGATGCGGCCCGACGCCAGCGCGGCCACGGTCTCCTCGGCCTGCATCGGCACCAGGGTCACGCCATGTGGGTCGACGCCGACGTTGAGCAGGTGGGTCTCCAGCAGGTATTGCGCGGCGGTGCCGGCGATGACGCCCAACTTGCGGCCCGCCAGCTGCTCGCTGCGGGTGACGCCGCTGGCCTTGCGGGCGATCAGCTTGAGGTTGTCGGTGGCGTGAGCCATGGTGGCCAGGATGGCCACGTCGGCGCGGGCGAAGGCCTGCAGCACCACGAGCATCTCGGACGTCGTGGCGATATCCGCCTTGCCGTCGAGCACCTGGCGCAGGCAGCGCGTGCCGCCGATGCAGTCGGTGATGACCACCTCCAGGTGCTCGTCGGCGAAGAAGCCGCGCCGCTGCGCCACGTAGAGCGGCAGCGACACCGGGGCTCGCGACGCCGCGATGCGCAGCGACTCGGCCGCGGCGGCGATCGGCGCCAGCCAGGCGAGCGCCGCGAGCGCCAGCGCGAAGGAGGAGGAACGGGCCATGGGTCTCTTGGTTTATCGAATCGGCGGACCTGGCCCCACGCCATGCGGGCCACGACCACCGTCACTCGCGAGCATCCCGTATCCGGAGCCGCGGCGATAGCGCGAAAAGACGAGGAAAGGGGCTTCAACTAGTTCTGGGACGAATGGGCCACGTGCAGCGATTCCACCCGGCCCGCGCGAAGCTCGAGCACGGTCGAGCTGACCATCGCGAGGTTGCCCGTCTGGCCCTGGAACAGGCTGGAGAAGATGGGGCCGGTCTTGGGCGGGATGCCCAGCGCCTTGCGCAGGTCGGCGCTGATGCCGCCCAGCCAGAGGCCGTCGTCGAAGCGCACGGGCTTGAAGCGCGCGGGCAACTCGGGGCATTGGGGCGTGGGCGCGGCGCCGGCCGGCAGGTCGGCGGCGACGACGGCGTCGATGCGCCCGCGCGCCAGCTCGCTGGAGGTGAGCCAGAGTCGCTGCGCGGGCGCGGCGTCGGTCAGGGTGTAGCAGAGCCAGTCGAGTGCGTCGGTGCCCTTGCCCTGGTGGCGCTGGCTGGCGCCGACGCCGATGGCCTGCTGGGTGGCGGCCAGCGAAGAGCCGTCCAGCGTCACCCGCAGGCTGCCCATCAGCAGCGGGCGCACCGGGTCGACGGCCAGCGTGACGGGCGAGTCCTTGACCACGGGCCAGGGCGGAGGCGCCACGGGCGGGTCGGCGGCAAGCGAGGCGCCGTGCCAGGCGGCGGACGCGGCGCCCGACAGTGCCAGAGCGATCAGCCGTTGCTTCGAGCGGATCTGCATGTTTGAAGAGGTCTCCGAAATCGTTCGTGTGTCGCGGACGCCTCTGCGTGCGTCCGGTGCCGCGTCTTCTGCGGCACTGTCGCGTAGTCTCACACGGAAGAGCGACAGCCGTCTTGGCATTAGCCGCCAACCCCGTTGGCCCGGCGAGCCATTCCGCGGAGATTTCGCACGTTCCAGGCGTGTACCTTCCCGGTGATACGTTAGAGAGCCTCACCTGGATGAGGGGTCGGCGCCGGTTTGGTAGATTCCCGTGCTTACTCGACAAAGACTGAGACGATGATCGACAAGATCGTTGAAAGCGCCGCCGCCGCCCTGGCGGACGTGAAGGACGGCGCCACCGTGATGATCGGCGGTTTCGGCACCGCCGGACTGCCCGACGAGCTGATCGCCGCGCTGATGGACCAGGGCGCGCGCGACCTCGTCGTGGTCAACAACAACGCGGGCAACGGTGACACCGGCCTGGCCGCGCTGCTGGGCGCCGGCCGCGTGCGCAAGATCATCTGCAGCTTCCCGCGCCAGGTCGACTCCTGGCACTTCGACCGCTTGTACCGCGAGGGCAAGATCGAGCTGGAGCTGGTGCCGCAGGGCAACCTGGCCGAGCGCATCCGCGCCGCCGGCGCCGGCATCGGCGCGTTCTTCACGCCCACCGGCTACGGCACGATCCTGGCCGAGGGCAAGGAAACCCGCGAGTTCGACGGCAAGATGCAGGTGCTCGAGACCGCGATCCACGCCGACGTCGCCCTGATCAAGGCCGAACGCGGCGACCGCTGGGGCAATCTCACCTATCGCATGACCGCGCGCAACTTCGGCCCCGTCATGGCGATGGCCGCCAAGTGCACCATCGCCACGGTGCACGAGGTGGTGGAGCTCGGCGCGCTCGATCCCGAATCCGTGGTCACGCAGGGGCTGTTCGTGCAGCGCGTGGTTTCCATCTCGCGCACCGTCACCCGCGGCGCCGGCTTCAAGACCGCCTGACCATGACTGAAACGACCAAGCTCCCCCGCTGGACCCGCGACCAGATGGCCGCCCGCGTGGGCCGCGACATCCAGGACGGGGACGTCGTCAACCTCGGCATCGGCCTGCCCACGCTGATCGCCAACCACCTGCCGGCCGGTCGCGAGGTGATCCTGCAAAGCGAGAACGGCATCCTGGGCATGGGCCCGGCCCCGGCCCCCGGCGCGGAAGACTTCGACCTGACCAATGCCGGCAAGCAGCCGGTGACGTTGCTGACGGGCGGCTCGTTCTTCCATAGCGCGGAAAGCTTCGCGATGATGCGCGGCGGCCACCTCGACATCTGCGTGCTGGGCGCGTTCCAGGTGTCGGCGCGCGGCGACCTGGCCAACTGGCACACCGGCGCCGAGGGCGCGATTCCCGCCGTCGGCGGCGCGATGGACCTGGCCATCGGCGCCAGGCGCACCTTCGTGATGATGGAGCACCTCACCAAGAGCGGCGAGAGCAAGCTGGTGGAGAGCTGCACCTATCCGCTCACCGGCCTGGCCTGCGTCAGCCGCGTCTACACCGATCTGGCCGTGATCGATGTCGGCCCGGACGGCGCTCGCCTGGTGGACATGGTCGACGGCCTCGCGTTCGACCAGCTGCAGGCCGTGACGGCCATCGCGCTGGCGCGCTGATCCGAGAAAAGTTGCGTGGCGTCTCCTCGGGGCGGCCGCGGTCTGGTAGAAATGCTGCATCGCAGCGCAACGGGAGCAGTCATGCAACTCAAGGACAAGGTCGCCATCATCACGGGCTCGGCCAGCGGCATCGGCAAGGAGATCGCGATCGAGTTCGCCAGGGAAGGCGCCACGGTGGTGATCGCCGACCTGGCGATCGCCGCGGCGCAGGCCACGGCCGACGAGATCAACGCATCGGGCGGCAAGGCGATGGCCGTGGAGATGAACGTCACCGACGAGGCCGCGGTGGATGCTGCCACCGCCAAGGTGGTCGAGCAATTCGGCGGCGTCGACGTGCTGATCAGCAACGCCGGCATCCAGATCATCAGCCCGATCGTCGACTTCAAGTACGACGACTGGAAGAAGCTGATGGCCATCCATGCCGACGGCGCGTTCCTGACCACCCGCGCGGCGATGCGCGCGATGATCGCCCAGGGCAAGGGCGGCGCCATCATCTACATGGGCTCGGTGCATTCGCACGAGGCCTCGCCGCTGAAGTCGGCGTACGTCACCGCCAAGCACGGCCTCATCGGCCTGGCCAAGGTGGTGGCCAAGGAAGGCGCCAAGGACGGGATCCGCGCCAACGTCATCTGCCCGGGTTTCGTGCGCACGCCGCTGGTGGAGAAGCAGATCCCGGAGCAGGCCAGGGCGCTGGGCATCAGCGAGGCCGACGTCATCAGGAACGTGATGCTCAAGGATACCGTCGACGGCGAGTTCACCACCGTGCAGGACGTGGCCCGGACGGCCGTGTTCCTGGCGGCGTTCCCCACCAACGCGCTCACCGGCCAGTCCGTCACCGTGTCCCACGGCTGGCACATGCAGTGATCCGCGCCGGCACGTTCAAGGCCGCCATCTTCGACATGGACGGCCTGCTCATCGACTCCGAACGAGCGGTCTCGGCCGCCTGGATGGCGGGCGCCCGGGCGCTCGGCTTCAAGCTGGAAATGGCCGACTTCATGCGGGTGATCGGCGTGGCCGCGCAGCAATCGAGGCCCATGCTCATCGAGATGATGGGCGGCGAGGAGGCCATGCGCGCCACCGCCGCGAAGGCGCACGCGCTGCTGCCGCAGGCCGACGGCGCGCCGGTGTTTCCGCTCAAGACGGGCGCGCTGCCGCTGCTCGAGGCGCTGCACGCCGCGGGCATCCCGTGCGCGGTGGCGTCGTCGTCGAACGTGGAGGAGATCCGCCATCGCCTGGGCCATGTCGACGTGCTGAAGTACTTCCGCTGCATCGCCGGCGGCGACGAGGTGACGCACGGCAAGCCCGACCCCGCGCTGTACCTGCTGGCGGCCGCGCGCCTGGGCGTGGCGCCGGAAGACTGCATCGCGTTCGAGGACAGCGAGAACGGCGCCCGCGCGGCCCAGGCCGCCGGCGTGCGCGTGGTGATCGTGCCCGACCTGAAGCCGCCGCCCGCGGACGTGGCGGCACGCGCGCACGGCGTCATCCCGTCGCTGGCGGATGCGATCGAGCACGTGCCGCACTGGTTTCCGCGGCTGTGACGCTCCCCGACCTGCGGTTCCTCGGCGGCTATCCCGAGTCGACGCTGGCGCAGGTGCGCGACCTGATCTCTCAGGGCAAGCTGGGCGAGTACCTGGCGCGCCGCTATCCCGAGCGCCACGACGTGCGCAACGACGGCGCGCTGTACCAGCACGCGATGGCGTTGAAACAGCGTTACCTGCGCAACGCGCCGCTGCTGTCCAAGGTGGCCTACGACAACCGGCTGCAGATCGACCAGCGCGCGTTGGGCACGCTCACGGCGGTGTCGCGCGTGCAGGGTGGGCAGCTCAAGGCGAAGAAGGAGATCCGCGTGGCCGCGATCTTCAAGGATGCGCCCGCGGAGATGCTGCAGATGATCGTGGTGCACGAGCTGGCGCATCTGAAGGAGCGCGAGCACGACAAGGCGTTCTATGCGCTGTGCGAGCACATGCTGGGCGACTATCACCAAGTCGAATTCGACACGCGGCTGTACCTGACATGGCGCGCCCTGGAGGGGTCTGGCCCCGAAGGCGCCGGACCCCTTGTAGGGTGATGCAAGTCACGGAGCCGACCGCCTGACTGCAGGCGCCGCCTGGTCTGCCCGACGCACCGGAGACGGTTCCTGTGCCCGACTTCACGAACTGGCTCGGATTGCGTCGGTGTTTTCACGGATCAGCAGGGCCTGTTGCCCCTATCCTCGAGGCATCGCACAGCACTACCGCGCCGGCCGTCATGACCACACTCCTCATCGCGTTACTCGTCTTTCTCGCCGCCGCCTTGGGCGGGTGGCGCGTCATGGTCGCACGCAGTCGCGCCGCCCAGACTCAAGCCGCCCGGGAACAGGCCCTGCAGGCCGCCCGCACCGCCGTCCACGAAGGGACACCCGGCACGAAGCCGGTCGCCGCCGAGGACGTGGAGGCCGCCCGGGCCACCGCCCGCGCGAAGGCTGGGCGCGTGATCGCCGCCGAGCAGGCGCGCCGCAAGGCCGCCATCCAGAAGGCCCAGAACGTCGCGCGTGTCGAAGACGAGCGCCGCGCCAGGGAGGCCGAGGCCGCCGCGCTCGCCTCGACGCTGCCCGCCACCCGCCTGCCCCAGGTCGAGCGCACGACGCCGGTCATCCACCGCCCCGCCGCGTTGCCCATCGTCGGGGTGAAGACCACGCCGCTGGTTCGCCCCGCGCCGGTCGCCGCGTGCAAGCCCGCGGCTCCCAGCGTCCTCAAGACGGCCGCGCAGACGCTGGTGCTGCTGGTGGACGACTCCAAGATGGTCCGCGTGAAGTCCAGCCGCCTGCTGGCCTCGCACGAGTTCCAGGTAGTGACCGCCGTGGACGGCATCGACGCGCTCAAGCAACTCGAGAACTGCTGTCCCGACCTGGTGATCACCGACGTCGACATGCCCGAGATGGACGGCTTCGGCCTGGTCAACGCGCTGCGCGGCAACCCGCGCACGCAGTACATCCCGATCGTGATGATCACGTCGGCCGAGGATCGCCATCGCGAAGAGGCCCTGCGCGTGGGCGTCGGCCTGGTGATGGGCAAGCCCTACGACGAGCCGGCCCTGATCGCCCACATCCGCAGCTTCAGGTTCTTCGCCAAGGTCGACGAAGCAGAATCGCTGGCCTGCGCCTGAACGCGCCCTGACGGCCGCCTGCGCGGCGGTCGCTAGCATGTCGGGATGCGTCTTCCGCTCCCGTTTCGCAGCCCCCTGCTGGGCACCTCCTTTCGCTGGCTCCTGTGGAGCGACGCGCTGACCCTGCTGTCCATGATGGTGGGCCAGGTGGCCTTGCCTTGGTGGATCGCGCAGTCGGGCGGCGCGCACGACCTCTCGGTGTACGGCGTGATGGTGTCGGCCATGTCGTTCGTGGCACTGCCGCTACTGTCGCCGTTCGCCGACCGCCATTCCAAGCGCAGCCTGATGACCGTGGGCCTGCTCGGCTTCGGCGTGGCCACCGCCGCGATGGCCGCGTTCGCCACGCTGTCGCACTACCGGCTGGGCGTGGTGGTGGCCATCGAGGCCATCACCGTGCTGGCCGGCGCGCTGGTGATGCCGGCCATCAACAGCATCGTCACCGAGCTGGTGCCGCCCACCGGCCTCTCGCAGGCGCTCGGCCTGCAGCAGACCGCGCAGGCCAGCGGCCGCCTGGTGGGCCCGGCGCTGGCCGGTGCCATGCTGGCCGTGGTGGGCACCGGGCCCACGCTGTGGCTGGGCGCCGTGCTGTTGTTCGCCGCCGCCCTGCTGGCCACGCGGCTGCCGCGGCCCGAGCGTTCCAACGCGGGCGCCAAGCCGCGCGGCCGCTGGATCGACGAGGTGCGCGTGGGGCTGCGCGTGAACTGGGCCATTCCGCTCGAGCGCGGCTGGGTGCTCTGCAACTTCGTCGGCTCCGTGTTCATGGTGCCCTGCATCGCGATGCTTGCGCCGCTGAAGGTGCAGTCGCTGGGCCTGTCGGCGGCCTGGCTCGGCTGGTGCGAGGCCGGGCTGTCGCTGGGCCTGCTCGTCGGCTCGATGGGTCCGGCCAGCTGGTGGTCGCGCGCCACCGGACGCTTCGGCGCGCGCGTGAGCGGCGCCGCCGGCATCGGACTGGCGCTGGCCCTGGCCGGCCTCACGGAAGACCGCCATGTGCTGGTGGCCTGCTTCGCCATCGTGGGCCTGTGCTCGGCCACCACCACGCTGGTGGGCAAGACCCATCGCATGCTCGCGCGGCCGCTCGCGTATCGCGCGCGCATGGTGGCCGCGGCGGTGATGACGATCCAGGTGTCGCAGACGCTGGGGCCGGCGCTGGCCGGCATCGCCCTCACGCACTGGAGCGTGCGCGTGGTCTACGTGGCGTTCGGGCTGCTGAGCGCCGCGTCCGCGCTCGGGTTCTTCCTCGTGCCCGGGTTCCGCGCGTTCATGGCGCTGGAGCACGACGAGGTGGACGGCTGGTACGGCAAGGCGTATCCGGCGGCCTTCGAGGCGTTCTAGCTTTCCAGGCGATGCCGCTGGTGCCACTGCGCCAGCGACTCCTTCGGATAGTCGTCGAAGGTGTCGTCGGCCGGGCGCACGTGCGCATCGACCCACTCCGGCTTGAACTCCAGCATCATGTGCGTGGTGTCGGGCGGCTTGGGCAACTCGGTGTCGACGGCGCCGGCGTGCGGATGCACCAGGTCGGGCCAGGTGGGATCGTAGAGCCACAGCGCCGTGCCGCAGTGCTTGCAGAAGTTGCGCTGGCCGGTGCTGGTGTGGCCGTCGCCCAGCCTCGCCTGGTAGACGCTCAGATGCTCGGGGCCCGTCACCTTCAGCGTGCGGCGGTCGGCGCCCAGGTTGATGGCGTAGCCCCCACTGCCGGCCGTCTTGCGGCAGATCGAGCAATAGCAGCGCATGAACGGCACGGGCTCGTGGGCCGTCACCGAGTAGCTCACCGCGCCGCAGTGGCAGGATCCTTCCAGTCGCATCGCCGGTCTCCGCATGACGGGCACACGTCCAGTCGCCTGCGCCCTGGCGGTAGTTGGCAAGGGGCGTACCAGCCCGTCTGCCTCAGGCGTCGGGCATCTTGCGGAACGCGATGGCCAGCGTCAGGTCCATGCGCTCCTTCTTGTAGATGTCGAAGGCATCGTCGTCGACGCCATCCCGGCCGACGCGCGGCTGGTGTACGTGACGCCGTCGCACCAGTTCCCGCTGGGCATGCCCATGAGCCAGGCGCGCCGGCACGCGCTGCTGGCGCGGGCCCACGAGATCGGCGCGATCGTGGTGGAGGACGACTACGACAGCGAGTTCCGCTACGCCGGCCGCCCCACCGACTCGCTGCAGGGCATGGACGACACCGGCAACGTGGCGATGATGGGCTCGTTCTCGAAGACGGTGTCGCCCTCGCTGCGCCTGGGCCACGTCATCGCGCCGCCGGCGGTGGCGCAGGCGCTGGCCAACCTCAAGCACCTGGTGGACTGGCACCCGCCCACGCAGACGCAGGTGGCGCTGGCCCATTTCATGGCCGATGGTGGCCTGCAGCGCCATATCCGGCGCTGCAGCGCCGCGTATGCGCAGCGTCGGGACCGCCTGCTGCGCCGCTTCGCCGACGACCTCTCGCCGTGGTTCGAGCTGGTGCCCACCACGGCCGGCTTCCACATGGCGGCGCTGGCACGGCGCCCGCTGGACATGCCCACGCTGCTCAACCTGGCACGCCGGGTGGACGTCGGGCTGTATCCGCTGGCCGGCTTCCATCGGTCGCAGCCGCCACGCGTCGGGCTGATGCCGGGTTTCGGCCTGATCGCGGCGGAAGACATCGATCCGGCGCCGGACCGGGTGCGCGACGTGTTGCAGCAGATGGCCTGAAGGCCGTCATCCTGCGCGCAGTCGCGCGACCAGATAGCCCGACAGCATCGCATCGAGCTCGCGCGTCGCGGCCTTCAGGTCGGCGCCTTCGAGATCGGCCCGCAGTTGCACGGCCGACTTCATCGCGTGCTGCACCACCGGCGCCATGGCGTGCAGCAGCGCCGGGTCGGCCTGCGGCGCGTGGCGCGCCAGGATCGTCTCCACGCGTTCGCGCACCGTGCGCCGCACGCCCGCGATCAGCGGAGATGGCGGCCCCGGGCGCTCGATCAGCGTGGCGAACGACGGGTGGTCGGCGCGGAAGTCGACGAAGCACACGGCCAGCGCGTGGCCCAGCGCCGACGTGACGAGAGATGGCGCGCGCTCGGCCAGGCCATCCAGGCGCAGCCACAGCGCCCGCACCTGCTCGCCGATGAGCGCGTCGGCCACCGCCTCCTTGGTGCGGAAGAACTGGTACAGCGAGCCGATGGACGAGTCGGACTGGGCCGCGATCTCGGTCATCGTGGCCGCGTCGAAGCCCTTGGCCGCGAACACTTCGGCCGCGGCGCCCAGCAAGGCCTCCACGCGCAGCTGGCCGCGGGCACGCCGTGGCGCGCGCGCAGCCGCCACGCCGGCCGCGCCGTCGGCGAGGGACGAATCCCCCGCAGCGGAAAAGGTACTGGACATTTGTGAGCCTTACCTCATAAACTTTTAGATGAGGACATCCTCATGTTAATCCCGAAAGCCGCCATGACCAACGCTCCTGCCCTCAGCCTGGATTCGCCACCACCGCGCTGGTGCTGATCGACCTCCAGCAAGGGATTCTTCCCTATGCCCAGGCGCCGTACGACGCGGCGGCCGTGCTCGCCAAGGCCGTGCCGCTGGCCGCGGCGTTTCGTGCGGCGAAGTCGCCGGTGGTGCTGGTGAAGGTGGGATTCTCGGCGGACGGCGGCGACGTACTGAAGGCCACCGTGGACGCGCCGAATCCGGGGGGCGCGCCGCCGGCGAACTGGCTGGCCGACACCCCGGAGCTGCCGCCGCAGCCGAGCGACATCCACATCCTGAAGCGCCAGTGGGGCGCGTTCCACGGCCCCGAGCTGGACCTGCAACTGCGCCGCCGCGGCATCAGGACCATCTTGCTGGCCGGCATCGCCACGTCGATCGGGGTGGAGTCGACGGCCCGCTTCGCCTGGGAGCTGGGCTACGACATCGTGTTCGCGGAGGACGCCACGAGTGGCCCCGACGCCGCGATGCACGCCAATTCGTTCGAGAAGGTGTTTCCGCGCCTGGGGCGCGTGCGCAAGAAGGCCGACGTGCTGGTCGCGCTCGCCTGACAAACGGCTAGCCGTAGTCGCGGATCCATTCGAGGCCGGAGCTGTACGCGGCCTCGATGGCGGTGTCTTCGGAGGTGTAGGCGCCCCGCGGCACGGCGATCTCGCGCGGACGGGTGGGCCAGACCTGCTTCGAGACGATCAGGTTCGGCGCGAAGCGTCCTGCGTCCACCGGCTTGGCGCTGCATAGCAGTTCATAGTTCTGCCACTTGAAGACCCGGGTCGTGTCCATCGGCGCTCCTGCTGTAGAGATTGCCAGTATGCGCCACCTGCGATGACAGTTCCGGGGCGATCCCCCGGCGCGAGCCAAAAGTGCGGGTTTACACAGCACCGGCTGTTGCGGGCGAGCGTCGCGCGCGCGCCGTCCCGTGACGCCTGCTATTTCTGCAGCCACTGTCAACCGCCTGTCGACCCGCTCCGTTGAATCTTCAAGTCCGGCCGTTGCCAGACCCGCTCGAGAGAGTTCGGAGCCAAAACGAATCTCGTCTTATCTGGAACCTGAAATGACCAAGACCCTCATCGTTGCCGCCCTGCTCTCCTCCTTCGCGGCGGTGTCGTTCGCCCAAGCTTCGGCCCCGGCCGACGGCGCCTCGGCCCCAGCCAAGCACATGAAGGCCAAGAAGGCGCACAAGGCCCACAAGCCCGCCTCGGCCGCCGTGAACCCGGAAGCCTCGCCTGACAAGAAGGGCGGCAACTAAGCTCTCCGCCGGCCGCCAGGCCGGAGGAAGCCAGTTGTTGGCCGGTGCTCGAGCGTCGGCCGCTCCCCGAAAGGGCCGACCGACGTCGGCCCTTTCGCCGTTTCGGGCGCCACAATCTCGCCCACGATGCCCAGCGCCCGCGCCCCTCGCCAGGCCCACCATGTGTACGTGGTGCTGCTCGACGACCGCGTCTGGAACGAGCCGGCATTCCGCAAGGCCAACCCCGACCACGCGCTCGCCCGACCCTGCGTCTACGTGGGCATGACCGGGCTCGACCCCGATCTGCGCTTCGACAAGCACATGGCCGGCATCCAGTCGAACCGCTTCGTCTTCAAGTACGGGTTGCGCCTGCTGCCCGAGCTCTACGTCGTCTACAACCCGATGCCCTACGAGGCGGCGCGCGACATGGAGGTGGAGCTCGCGATCGGCTTGCGCGAGGCGGGCTACGGGGTCTGGCAGGCGTAGGGCGCTGCAACGTTGCGCGTATGCTGGCGGCCTCCTCACTGTCGGGCTGAACAACATGACGATGACCAAGACGTTGATGATCGTGGCCGAACTGGTCGTGATCAACTGGGCGCTGATCGTGGCGGCCAGCCTGATCAAGTCCAAGGCCTGGAAGCCGTCGGGCCTGATGGCCGCGATGGGCAACCGCGAGGAGGCCGTCGAGTGCAGCGGACTTCCGGCCCGGACCGAGCGCGCCGCGAAGAACATGCTCGAGAACATGGTGCTGTTCAGCGCGCTGGCACTGGTGGCCAGCGTGGGCGGCGTCGCCGATCCGCACGTGGAGCTGGGCGCCCGCATCTTCTTCTGGGCGCGGCTCGTGTACATCCCGATCTACATGGCCGGCATCCCGGTGGCGCGCACCGCCATCTGGGCGATCAGCGTCATCGGGATGGGGCTGATCTTCGTCGCGATCGTGCAGGCGCTCTGAACAGGCGTCAGCGCCGGTTCATCTTCCAGACCGTGGTGCTGAGCACCGTGGCAAAAGCCACCCACGCCACCAGCGGCACCGCGCTGGCCGCGGCGGGCTTGTCCACCGGACGCGCCGCGGCGACGTAGGCGGCGGCGGCGGCCGTGATCGCGGCGGAGCCGGCGGCCGCGGCGCCCAGGTTGTGGCGGCCGAAGAACAGCTTCGACCAGCCGGTGATCATCGCCACGTTGGTGGCGAACAGCCCGAGCGCGCGGTTGCGCTGGGGCGTCGACGGCTGGCGGGCGAGTCGGTAGGCGCCCAGCGCCAGCGCGCCGTCGAGCAGCGTCCACACCACCGGGAAGACGGCCTTGGGCGGGTTGAAGCGCGGCTTGTGGAGCAGCGCGTACCAGACCTTCGTCGACCGCGAGCGCGACGGGCTGTCGCTGAGCGACGCCAGCGCCGGGGCGACAAGCGCGGTGACCGCCAGCGCAGCCGCGGCGGGACGTGAAAGGCTGCCGTCTTCGAACAGGTTCTTCTGCTGCATCGGGACACTCCGGGTTTCGATGCGCGGGGGCGGCAAGTCGCGCGCCCGGCCACGACGCGCACGGCATTTGCCGGCTCGCCACCATGCTCGAAAAACTACCTGATTTCGTCGGCCACGCGTTGCACGACCAGCGCGCCGGACTCGACCAGCTGGCGTTCAATCGCCTGCCGCTGCGCAACGGCCAGGGCGCGATCGCCGTCACCAGCCTCGCCTTCGTCGACCACGGCCCGCTGCCGGCGCTGTACACGGCCGACGGCGAGGGCGTGTCGCCACCGCTGCAATGGACGGGCGTGCCGGCATCGGCCACCTCCGTGGTGCTGATCGTCGAGGACGCCGACTCGCCCACGCCGCACCCGCTGGTGCACGCGATCGCCGTCGCGCTGCCCGTGGGCGACGGCACCTTGCGCCAGGGCGCCCTGAACGACGACGCCGACGCGCCCGAGGAGGTGCGACTGGGTCGCAACTCCTACCTTCGGCACGGCTGGCTACCGCCCGACCCGCCTCCGGGCCACGGCAAGCACCGCTACGCCTTCCAGGTGTTCGCGCTGGCGGGCGACACCAAGCTGCCCGAGACGCCGGGCCGCGACGCGTTGATGGAGGCGCTGGCCCATGATGCGATCGCCAGCGGCATGATCGTCGGCACGTACGAGCGTCACGACACGACGGTGAGCGCGGGTGAGGCGGCGGCTGACGTGATGCCGGTGAGGGCGTCGCTGGCGTGAGGTCGATACCTTCTTCCTGGTGTTCCTGGTGTTCCTGGTGTTCTTGATGGGCGTGGTGCGCTTCGCGCGGGTCGGGTGCCCGCGCTGCGGCGCGACTGGCATGCACTTGGTTCGACTCCGCACGTGCGCCTTGAATCCGGCCTGGACGGCCGGATTCCGAGGGCTTCCGGTCAAGGTTCGTCCGCGCGGCGTTTGGGGGCCGCGCTCGGCAGCTTCGTAGGCGCGCCGACATGCCCTCGACGTCCCGGTGCTGCGTCTCGCCAAGTACACGCCCGCCGCACCGCCGGTTCACCCAGGCGGTTGGGACAAGATACTTCCTCCAACTTTTCAGTTGGTTTGGGCAGCGTCGGGCCATCGAGGCCGCGACGCCGCCCGCGGCCAGCGCCACAGCAGGCCGCCGGGCTTGACGCGAACGTGGGGTCGCGCTGCCGGCGCTCCTCGTCGTGAATGACGAAGGGGGCGTCACCTCGTCAATGACGTCATCCCCTGCATTGATCCCACCCACCCTGCCCACCCGCCCACCCACCCTGCCCACCCGCCCACCCGGTCATCCTGCGCGCAGTCGCAGGATCCACGCGCGCAGATGACGTTGCCTCGAGCGTGGATTCCGCGACTGCGCGCGGAATGACAAGACAGCGGGCCCATGCCGGTCGTCCATCACGACAAGGAGCGCCCGCGCGCGGACGCGTGATTCGCGTCAAGCCCGACTGCGTGTGTGGATGACGGCCGCGGGCGGCGTCACGGCCTCGAAGGCCCGACGCTGCCCAAACCAAACAACAAAAATGGGGAACCGAATTTGTCCCAACCGCCTGGGTGAACCAGCGGTGCGGCGGGCGTGTACTTGGCGAGACGCAGCACCGGGACGTCGAGGGCATTGCCGGC
>JBBQYL010000027.1:0-35952 GCA_038208735.1 Burkholderiales bacterium
AGGACCCGGTCCAAAAAAGTGGTGATTTCAGGGGTACTCGACCCCTTGGCGCTGTTAAACAAATCGCGTCAGCGCGATTCTGAGAGGTCGAATTTTGGGCGGCCAGATTCCGATCCTTCTGCCGCCCAGACTCCTAGCGTCCGTCGTCCGGATCGCGTGTGCGCGCCGCCGGACGCTTGGCCACCGGCACGCTGAGCGTCATGGCGTCGCTGCCGCGCTGCACCGCCAGCACCGCCAGCGCGGGCGGCTTCAAGGCGCTGACGGCGCGCAGCAGCTGCGCGGTGTTCGAGATCTTCACGCCGCCGATCGCCGTCACCACGTCGCCGGGCTTCAAGCCCGCCTGCGCCGCCGGACCCTCGCGCAGCACCCCGGTAACGAGCACCCCCTCGCGCACCGGCAGCTGGAAGCTGTCGGCGAACTCCGGCGTGAGGTCGCGCGGCTGCACGCCGATCCAGCCGCGTGTCATCTGGCCGTCGCGGATCAGCGCGTCCATCACCTCGCGCGCGATGTCCACCGGGATGGCGAAGCCGATGCCCATGCTGCCGCCGCTGCGCGAGAAGATGGCCGTGTTGATGCCCACCAGCCGGCCCTCGCCGTCCACCAGCGCGCCGCCCGAGTTGCCCGGGTTGATGGCCGCGTCGGTCTGGATGAAGTTCTCGATGGTGGACAGCCCCAGCTGGTTGCGGTCGAGCGCGCTGACGATGCCCGAGGTGACCGTCTCGCCCACGTTGAACGGGTTGCCGATGGCCAGCACCGGGTCGCCCACCGACAGCTGCGAGATGTTGCCGAACGGGATCACCGGCAGGTTGTCGAGCGCGATCTTCAGCAGCGCGAGGTCGGAGTCGACGTCGGTGCCCACCACCTTGGCGCTGGCCGAGCGACCGTCCGACAGCGTCACCTCGATGTCGTCGGCGCCGTCCACCACGTGCTGGTTCGTCAGCAGGTAGCCGTCGGCCGATACCAGCACGCCCGAGCCCAGGCCGGTCTGCGCCTGGTTGCGGCCGCCGCCGAAGAAGTCGCGCTGCCAGTTGGCCGATGGCTTGCGCAGCGTGCTCTTGCTGGCGGTGATCGACACCACCGCCGGCGCCGCGCGCCGCACCGCGGCAGCGAAGCTGTTGGAGGCGCTGGCGTGCCCGGGCAGCGCGGGCGCGGCGGCGGGCTCGGGCGCCGGTGCGCGCGGCGCGGGCGCCACGAGTGCCGGCGTGCCCGCGAGCTCGCGCGCGCGCTCGGACGCCCACCACTGAGGCTTCCACGTGGCCAGCACCAGCACCACCGCCAGCAAGACGGTGACCGCCTGCGCGAACAGCAGCCAGAGGCGGCGCATCATCGCGCGTCCGCCCCCGGCGGTGCGCTGCGCACGCGCGCGATCCAGGCCGTGATCACGCGTTCGAGCACCGGCAGCGGCAGGGCGCCATGGTCGATCACCTCCTGGTTGAACGCGCGCAGGTCGAAGCGCTCGCCGAGCGCGTCGTGCGCGGCCTTGCGCAGCTTCAGGATCTGCAGCTCGCCCAGCTTGTAGCCCAGCGCCTGGCCGGGCCGCACGTAGAACCGGTCGACCTCGGCCTCGGCGTCGGGGCGCGGCAGCCAGGCGCTGTCCACCATGTAGTCGATGGCCTGCGTGCGCGTCCAGCCCATGGCGTGGACGCCGGTGTCCACCACCAGGCGCGCGGCGCGCCAGCCCTGCGCGTGCAGCCAGCCGTAGCGCGTGGCGGGGTCGGCGTACAGGCCCAGGTCGTCGCCCAGGTCCTCGGCGTACAGCGCCCAGCCCTCGGTGTAGGCGGTGAACTCGGACGCGCGGCGGAACATCGGCAGCGCCGACAGCTCGTGGGCGCGCGACACCTGCAGGTGATGGCCGGGCACGGCCTCGTGCAGGAACAGGTCGACCATGCCCCACTTGGGCCGCTGCGCCAGTGCCACCACGTTGGCGTTGAACCAGCCGGGCGTGGAATCGTCGGCGGCGCCCTCGCTGTAGCTCTCGGCGGTGTTGGCGCCATGGAAGGCCGGAATCGCGCGGATGCCGTAGGGCGCGCGCGGCAGCGTCAGGAACAGCTTCGTCAACTCGGGATCGATGCGCTTGGCCAGCTCGCGATAGCCGGCCAGCAACTCGTCGCCGCTGGGGTAGAAGAACTTCGGGTCGCGCGCCATCTGGTCGACGAACTCGGCGCGACTGCCCTCGAAGCCGATCGACTTCATCACCGCGGCGATCTGGTCCTGGATGCGCGCCATCTCGGCCACGCCGATCTCGTGCACGGCTCGTGCGTCGAGCGACAGCGTGGTGCTCCCTCGCATGGACAGCCGGTACACCTCGACGCCGTCGGGATACGCGCTGAGGGCGCCGTCCTCGGGGCTGGCCGGCAGCAGCTCGTCGACCAACACCTTGCGCAGCTCGGCGAACGCGGGGACCACCTGCGCCTGCAGCACGTTGGCGGCCTGATCCTGCAGCGCGGTGCGGCGGTCGGCCGGGATGTCGGCCGGCAGGCGGCGGAACGGGTCGAGCAGCGGCGTGTCGATGAGGGGGCGGGCCAGCAACTGGTCGATCTGGTCGGGCACCTGCGACAGTGAGGACCTGAACGTGACCCAGCCGAGGCGCTTGCCCTCGCGCAGCCAGGCGATGTCCTGCGCGATGCGCGCGGGCATGGCCTGCAGTCGCGCCAGCGCGTGGCGCGCGTCGAGCTCGTTGCGCACCGGGAAGTCGGCCATCGCCTGCGGCAGGTCGATCTGCACGCCGTCCTTGGCCGACAGCACGCGCGTGTCCATGGCGGGGAAGCGCTGCCAGTCGACGGCCAGTTGTGCCTGCTGCAGCGCGCAGTCGTACGAGATGCGGTCCTCGCCGGTGAGCGCGTCGACGTCGACCTTGCGCAGCGCCTTCAGCTGCGCGCGCTGGTGCTCGTGGCGGCGCGCCACGGCCTCGGGCGAGGCATCGGCCAGGCGATCGTCGAAGCGATGGTCGCCCAGGCTGGTGGCCCACTCGGGATCCTGCTGCAGGCGCCACTCCCAGTCGCTGTCGAGCAGCGCGCGAAAGCGGGTGGCCTCCAGCGCGGCGTGGAAGCGCCGGGAATCGCCCGCTGATGGCGCGAGCGGCGAACGCGCCGGGCCGGCCACGGGCTGGGCCAGCGCCGCCTGCGCCGCTAGAAGCGCGACGGCCGCGGAGCACGCGACGCGCAGGAGGCGGGGAGTCACGGTAAGGCGAATGGGCATGGAGCGACGAGTGTGGCACGTCACGATAGCGTGGAACAATCTTCCGATGCCCACGCACCACACCGCTTCATCCGCCGCATTGCCCCTGCTCGTGACGATGGGCGACGCGAGCGGCATCGGCCCCGAGATCATCGCCAAGGCCGCGGCCGCCGGCGAGCTCGACGACGCGGTGGTGGTGGGCGACGCGGGCGTGCTGCGGCGCGCCGTCGCGGCCTGCGGCCTCGCGCTGCCGGTGGCCGTGCTGGCGCATCCCGCCGATCATGCGGCCTGCCCGCCCGGCACGCTGGCGGTGTGCGCGCCGGCGGGCCTGGCCGCGAGCCTGGAGACCTTGCCGTTCGGCCTCATCGACGCCCGCGCCGGCGCGGCCGCGGCACGCTGCATCGAGCAGGCCGTGGCCTGGGTGGTCGAGGGCGCGGGACGCGCCATCGTCACCGCGCCGATCCACAAGGAGGCGTTGTCGGCCGCCGGCGTGCGCTTTCCGGGCCACACCGAGATGCTGCAGGCACTGGCCGCCGCGCCGGGCGCCGCGGTGCCGCCGGTGCGCATGATGCTGGCCAACGACGAACTGCGCGTGGTGCTGGTCACCATCCACATGTCCCTGCGCCGCGCCATCGACGCGCTGTCCCTGCAGGGCATCGTCGACACGCTGGCCATCACGCACGCCGCCGGCCTGCGCTTCGGCCTGGCCGCGCCGCGCATCGCCGTCGCCGGGCTGAACCCGCACGCGGGCGAGGGCGGGCTGTTCGGCACCGAGGAGATCGAGCTGATCGCGCCGGCCATTGCACAGGCGCGCGCCGTGGGCATCGCCGCCAGCGGGCCGTTCGCGCCCGACACCGTGTTCATGCGCGCCCGCCGCACGCCCGCCAAGCCCGGCGAGTTCGACTTCGTCGTGGCGATGACGCACGACCACGGGCTCATCCCGGTGAAGTACCTCGGGGTGGAGCAGGGCGTCAACGTGACGCTGGGCCTGCCCTTCGTGCGCACCAGCCCCGACCACGGCACGGCCTTCGACATCGCCGGCCGCGGCGTGGCGGATGCGGCCAGCCTGGTGGCGGCGGCACGCATGGCGCGTCGATTGGCACGCTGAGCCTTCAACGGTCATCCTGCGACTGCGCGCAGGATGACAGGCCTGTTGAATGGCGGGGTCTGGCCCCGAACGGGGCCAGACCCCGACGCGATTACTTTTTCAGCGAATCGCGGATCTCCCGCAGCAGCACCACGTCCTCCGGCGTCGGCGCGGGCGGCTTCGGCGTGTTGTTCCTGATGCGGTTGATCTGCTTGACCATCAGGAAGATGATGAAGGCCAGGATGACGAAGTTCAGCGCCACGGTGAGGAAGTTGCCGTACGCGAACACCGCGCCCGCCTTCTTCGCCTCGCCCAGCGTGGTGGCCGTCTGGCCCGCCAGCGGCACGAAGTAGTTGGAGAAGTCGAGACCGCCCGTCACCTTGCTGACCAGCGGCATGATGAGGTCGCCCACCACCGAGTCGACGATCTTGCCGAAGGCGCCTCCGATGATCACGCCGACGGCGAGATCCATGACGTTGCCCTTGACGGCGAATTCCTTGAATTCCGATGCAAATCCCATGAGCGCTTCTCCTGAATTTCCTGTGTGCGGTTGACGGAGATCATTGTGCGTGCGCGTCCACGACGTCCGCCTGCAATGCCTGGTGCGCAGTATCGACCTGCTGAAAGTGGCGTCAATACCGGGCGTAGGGCGCGCGTGTCCGACTTCGCGAACCAAGGGTTTGCCTGTGGTGCCAGGGTCACTCGAACGCGTGGTTGTGCACGCTAAACTCAAAGGCGTTGCCCAGGACTGAACTTCGGCTCGAGGATGCTCATGAGTGAAAGCGTTGTAGTGCACGACGGTATCGACGAAAGCAAGCGGAGGTGGGTCGCCATCACGTGTGTGGCGGGAGCAGGGGCAGGCATCGCCACGGCGGTGCCGTTCGTCAGCACCTTCGCGCCTTCCGAGCGCGCCAAGGCCGCCGGCGCCGCGGTGGAGGTCGACATTTCCGACCTGCCCATGGGCGAGAAGAAGACGGTGGAATGGCGCGGCCAGCCGGTCTGGATCGTGCGCCGCACGCCGGAGCAGCTGGCGAGCCTCTCGAAGGACACGGCCGAACTGGCCGACCCCGACTCGAAGCGCAACCCCGACGAACAGACGCCGCCTTACGCCCGCAACGAGCATCGCTCGATCAAGCCCGAGGTGCTGGTGGTGGTGGGCATCTGCACCCACCTGGGCTGCTCGCCCGGCGACAGGTTCACGGCCGGCGCGCAGCCCTCGCTGCCGTCCGACTGGCCGGGCGGCTGGCTGTGCCCCTGCCACGGCTCCACGTTCGACCTGGCGGGCCGCGTGTTCAAGAACAAGCCCGCGCCGGACAACCTGCGCGTGCCGCCGCACATGTACGTCAGCGACACGAAGCTCGTGATCGGCGAGGACAAGAAGGGGGCGTGAGCCTGCTTCTGCCGCATTCCAAACAAGAGGACCGCATGTCTGAATTCAAGGTAGCCCCGGCCAACGCCTCCGCAGGTGTCAAGCTGCTGACCTGGGTCGACAACCGCTTCCCCGCGTCCAAGCTCTGGAAGGAACACCTTTCCGAGTACTACGCGCCGAAGAACTTCAACTTCTGGTACGTGTTCGGCTCGCTGGCGCTGCTCGTGCTGGTGATCCAGATCGTCACCGGCATCTTCCTCGTGATGCACTACAAGCCGGACGCCAACCTCGCGTTCGCGTCGGTGGAGTACATCATGCGCGACGTGCCGTGGGGTTGGCTGGTGCGCTACATGCACTCCACCGGGGCCTCGGCGTTCTTCGTCGTGGTCTACATGCACATGTTCCGCGGCTTCCTGTACGGGTCGTACCGCAAGCCGCGCGAGCTGGTGTGGATCTTCGGCTGCGCCATTTTCCTGTGCCTGATGGGCGAGGCCTTCATGGGCTACCTGCTGCCCTGGGGCCAGATGTCGTACTGGGGCGCGCAGGTCATCGTGAACCTGTTCTCCGCCATCCCGTTCGTGGGCCCCGATCTCTCGCTGATGATCCGCGGCGACTACGTGGTGTCCGACGCCACGCTCAACCGCTTCTTCAGCTTCCACGTGATCGCCATCCCGCTGATCCTGCTGGGCCTGGTGGTGGCCCACATCATCGCGCTGCACGAGGTGGGATCCAACAATCCCGACGGCATCGAGATCAAGAAGGACAAGGACGCCAACGGCGTGCCCAAGGACGGCATCCCGTTCCATCCGTACTACTCGGTGCACGACCTGCTGGCCGTGGTGAGCTTCCTCATCCTGTTCAGCGCGGTGGTGTTCTTCGCGCCGGAGATGGGGGGCTACTTCCTCGAGTTCAACAACTTCATCCCGGCCGACTCGCTGAAGACGCCGCCGCACATCGCGCCGGTGTGGTACTTCACGCCGTTCTATTCCATGCTGCGCGCCACCACCGACGACATGCTCGTGTGGTTCCGCGTCATCGTGGCGGTGGCCGCGGTGCTGGCGCTGTGGAAGGGCCGCTTCGGCGCCATCGGCAAGGCCCTCATCGCCGTCGGCGCGGTGGCGCTGCTGATCGGCTTCGGCACGCTGCGGTTCACCAACATCCCCGCGCTGGCGGGCTGCGACGCCAAGTTCTGGGGCGTGCTCGTGATGGGCGGCTCGGTCATCATCCTGTTCTTCATGCCCTGGCTCGACCAGAGCCCGGTCAGGTCGATCCGCTATCGGCCGGGCTGGCACCGCGCCGTGCTGGTGGTCTTCGTGGTGGTGTTCTTCATCCTGGGCTACCTGGGCATCGAGCCGCCCGATCCGCTCAAGACCGCCCTGTCGCAGGTGGGCACGCTGATCTACTTCGGCTTCTTCCTGCTGATGCCCTGGTGGAGCCAGATGGGCACCTTCAAGCCCGTCCCCGACCGCGTCACCTTCCACGCGCACTGATCGCCATGAAGAAAGACACCCTCATGAAGCGTTTCATCGCCAGCGTCCTCGTGGCGTTCTCGTTCTGCGGCGTCGCGTTCGCCCAGGAAGGCGGCCCGGAATGGGACAAGTTCCCCACCGAGCGGCTCACCGACCAGGCCGCGCTGCAGCACGGCGCAAAGCTGTTCGTCAACTACTGCCTGAACTGTCATCAAGCGGCGTACATGCGGTACAACAGGCTGCACGACATCGGCCTGTCCGACGATCAGATAAAATCCAACTTGCTGTTCGCCGGCGACAAGGTGGGCGACCTGATGAAGACCAGCCTGGATCCCAAGGATGCCAAGGCCTTCTTCGGGATCGTTCCGCCCGATTTGTCGGTGATCACCCGTTCACGTTCCGGTGCCAAAGGCTCCGGGGCGGATTACGTCTATACGTACCTCAAATCTTTCTATCGGGACGAGACGAGGCCCACGGGATGGAATAATCGCGTTTTCCCGAACGTCGGCATGCCGCATGTGCTGTGGGAGCTCCAGGGCACCCAGCGCGCGGTCTTTGAAGATGAAAAGGGAGAGGGCGAGCAGGTCGAGCACGTGTTCAAGGGTTTCCAGCTGGAGACCCCGGGCACGCTGAGCGCGGCTGATTACAACGTCGACGTCGCGGATCTCGTTGCCTACCTGCAATGGATGAGCGAGCCGGCGCAGAATGACCGTGTGAAGCTGGGCGTCTTTGTGCTCATCTTCCTGTCGATCTTCTGGTTGATCGCCTGGCGGCTCAACGCGGCGTATTGGAAAGACGTTCGATAGCGTCGTTCCAGGGCCCCGCTCTTTAGGTTCACCGACCGGCTTGCCGGTCGACTGTTTTTTGACGACTTGATTTTTCGAGGGAGCCCCCCGCCATGATGGTGCTGTATTCAGGAACCACCGACCCGTACTCGCACCGCTGCCGCTTCGTGCTGTTCGAAAAAGGAATGGACTTCGAGATCCGCGACGTCGATCTCTTCGCCAAGCCGGAAGACATCGCGCTGATGAATCCGTACAACGAGGTGCCCATCCTCGTCGAACGCGACCTCATCCTGTACGAATCGCACATCATCAACGAGTACATCGACGAGCGCTTCCCGCATCCTCAGCTGATGCCCGGCGATCCGGTCGCCCGCGCCCGCGTGCGCCTGTTCCTGTTCAATTTCGAGAAGGAACTGTTCTCGAACGTGAACATCCTGGAAGGCCGCGGTGGCGTCAAGGCCAACGACAAGCAGCTCGAGAAATCGCGCGCGCAGATCCGCGACCGCCTCACGCAGCTCGCGCCGATCTTCCTGAAGAACAAGTACATGCTCGGCGACGACTTCTCCATGCTCGACGTGGCCATCGCCCCGCTGCTGTGGCGCATCGACTACTACGGCATCGAGCTATCCAAGAACGCGGCGCCGCTGCTCAAGTACGCGGAACGCATCTTCTCGCGTCCGGCCTACATCGAGGCGCTCACGCCCTCGGAAAAGGTCATGCGCAAGTGATCATCCGGCCGGCCCGCTCGCGGGCCGGCCTGTCGATCTCCGACTCCCGATCCCGTTCCGATTCCCGTTCATGACCCAGGTCAGCACCACCGAGATTCCCGGCAGCTCCACGCGGCCTTACCTGATCCGTGCGCTGCACGACTGGTGCACCGACAACGGCTTCACGCCTTACCTGGCCGTCCACGTCGACGGTTCGGTGACGGTGCCGATGGAGTACGTGAAGAACAACGAGATCGTGCTCAACGTCGGCTTCGAGGCCACCAGCGGCCTCAAGCTCGGCAACGACTTCATCGAATTCCGCGCCCGCTTCGGCGGCATGGCCCGCGACATCCTGGTGCCCGTCGACCACGTCGTGGCCATCTACGCCAGAGAGAACGGCCAGGGCATGGCGTTCCCCATGCCCACCGGCGAGAGCGAGGCCACCGCGTCCGACTCCGCCAGCCCGGTGACGCACTCGCTCGCCCCCGCGTCCGACACCCCGCGCGGCCTGCGCCTGGCGCCCGTCAGCGTCACGTCCAACGACGTGCCCGCCGGTGAAGACGACGACGGCGACAGCGATCCGCCGGACGCCCCCGCGCCCACGCCGCCGCGCCCGGCGCTCAAGCGCATCAAGTAGAGTCCTGCCGGGGCGCATCGCGCGCCTCGCACGCCGACTTAGCTCAGTTGGTAGAGCATCCGCCTTGTAAGCGGGAGGTCATCCGTTCGATTCGGATAGTCGGCACCATTCGGGCGTCTCAGGCGATACGCAGTTCGTCCCGCAAATCTGCCGAGGCCACGTCGTCGAGTTGGCGGAACGCACCTGCGAGGCGATCGATGAGGCCAACGGGCACGTTCTCGTCCTCGAAGTGTTCGCGCCAGCGCCCGGTTTCCCGGGCCACTCGTGAGATGAGGGCAACCGCTGCGGGCATGGCTTCGATGACGCGGCGGCCCCATGCGTCCGGCGCGGCGTCGCGCAGGCCGCCGAACAAGGAGAGGCCGTTCAGATACCGCGTGCCGTAGGCGAAGCTGGACGCCTCGACATCGAGGGCGGTCTCCGTGAGCTCGGTTCGGCCGGCCGGCCGGCACGAAGCCTGTGGTGTGCAGGTGGGCGAAGACGAAGAGCTCGGTCGCCATCTATTAAAGAAGGGATTGCTTCTATTTTTATGCATCGCAACTGCGATTTCAAGCAAGCAATTCTTGGCATTGAAGACTTCAAGAAGAGAATTATTTACTTTAGCCGGCGCTGGTGAAAGGAGTGTCGCCGTCCGCCTCGCGGCGAGCCTGGACGTCGCCTTGGGGGGCGTGATCGGCACGCAGCAGTACGACGCGGACTTGGACATCCGGCGCCACCCCGGCGAGCTGCGCCCTGCCTCGGAGATCGGGCTGCAGGCGGAAGCGCTCGACTTCTGGCAGGCGATGAATCGCCGGCGGCGCATGACCTGGAGCCCCAGTTCCCATGCCGATAGTCGCACCACTATTCAGGCGCCATCGTCAGTAGCACATAAGTGCTACACTTCCTTCTCGCAGGAGAACCGCATGAGCACCACCACGATCCGGCTTGAAGAAGAGTTGAAGGCGCGCGTTGTCACGGCGGCGGAACGAGCCGGCAAGACCGCGCACGCGTTCATCCTCGACGCCATCGCTCAGCGGGTCGAGCAAGTCGAACAGGATGACGACTTCCATCGACAGGCCGACGAGCGCTGGGCAGCGGTACTGGGCACCGGAAAGACGGTGCCGTGGGATGAGGCCAAGGCGCATCTCGAGGCGCGGGCGCGAGGCGAGAAGCCGCGACGCCCCGTTGCTCGAAAGCTTGGCCGCTGACGCGACGCATGGCGCGTATCGAATTCGCCCCCGAGGTCTTCGACGACTTCGACCGGATCCTCGAACATCTGGTCGAATTCGAGGTTCCTGATACGCACTCGCGAACGCGTGAGATCCTCGCGGCTCTTGAACTGCTCACGCACAGCCCGAACATCGGCCGCAAGGTAAAGGGTGGGAAGCGGGAGCTTGTCATCGGGCAGGGCGCTCACGGATACGTTGCGCTTTACCGCTTCGTGAGCGCGGCCGATACGGCGTTCATCCTCGCGATTCGTGCGCAGCGCGAAGCAAACTATCGGGATATGGACAGCTAAGTCGTCACCCCGGTGGGCGTGGACCGAGCGGTCGAACGGCCACGCTTCAATCTCAGTGGCTCGCCGCCGACGCCGCCTTCGCCGCCCGCTTGGCCGCACGTGCCTTGCTATGCGCGAGCGCCTTGTCATGCCGGCCCTGCACCGCGCTTTCGGCCGACGCTTCGCCCTTGGCCGTGACGGCCTGGCCTTCTGGTGCGGGTGCGCCGCTGCCCTGGGCGACGGACAACTGGATGAATCCGCTGAGCGCGGCGAGGACGAGGATCGATTTCATTGGACTGTCTCCTGGGAGGTTTCGTGGTGGGCCCGTCCCCCGCAACGTGCGGGAGTCAGGGCTTGCAGAGCGTACTCCGTTGCGTGAACCGGCGTAGCCCGCGGGTGGTTCCCGAAGCCTGGCCATTGGAGGGTCTCGACGGCCCACACAACAGATGTACTGCATCAGTGATGTGCCGACCCCGGCTCCGCCGTCTTGCGATGCTGCTCGGCCAACACGTTGGTCATCAGCGCGCTGACCTTGTTCTTCCAGCCGGCCACCACGTGGTCCTCGCCCTTCTTCATCGCCTCCCAGCCTTCCTTGGCGACGTCGGCGGCCGGTGCCTTGTCGCCGCTGCCCACCTTGGTGTCGAGCATGTCGGCGCGTTCGAAGAAGTGGGTGTCGGTGGCGCCGGGCATCAGGCAGGTGACGGTGATGGCGGTGTCCTGCAGCTCGTTGCGCAGCGCGAACGAGAAGGAGTCGATGAAGGCCTTGGTGCCGTTGTAGACGGCCTGGAACGAGCCGGGCATCAGGCCGGCGATGGAGCCGGTGATCAGGATGCGGCCCTGGTTGCGCTGGCGCATGGCGGTGGCCACGCGGTACAGCAGGTCGAGCGTGCCGGTGATGTTGGTGTCGATGACGTGCTTGGCCTCGGAGAACGGCTTGTCGAGGAAGCCGTGGCCCAGGCCGTGGCCGGCGTTGGCCACGAGCAGGTCGACGGCACGCCCGTTGACCGCCAGCATCAGCTTGTCGACGCCGAAGGAGGTGGACAGGTCGGCCTCGACGGCCTCCACGTTGGCGCCGAGGGCGCGCAGCGCGGCGGCGGCCTCCTCGAGCGGGCCCTGGTCGGCGGCGATGACCAGGTCGTGGCCTTCCTGGGCGGCCAGTTGGGCGAGCTCGCGGCCGATGCCGGTGGAGGCGCCGGTGACGATGGCCAGCGGCCGGGACGAATTGATCGATGTCATGGTGGTTCTCCTGGAAGGTAGGGCGCGTTCAGCCGGTGGTGAGGACGACCTTGCGGCAGTCCCCCTGCTTCTTCTCGAAGATCTCGTAGCCGCGCGCGGCGTCGGCCAGCGGCAAGGTGTGGGTGATGATGACCTCGGGGCGCAGGTCGCCGTTGGCGATGTGCTCCAGCAATTGCGGCATGTAGTTCTGCGCGTGCGTCTGGCCGCCCTTGATCGACAGGCCCTTCTCGAACACGTCGCCGAGCAGGAAGCCGTGCACCCACCCCGCATACACGCCCGGCAACGACACCGAGCCGCCGCGCCGCGTGGCCGCGCGGGCCTGGCGCACGGAGGCGCCGCTGGAGCCTTCGAGCTTGACGGCGGCCAGCGCGCTCTCGATCACGCTGCCCTTGGCCTCGAAGCCGACGGTGTCGATCGACGAATCCACGCCGCGGCCGGCCATGCGGTCGATGATCACGTTGGCGGGATCGTCCACCTGGTCGAAGTTGATGGGCTCCACGCCGAAGGCCTGCTGAGCGAAGTCGAGCCGGTACTGGTGGTGGTCGACCCTGAAGATGCGCTCGGCGCCCAGCAGGCGTGCCGAGGCGGCGGCCATCAGGCCCACCGGGCCCGCCCCGAAGATCGCCACGCTCGAGCCCTTGCCGATGGCCGCGTTGACGGCCGCCATGCAGCCGGTGGGCAGGATGTCGGAGAGAAACAGCACCTGCTCGTCGCGCAGGCCCGAGTCGGGGATCACCAGCGGGCCCACGTTGGCCTTGGGCACGCGCACCAGCTCGGCCTGGCCGCCGGGAATGCCGCCGTACAGGTGGCTGTAGCCGAACAGCGCAGCGCCGGGCTTGGTGTCCTTCTTGTTGACGATGGCGCCGCGGCCGGTGTTGGTGGTCTCGCAGGCGGCGAACAGCTTCAGGTTGCAGTAGAAGCACTGGCCGCACGAGATCGTGAACGGAATGACGACGCGGTCGCCCTTCTCTACGCGCAGCACGGCCGGGCCCACCTCTTCCACGATGCCCATGAACTCGTGGCCGAGGATGTCGCCGTGCTCCATCATCGGGATCTTGCCGCGATAGATGTGCAGGTCGGAGCCGCAGATCGCGGTGGCGGTCACCCGCAGGATGATGTCGTCCGCCTCGACGATCTTGGGATCGGCGGCGGTCTCGACGCGTACATCGTTCGAGCCGTGGTACGTGAGCGCTTTCATGGAGTCTCCGTGAAGGGCTTGCGGCCGGGAGTGGCGCCGTCCTTCGGGCCGGCAAGGGCTGTACCCCGGCCGTGGAGACTCCTCTTACCGGTTCGACGCGGCCTGGGCTCCGCCGTACACCCACTGGCCGTCCACCATGGTGCCCAGCACCTTGGTGTCGCGCAGCGCCTCGGCGGGCACGGTGGTCACGTCGCGGTCGACCATCGTGAAGGCGGCCAGCTTGCCCGCCTCGATGGATCCGAGCGAGGCCTGCTGGTTGATCGCCTTGGCCGCGTTGATCGTGTAGGCCAGCAGCATGGCGTGGCGCGGCATGGCCTCGGCGATGTTCAGCACGCCCTTCGGGCCCTTGCGCGTCTCGGCCTGGTAGATCGCCTGGAACGGGTTGGCGGTGGACACCGGCCAGTCGCTGGCGCCCGCGATGGTGGCGCCGGCGTCGAGCAGCGAACGCGCCGGATACATCGACGGGTAGAGCTGCGGATCGACGTAGGGCTTGACGAGGTCGACCGAATCCTCCTCGGCGGTGGCCCAGAAGAGCTCGAGCGACGCGATGACGCCCAGGGCCTTGAACCGGTCGTAGTCGGTCGGCTGGACAAACTGCAGGTGCGTGATGGTGTCCGGCAGGCCGCTGTTGCCATTGGCCTTGCGGGCGGCGGCGAAGCCGTCGAGCGCGGTGGTGGTGCCCAGGTCGCCGATGGAGTGCACGTGGACGATCAGCCCGGCCTCGTCCGCCTGCGTGGCCACGGCCGCGAACTGCGCCGGCGTGAACAGCAGGTCGCCCATCTTGTTGGTCTTGGCGTACGGCTTGGACATCGGCGCGCTCTGCGACGGGAACTCCACCACGCCGTCCATGACGATCTTGATGCCCGGCAGGGTGAGGCCCGGCACGTTGGCGAATTCCTTGCGCATCGCGGTGACGTTGGCCAGCGGGTCGGCGTCCTCCGCCTTCACGCGCACGAATGCGGCCACGTGGGCGTTCAGCTCGTGGCGGTCGGACAGGTCCTTGTACGTGGCCAGGATGCCGTGCATGGCCAGGGCATCGAGCCAGGCCGTGACGCCCCATTCGTTCATCATCTTCACGGCGACGCGGCCGGCGGTGAGCATCACCTCGGGACTCGGATCGGGCAGGCCGTCGACGACCTTGTCCAGGCCTGCATCGACGGCGAAGCCGTTGGGCACCATGTCGCGGTCGTGTCCGTAGTACTTGGCCTTGTCCGCCGGCAGGCCGCGCAGGAACTCGGGCGTGACGTCCACGCGCGTGCGCAAGGCCAGGTTGGCCCAGCCGGTGTGGCCGTCCATGCCGGCCAGGAACACGGGCACCCTGGCGAAGGCGCCGTGGTTGAAGATCGCGTTGAGCCGGTCTTCCTCGCTCCACACGCTCAAGGCGATGCCGTGGATCTCCAGCACGTCGCTGCGCATGCTCTTGCCACCCTTGAGCGCGGCGGCGGCCACCTTGCCGATCTGGTCGGCCTTCTTCATGGCCTCGTCGGCCCAGGCGAACCCCATCCACAGCCCGGCCATGACCGAGTGGGCGTGGCTGTCGATGAGTCCGGGCAGCAGCGTGCGTCCTTTCAGGTCGACCACCGTCGCGCCGGCCGGGGCGGCGGCCCGCACCTCGGCGTCGGTGCCCACCGCCACGATGCGGTCGTCATGGATCGCCACTGCCTCGGCATAGGGCTGCGCGTCGTTGGCGGTGAAGATCTTCGCGTTGACGAACACGGTGTCGCCGGCGTGCGCGCCGCCTGCCAGGGCCGAAGCGAGCAGCGCGATCCAACGAATCTTCTTGAACGGGGTCTTCATGGGGGTCGTGTCCTGGGACGTTGAAGGGAGATGCCGGCGCCGCGGCGCTCAGCGCAGGAGAAGGAGGTGGCTGACCATGGCGAACAGGCAGACTTTCATGTAGACGGTCGTCTGCCGGTCGCGCGACGGATTGCGCACCAGCGCCTCGGTGAGGAATTCGTGCGTCATCACCGCGAGCGAGCGGGCGAAATCGCGCACGTCGGCCAGAGGCACGGTCGGCACGGTGACGCTGCAGCCCTGCGTGAGCGCGATGGTGATGCGTTCGTCGTGCTGGATCACGAGTTCCTGCAGGGCAGGGATCGCGTCGAGCGCGGAGATGAGGGCGCCGAGGGCCGGCTGGTCGACGTAGACCTGCCGGATCACGTCGAGCATCTGCTCGAGGTAGCCGATCAGGTCCTTGACCCCCGTGCGGCCGGGATGGCAGGCGTCGAGCGCCGCCAGCAGTTGGTCGAACCACTGGCCGACCAGCGCGCACAGCACGGCTTCCTTGTTGGGAAAGTACTCGTAGACCGAGCCGACGGACAGGCCGGCCTGCGCCGCGATCCGCTTGGTGGTGAGCTTGTCCAGCCCTTCGTCGGCGATCACCTGCTGCGCGGCGTGGAGGATCTGTTCGAGCGTGTGTCGGTGGAATACGACTTCAAGCCGGTGTCGATGAAGCTGATCGTGTCCAACCTCGACCGCAAGGAGGATCGCATCGACGACTACTCGAACTACGGCGAGGGCCGCGAGATCCTCAACACTGGACGTGCCCGCCGGCTTCCCGCCCACCATCCTGCCGCTGCCGGCGCAGAAGGGCCTGGCCACGGCCAACTCGTTCACGCGCAACACGCAGGACAACTGGACCGAGGAGGTGCGCCTCACGTCGAACGACAAGAAGGACGACCGCCTGAGCTGGATCGGCGGCCTCTACTTCCAGAGCGCCAAGCAGGGCTACGTGCAGGACATCTACGAGAACGTCGCGCAGCTCTCCTCGATGTACGACGCGCTGTGGGGCGGCGGCGGCGCGCTGTACGACCCGCCGGACCCGTTGGGTGGAAACACCAGCTACACCGAGAGCGATCACTTCAAGACGACCGACCTCGCGCTGTACGGCGAGGCCGGCTTCAAGATCACGCCGCAGTTGACCGTCTCGCTGGGGCTGCGCCTGACGCGCACCACGGCGTCGTTCGACAGTACGCCGGGCGGCTGGTGGAGCGGTGGCCCGGCCTATTTCACCGGGTCGGACGTGGAGCACCCGGTGACGCCCAAGGCCGGCCTGTCGTGGCAGGCCACGCCCGACGCGCTGTACTACGCCACGGCCAGCAAGGGCTTCCGCGCGGGCGGCGCCAATCCGTCGCTCGCCAGCAATCCCACCTGCCAGTCCCACCTGGCGGCGCTGGGTGGCGACAGCGCGGAGCCGCTGCTCTACAAGTCCGATTCCGTCTGGAGCTACGAGCTGGGCTCCAAGCAAGGCCTGGCCGGGGGCGCCGTGCAGGTCAGCGGCAGCCTGTACTGGATCAACTGGAACAACATCCAGACCCAGGTCGAACTGCCCACCTGTGTGAACGCTGGTCAGGAACCGCCTCAATTTGACGGCGAGGACGCGGATTTTGTTTTGAGTGCCCATGCGGTGGCTCGCGACATTTCGTGCTGAGAAGCTGATCGATGAGGGGGATGTTGCCTGGTCGCCCTGCAGGCCGACCAGGCCGGCATGAGCGGCATCGTCGTCGCAGCTCTCGAGGCCATCGCCATCACTTCCGTGACGAGCATCGCGGGAGATGCCCAGCAAGCCGCAGTTCGCGGCCGCCCGGCTTGGCTCGAGTCGGTAAAGTACAACCCCATGCGAGCCGAAGAAGGTGGGCACGGCGGGGGTCTCTCTCGCTTGGCAGCTTGACGACCGCGCCGCGCCCGACACCGTGCCGATGAAGGTGTTGCCGCATCAGTGCGGCGCGCTGGGACGATCCCGTCCAGCACTACCGGCTCAGTCTGGTCGCGCCGTTGGACCGTCCAGCCCGTCTGTTCCTGTGCGTCGGGTGCCGCGTGCAGGTCGTCTTGTGCAGCCGCTGCGATCGCGGTAACCGGTATTGCAGCCGCGCCTGCTGGCGCCAGAAGCGCGACCTCGCCCGGCGCGAGGCCGCCTGTCGTTACCAGCGCTCGCGCGGCGGACGCGCCCGGCACGTCGCGCGTTCAAGGCGCTGGCGCGAACGCATCGCGCTGCGAACTGTTCAGCACGGCAACGACGATGTCGGGAGCGCCGTCGGTCTTGGCGCCGAACATAAAGTGACGCACCAGGGTTCCCTGCCGGGGGTGGCCGCTGATCCACTGGGCGCATGCACCACCGACACCGACTCCCTCGCGGCGGCCAACGGCACGTCGGCATCTCCACCGTTGCGGCGCTGCTGCCGCTGTGCTGCCGTGCAGCCGGACTGGCTTCGTCAAGGGTTCTTGCGCCATGCCACAAGTCCCAAGTTGGCACCCGGGTGGCGCCGTGACCATAGCCCCTGACCTGGTCGCGCAGATTCTCCGGCTGTACACGGTCGAGAAGTGGCGTGTCGGAACGATCGCGCGGCAACTGCATGTTCACCGTGACGTCGTACAGCGCGTGATCGGCGGCAACAGCGCGCCCGTCCACCCTTCGCCACTTCGCCCCAGTCGCATCGACCCGTACCGGCCGTTCATGCTGGAGACCCTGACCAAGTTTCCAACGCTCACGTCGTCGCGCCTGCTGCAGATGCTGATCGAGCGCGGCTACTACGGCAGTGCCTCGCACCTGCGCCATCACGTCGCCAACATTCGTCCCCGCCCGGTGCCCGAGGCCTACCTGCGCCTGCGAACTCTCCCTGGTGAACAGGCACAGGTCGACTGGGGACACTTCGGCCATTTGCAGATCGGCCGCACGCCAAGGTCCTTCGTGGTGCCCACCCATTGGACGGGCGAGCAGGCTTTGGCAGTGCTCGAGGTACTGCAGGTGCTGCGCGAGACCGTCTGGGCGGTGCACGGACAGCAAGCTCAACAGGCCTAGCGTGATCAGCTTGTACCCGACCATGGCCCGCCGGACTTCGATCCTGACCTGCCGTTCTGATCGCATTTCCGGCGCTCTCCAACCGCCAAGCGGGCCGTACGATCAGCGCGTTCGGTGCTATCGCAAGTCTTTTGACGAGCAAGCTCCGAGCGCGCAGAGCCAAACGTAGAATTTCGGACAGCGGGAAGGTCTCGGTCAGGTGTAATTCGCCAGGTAGTTGCGCAGAACCAGCCCCAACGCGAGTTGCGCCCCGCAGACGTTGCACCGCGGCCTTGACACCCTCAAATCAACATCGGATCAACCGACCACTGCGCCGGAGGGCAAGTGTGCGCGGGCGCCGGCAGATGGCCGCCACGCGATCAGGCCCACCAGCGCCAGCGCGAGGACGATAGTGGCCGCGATGGATGCCTCGAGCCCGAATGCGCCGCCGGTGAGCCAATCCGGGGCGCCGTGGAAGACCGGCGTCCACCAGCCGCGCGATTCGATGCCGCTAACGCCGAAGCCCAGTGTCTGCTGCATCCAATTCCAGCCCATATGCATGCCGATGGAGGCCGCCAGCGAGCCGGTGCGCCACCACAACAGACTCTCCGCCAGCCCGAACACAAAGAGGTTGAGCATCGTCACCGCCATCACACCGAGGCTCATTGTCATGTCCAGCGGATGGCTCAGGCAGAACAATATGGCCAACAGCACCATCGCCGAGCGCACGCCCATTCCGCGAATCGCGCGCTGCAGCGGATAGCCGCGATAGCCTAGTTCCTCCATCACGGCAACGCCCAGCATCACGCCGGCGCCGCGCAAGACATTCCACGCAGTGTCGACCGGCTCGCGCACTAGATGCACGCCGTTGCCCAGCCACACCATCAGCGCCGACAGCAACAGCAGGCCCACGCCGCCCGCGAGGCCCAGCAGTAGTTGGCCGCCCGATGTCCATCCTGGATTCCAGCCGACGCTGGCCAGCGTCTGCCCTTCGGCACGCACGCAGATCCACGTTGCCAGCAGCACGCAGGCGTCGATCAGGGCAACCTTCGGAACCCAGTGTTGCAAAGGAGTCGGCAGGTGGTGCAGCACCAGCATCAGCGGTGTCAGCACGGATGCCAGCACCAGAACGAAGGCGAGCGCCTTCCAGCCATTGCGAAGGCGTCGCTGCGGGTCGAGGAAAACTTTGTTCATTCCGCCATGATCGGCGAACGAACCGCCGCGATGAAGCGGTTTGCGACCGGTTGCATTCGGGCCCGACGAGCCGTCTGGACAACTGGATGAACCGGCGATCGCGCTCAGCCAAGCCAAGCCAAGCCGCCAGATCCTTCTCGAGCGTAGAGCGCGGTCCACCTCCCGCGCGTACATCATCGGCCGTATTGCGGGCGATGGCCAACTGCGTGCTCGGTTACTTGTTAGATGAGACCGTACTACCGGTCGCAACCCCAATTTTGAGCTCACTGCCAAGTGACGGTGCTTCGGCGTTGAGTTTGGCCCTCCCAAAGTAAGCATCGGGGCGGGGCCTGCCGGTCGCGCAGGCGGACAGCAGTCATCCGGGCGGCCGGGCGGCCGGGCATGAGCCCAGCATCGCTCTCCGTCTCGGAAACCGCGTCATCTCCAGCGAAAAAGCGCGGATTTACGCCAGCGCCAACACACCTGCGGCTTCGGCTACATCGCCAACATGGCCAAGGCCAGCAGCAAGGGCTTCGACCTCGAGATCCAGGGCAAGCCGACCGCCAACGTCACCCTGTCGGCCGCCATCGGCTACGACAAGGCCCAGTACACCGAGTCGGTGGTCAACGCGGGATTCGCGCTGGGCCTGTCCGGCGTCAAGTACCTGGTGAAGTCGGGCGACGCCCTCCCGACGCAGAAGTGGACCGCGGCCTTCGGCGCCGAGTACGGCCTGCACCTGGGCGCGAGCCCGGCCTTCGTGCGCGCCGACTACCAGGTCGCCTCCGACTACCAGGTCGCCTCCGGCTACCAGCGGTCGGGCTCCGCAGGCACCCAGAACTACGACCCCAACACCGGCCACGTGAGCGCGTTGCACATGCTCAACCTGCGCACCGGCGTGAAGGTGGGCACCTGGGACTACAGCCTGTACATCAAGAACGCGCTGAACGAGCGCACCGAGATGGGCCGCTTCCACTCCTGCAACCAGTCGGTCGTCACGGGCGAACCGTCGGCGCTGTACTACGGCGGAGCGCTGGCGCCGCGCATGCTGGGCGCGAGCGCGAACGTGCCGTTCTGATCGTCCTGCGGCTCGGCCGCGGGCAGCGCGATGGGATTCGTCGCTGCGATGCGGGGTACCGCCAGCTTCATGCGCTTCTCCGCCTTGGTGGGCGGCGAGGCAGTCGCGACGTTGTCCGCCTCGAACCTGGCCAGGAGATGGCCCAACAGGCGCCGGTAGACCTCGTCGCCAAGCACCTTGTCCTCCGCGCCCAGGTCGAGGTTCGGGTTGTCGTTGATCTCGATGACGAAGACGCCCGCGGCGTTCTGCTTCAGGTCCACCCCGTAGAACCCGTCGCCGATCAGTCGCGCCGCCGCGATCGCCGCCTGCAAGACCGCGGTCGGGGTGTCGCCGATGCTGACGGCTTCGGTGCGTCCTTCCGAGTGCTGGCCGTCCCCGCCATGCTTGATGATCTGCCAGTGGTCTCGCACCATGAAGTAGCGCGCGACGAACAGCGGCTCGCCATCGAGCAGGCCGACGCGCCAGTCGAAATCGGTGTACATGAAGTCCTGCACGAGGACGATCTCCGATTCCTTGAACATCGATTGCGCGATCGCCTGGAACTGCTTGAAGTCGGTCGCCTTCTTGACGTCGCGGCTGAACGAGCCATCGGGCACCTTCAGCACGACGGGGTAGTCGAGGGTGTTCTCGAACCGTGCCAGCGTGCGCCGGCTGACCAGCCGCGTCCTCGGCGTCGCCACGCCGTTCTCGCGCAACAGTTCCGCGAGAAAGGCCTTGTTGGTGCAGCGCAGGATCGAGCCTGGATCGTCGATGACCGGCATGCCCTCGGCCTGGGCCTTCTTGGCGAACTTGAAGGTGTGGTGGGCGACCGCCGTGGTCTCGCGAATGAACAGCGCGTCGAACTGCGTCAGTCGCGAGAAGTCCTTCCTGCGGATCAGTTCGACGGAGATGTCCATGTCCTCGCCGACCTCGATGATCCGCGCGAGGGTGGCGAGGTTGGACGGCGGCAGGGGATCGTTGGGGTCGTGCAGGATCGCCAGGTCCATCTTCGGCGCGCTGTGGACGCGTGCCGGGCTCCAGCGCCGACGCGTGAACTCGTCCAGTGCACCGAGGAAGAGCGCGTCGCGCGACAAGTCGACGTCGCGCGGGTCGAGCGCCTTGACCGCCGTCGTCTTCCATCCGGCCAGCCCCGCGGGACGCTCGAGCTCGATCTCCAGCAGCGGACACCGGAACAGTTCGAAGCTCTTGCGCGCCAGGTCGGCAAGGGCCGGATCCTCGATGCGGCCGAAGAACACATGGAAGCTCAACGTGTTGACCGACCGGGGAATCTCGTCGAGCCCACCGATCACCCGGTCCAACTGCGCCAGCAGCCCTTGTTGCGTGCTGCGCTGCTGCAAGTCGAGGATGGTCTCGACGCTGGGCGTGATGCGATCGCCGCGCGCTTCGGCCAGCAGCGAGCAGTAGTAGCCCAGGCTGAGGTAGTCGTAGCTGCGGCAGAGGTTGATGACCTTGCGGGGACGTCGCGACGAGTGGCCGTGGGCAGCGGCGCGCTCCGAGATGAATTCCTCGGCGGTGACGACTCGGGAATCGGAGCCGGCCCAGCGGAAGTCCGCCGCCTTCTCCACGACGATCAGATGATCGGATGCCAAGTCAGTGCTCCTTGCCGATGGCGACCGCGGCGGTCTGCCGGCGTCGCATCGGCGGCATCGACGTTCCACAGCGACTTCTGGAACAGGAGCGCGTCCTCTCCGTCCTCGTAGTACCCGTGCCTGCGCCCGCGCCCGGCAAAGCCGTTGCGGATGAAGAGACGTTGCGCGGCGACGTTGTCGACGCGGGTCTCAAGTCGAAGGACGGCCGCGCCGGCGTCACGCATTCGCTGCGCCGCGTCCTGCAGCAGCGAGGTGGACAGGCCGCGCCCCTGCCAATCGCTGGCGACGGCGATGGAATACAGCCGCGCGACGGAACTGGTCAAGCGCTGCAGGACGACGGTCGCGCCCACGATGCGACGCTCGCGTCCGCACTCGTCGCGGGCCACGGCCACGCTGGCCGTGGGGCTCACCAGGAACGCGCGCCAACTGCGCACGGAGATGCGATCTCCCGTGAACACGGCCTCTTCGAGGTCGACAAGCGCACGCAGGTCGTCGACCGTGGCAGCGTCGACGCGGATGTCAGGGGGGGTCGTCGGGCGGGGTGAAGGAGATCGTCGGGGCATGGAGAGGTTCAGCCGCTCGGTCAGCCTTCGAGCCTGGCGATGCCCTCGCGCAGGGATTCGGCCACCAGTGCCGGCGTCGACCCCAGGTCCATCCTGGCGCGAAAGCGCGGGTTGGAGAACAACTCGGCCACGAGCGCGAGCAGCCGCAGATGATCGTCGCGGTCGCCCTGCTCGGGCACGAGGATGGCCAGCATCAACGAGACGGGATCGTGGTCGGGCGCGTTGAATTCGATGGGATGGCTTGCCCGCACGAGGACCGTCAACGGACGCTCGATGCCCGGGATGCGCGCGTGCGGCACGGCGAAGCCGCCGCCCAGCGCGGTGGAGCCGGCCTGCTCCCGGCGCGACAACGCTCGGAAGATCGGCCCTGGCTCCAGGCCATGGTGTTCTCCGATCACCCCGGCGATGAACTCGAGCGCGTGGGTCGAGTTCCGCAGGTCGACATCGAGATGGATCTCTTCGGGTTGGAGCCAGATGGCGACCCGTTTCATTTCCGGCTTCATCGGGGTTCCTTTTGCTGTCGGTCGTGCAAGCCGGCATCGTGGAGAGGAATCCCCTCGGCCGCCGCCTTCGCGCCAGCGCGACGACGGCGATGGCGGCCCCACGCATTCACGACGACCGCGTCGATGCTCAGCTTGACGAACGCGAGCATGGCATCGAGCCAGAGAGGACTCGACGAGGCTGGCTCGGGCAGCGCACCGCCGAACCTGGCGGCGACCACCGCCAGTGCCGCGAAGAGAAAACCCAGCCGGACGTCGCTCCAGGACACCACGGCAACCGGGATCGCGAAGAGGAAGGTCGAGCGACAGGCGCCCCCTGTCTGCACGTTCAGGATGGTCAACGCCAGCAGCCAAAGCAGGGCGAAGGCCCAGGCGCGATGTCTGGACGTGATGCTTCCGAGGACGGTGGCGAGCATGGCGTTTGCGAAGGACGAGGAGGTGAATGGCCCTCGGTGTTCGCGTCGCGCTTCCTCGGGCCTGACGTCATTTGAGCGAATCCCGCATAAAGAAGTCGCAAAGAATGGCGGCCGCGCCAACAACAATCCATCAATGCCCGCGGACGGGAAGAGCCCTCTCGTCCCGCGCGCGCGTCTTCAGGTCGCGGGGGCTTCGCGCGCGAGATCGACGAATGCCTTGAGGTAGTCGATGTCGAAGTCGGCTTCGCGTGCACCGAGAAAGATCTGCTTGGCGATGCCGTGCCGGCCCAGCCGCACCGGCACCACCTTCATCCTCGCGGCGTACTCGTCCACCAGCCAGCGCGGCAGCGCGGCCACGCCGCGGCCGCTCTCCACCATCTGCAGCATGATGTCGGTCGTCTCGATGGGCTTGTGACGCTTCGGCGTGATGCCCGCGGGCATCAGGAACTGCGTGTAGATGTCGAGCCGCTCGATGTCCACCGGGTAGGTGATGAGCACCTCGCCGGTGAGCTGCGCCGGCTTGACGTACGCCACGCCCGCCAGCGGATGGTCTTGCGCCACCACCAGCACCTGCTCGTAGTCGAACACCGGCTCGAAGCGCAGCCCGGGCTTGTAGAGCGGGTCGGGCGTGACGAGCAGGTCGATCTCGTAGCCGAACAGCGCGCCGATGCCGCCGAACTGGAACTTCTGCTTCACGTCGACGTCGACGTCGGGCCAGCGCGCCAGGTAGGGTGACGCCACCTTCAGCAGCCACTGGTAGCAGGGGTGGCACTCCATGCCGATGCGCAGGCTGCCGCGCTCGCCCGCGGCGAACTGCTGGATGCGCTCCTCGGCCAGCGCCAGTTGCGGCAGCACGCGGTTGGCGACGGCCAGCAGGTACTGGCCTGCCTGCGTCGGCCGCAGGCTGCGGCCCTCGCGCAGCCAGATCTGCGTGCCCAACTGCTCCTCGAGCTTGCGCATCGAGTGGCTCAGCGCCGACTGGGTGAGGCACAGCACGTTGGCAGCCGCGGTGAGCGAGCCCTGCCGGTCGACCTCCTGGACGATGCTCAGGTGGATACGCTCGATCATGAGCAGATCTCATGGATAGGTGAGGAATAACCATTTTACGTCATGACCCGGGATCCCTACGATTCGCCTTCACTCCTGAGAGCGCCTTCCATGACCCAGACCCACAACCTCGGCTTTCCCCGCATCGGCGCGAAGCGCGAACTGAAGTTCGCGCTCGAGTCCTACTGGAAGGGCGAGTCGTCGCTCGACGCGCTGAAGTCGCTCGGCGGACAACTGCGCCAGCGCCACTGGATCAACCAGGCCAACCTCGACCTGGTGCCGGTTGGTGACTTCGCGTACTACGACCAGGTGCTGGACATGAGCTTCACCCTCGGCAACCTGCCCGAGCGCGTGCGCGACTTCCATGGCGACGCGCTGGACAACTACTTCCGCGTGGCGCGCGGCCGCTCGGCGAACAGCGTCGACCACGCCGAGTGCTGCGGTGGCGGCGTGGCCGCCGGCGAGATGACCAAGTGGTTCGACACCAACTACCACTACATCGTGCCCGAGTTCGACGCCGGCACCGAGTTCAGGCTGGATGCCTCGCGCCTGGTCGAACAGCTGGCCGAGGCCAAGGCGCAGAACGTCAAGGCCAAGCCGGTGATCGTCGGCCCGGTCACGTACCTCGCGCTCGGCAAGGCCAAGGACGATTCCGACAAGCTCGCCTTGCTGCCGCGCCTGCTGCCGGTGTACGCGCAGCTGCTCGACGAGCTGGCCGCCCAGGGCGTCGAATGGGTGCAGGTCGACGAACCGGTGCTGGTCACCGAGCTCGACGCGGACTGGCAGCACGCGTTCAACACGGCCTACCACGCGCTCAAGGCCTGCCGCGTCAAGCTGCTGGTGGCCACGTATTTCGGCCAGCTCAAGGAGAACATGTACCTGGCGGCCAACCTGCCGGTCGCCGGCCTGCACATCGACGCCGTCAATGGCCGCGAAGACGTGCTGCCGCTGCTCAACATGCTGCCGTCGCACAAGGTGTTGTCGCTGGGCGTGATCAACGGCCGCAACATCTGGAAGACCGACCTGAATGCCGTCCTCGACTGGCTCGAGCCGCTGCGCGACCGTCTCGGCGAGCGGCTGTGGATCGCGCCGTCGTGCTCGCTGCTGCACGTGCCTGTGGATCTCGCCAGCGAGAAGAAGCTGGACGCCGACGTGAAGTCCTGGCTGGCCTTCGCTTTGCAGAAGCTCGGCGAGCTGGAGGTGCTGGCCACCGCCCTGAACCTGGGGCGCGAGTGGGCCCGCGATGCGCTGGTCGCCAACCAGGCCGCCGTCGACGCGCGCCGGCTCTCCCCGCGCGTGCACGATCCGAAGGTGCGCGCCGCCGTCGGGCGCCTGACGCTGGACCTGGGCCGCCGCCACAGCGCCTACGAGCAACGCTCGGCCCGGCAGTCCGCGTTGCTGAAGCTGCCCGCGTATCCCACCACCACCATCGGCTCGTTCCCGCAGACGGCCGAGATCCGTCACGCGCGCAGCGAGTTCAAGGCGGGCCGACTCGATCCCGCGAGCTACACGATCGCGATGAAGGCCGAGATCGCGCGCAGCGTGCAGGAGCAGGAGTCGCTGGGGCTCGACGTGCTGGTGCACGGCGAGGCCGAGCGCAACGACATGGTCGAATACTTCGGCGAGCAGCTGGAGGGCTACGCGTTCAGCGAGTTCGGCTGGGTGCAGTCGTATGGTTCACGTTGCGTGAAGCCGCCCATCCTGTTCGGCGACATCTCGCGCCCGAAGGCGATGACGGTGGAATGGACCCGGTACGCGCAGTCGCTCACCACCAAGCCGATGAAGGGCATGCTCACCGGCCCGGTGACGATCCTGAACTGGTCGTTCGTGCGCGACGACCAGCCGCGCTCCGCGTCGTGCCTGCAGCTCGCGCTGGCCATCCGAGAGGAGGTGCTGGACCTGGAGAACGCCGGCGTGCGCATCATCCAGATCGACGAGGCCGCGCTGCGCGAAGGCCTGCCGCTGCGCAAGTCGCAGTGGGGCAACTACCTCGACTGGGCGGTGGAGTCGTTCCGCATCACCGCCAACGGCGTGCGCGACGAGACGCAGATCCACACCCACATGTGCTATTCGGAGTTCAACGACATCATCGCGTCGATCGCCGGCATGGACGCCGACGTCATCACCATCGAGACCGCGCGTTCGGACATGGAGCTGCTCGACGCGTTCGACCACTTCAAGTACCCGAACGAGATCGGCCCGGGCGTGTACGACATCCACTCGCCCAACATCCCCACGCAGGAGCACATCGTGCGGCTGATGAGGAAGGCCGCCGAGCGCATCCCCGCGCAGCGGTTGTGGGTCAACCCGGACTGCGGGCTGAAGACGCGGCAGTGGAGCGAAGTGATCCCGGCGCTGGCCAACATGGTCGCCGCTGCCAGGGAGCTGCGCGAAGCGGCCTGAGACGAGGAAGCCTCCGCGCGGAATGACTCACGTGTGGATCCTGCGACTGCGCGCAGGATGACCGGCCTGACGGTGGTGGATCCTGCGACTGCGCGCAGGATGACCGGCCTTTGGCGCGGTCAGGTGTACCGTTTCTCCAGAGCGTCCCACTCGGGCTTGCCCACCAGGCGCTGGCGTTCGGAGAACGGCACCACCAGCGCGGGATCTTCGTCGAGCCGCTTCGTGGCCTTGAGCACGCCCAGCGCCTTCTGCATGCCGGCGACGGCGCCCTGCAGCGCGGCGTTGGCGTACAGCACGATGCCGTAGCCCAGCGTGCCGAGCTCCTCGGCGCCGAAGATGGGCGTCTTGCCGCCGATGACCATGTTCATGAGCTGCGGCGGGCCCAGGCGCCTGGGCAGCGCGCGAATCTCGTCGGCTGTGGTGACGGCCTCCACGAACAGGAGGTCGGCGCCGGCCTCGGCGAAGCGATGCGCGCGCTCGATGGCGGCCTCGAAGCCGTGAGTGGCGGCGGCGTCGGTGCGCGCCATGATCAGGAAGTCCGGGTCGTGGCGCGCGTCGACGGCGGCCTTGATCTTGGCCACGGCCTCCTCGGTGGAGATCACCTCCTTGCCCGAGAAGTGGCCGCAGCGCTTGGGCGCCACCTGGTCTTCCAGCTGGATGCAATCGGCGCCGGCGCGCTCGAGCACGCGCACCGTGTGGCGCACGTTGAGCGCGTTGCCGAAGCCGGTGTCGGCGTCGACGATCAACGGCACGTCCACCGCGTCGCGGATGCGCGCGGTGTGGTCGGCGATCTCGTGCAGGCCCATGAAGCCCTGGTCGGGCATGCCGAACCACATGTTGGTGACGCCGGCGCCGGTGACGTAGATGGCCTCGAAGCCGAGATCGGCGATGACCTTGGCCGACAGCGCGTTGAACGCGCCGGGCACCAGCACGCCGCGGCGGGCCTCGGCCAGGGCGCGGAGGGTCTTGCGAGTGGACATTTGAATTCCTTGTTTGATACCAGGGGCCAGACCCCTCTAGAAGGCGTCGCCGGGGATGCGCACGGTGCCCTCCATCAGCACCCGCGCGCTGCGGCTCATGATGGCCTTGGTGACGGTCCACGTGCCGCCGGACTGCGTGGCCTCGGCGCCCACGCGCAGCGTGCCCGAAGGGTGCCCGAAGCGCACCGCGCTGCGGAGCCCGCCGCCGGCCGCCAGGTTCACCAGCGTGCCGGGAATGGCCGCCGCGGTGCCGATGGCCACCGCCGCCGTGCCCATCATCGCGTGGTGCAGCTTGCCCATGGACATGGCGCGCACCAGCAGGTCGACGTCACCCGCGCCGACGACCTTGCCGCTGGACGAGACGTAATCCTTGGGCGGCGCCACGAACGCCACCTTGGGCGTGTGCTGTCGGCCCGCGGCCTCGTCCACGTGCCTGATCAGGCCCATGCGCACGGCGCCGTGCGCCCGGATGGTCTCGAACATCGCCAGCGCCTTGGGGTCGCCGTTGATCGCGTCCTGCAGCTCGGTGCCCCTGTAGCCCAGCGCGTCGGCCTTGAGGAAGATGGTGGGGATGCCGGCGTTGATCAGCGTGGCGTCGAAGGTGCCGACGCCCGGCACCTCGAGGCGGTCGACGACGTTGCCCGTGGGAAACATCGCGCCGCCGCCCTCGCCGTCGCCTTCGTCGGCCGGGTCGAGGAACTCGAGCTGCACCTCGGCCGCCGGGAACGTGACGCCGTCCAGCTCGAAGTCGCCCGTCTCCTGCACCTCGCCGCCGGTCATCGGCACGTGCGCGACGATGGTCTTGCCGATGTTGGCCTGCCAGATGCGCACCACGGCGACGCCGTCGCGTGGCACGCGGTCGGCATCGACCAGGCCGTTGGCGATGGCGAACGGGCCGACGGCCGCCGACAGGTTGCCGCAGTTGCCGCTCCAGTCGACGAAGGCCTTGTCGATGGCCACCTGGCCGAACAGGTAGTCGACGTCGTGGCCGGACCGCGCGCTCCTGGCCACGATCACCGTCTTGCTGGTGCTGGACGTGGCGCCGCCCAGGCCGTCGATCTGCTTGCCGTACGGGTCGGGGCTGCCGATCACGCGCATCAGCAGCGCGTCACGCGCGGGGCCGGGCACGCGCGCGCGCTCGGGCAACTGGTCGAGACGGAAGAAAACGCCCTTGCTGGTGCCTCCGCGAAGGTAGGTGGCCGGGATCTTGACTTGTGGAACGGAAGACATGGCGATGCGCTCCGGGTCAGGCCGCGGCCGTCGAGGCCAGGAAGTCCTGCGCGAAGCGCTGCAGCACGCCGCCGGCCTCGTAGATGGACACTTCCTCGCCGGTGTCGAGGCGGCAGGTGACGGGCACCTCGATGCGCTCGCCGGCAAGGCGGTGGATCACCAGCGTGAGCGTGGCGCGCGGCGTGCGTTCGCCCACCACGTCGTACGTCTCGGTGCCGTCCAGGCCCAGCGTCTTGCGGTCGGTGCCGGGCTTGAACTCGAGCGGCAGAACGCCCATGCCGATCAGGTTGGTGCGGTGGATGCGCTCGAAGCCTTCGGCCACGATGGCCTCGACGCCGGCCAGCCGCACGCCCTTGGCGGCCCAGTCGCGCGACGAGCCCTGGCCGTAGTCGGCGCCCGCCACGATGATCAGCGGCTGCTTGCGCAGCATGTAGGTCTCGATGGCCTCCCACATGCGCATCACCTGGCCCTCGGGCTCGACGCGTGCCAGCGAGCCGGCCTTCACGCTGCCGTCGGCGTTGCGCACCATCTCGTTCTTCAACGTGGGGTTGGCGAACGTGGCGCGCTGCGCGGTGAGGTGGTCGCCACGGTGGGTGGCGTAGGAGTTGAAGTCTTCCTCCGGCACGCCCATGCGGTGCAGGTACTCGCCCGACGCGCTGTTCATCATGATGGCGTTGGACGGCGACAGGTGGTCGGTGGTGATGTTGTCGGGCAGCAGCGCCAGCGGACGCATGCCGCGCAGCGTGCGCTCGCCGGCCAGCGCGCCTTCCCAGTACGGCGGGCGGCGGATGTAGGTGCTCTGCGGACGCCAGTCGTACAGCGGCGCCACGCGCTCGCCCGTGTCGGGGTGGATGGCGAACATCGGCTCGTAGACCTGGCGGAAGTGCGCGGGCTTGACGCTGCGGGCCACGATGGCGTCGATCTCGGCGTCGTCGGGCCACAGGTCGGCCAGGCGGATCTCGCGGCCCTCGAACACCGTGAGCACGTCCTTCTCGATGTCGAAGCGGATGGACCCGGCGATGGCGTAGGCCACCACCAGCGGCGGAGAGGCCAGGAAGGCCTGCCTGGCGTACGGATGAATGCGGCCGTCGAAGTTGCGGTTGCCCGAGAGCACCGCCGTGGCGTACAGGTCGCGCTCGATGATTTCCTTCTGGATGGCCGGATCGAGCGCGCCGGACATGCCGTTGCACGACGTGCACGCATAGCCCACCACCCCGAAGCCCAGCTTCTCGAGCTCGGGCATCAGGCCGGCATCCTCGAGGTACAGCGTGACGGCCTTGGAGCCGGGCGCCAGCGAGCTCTTCACCCACGGCTTGCGCGTGAGGCCCACACGGTTGGCGTTGCGCGCCAGCAGGCCGGCGGCGATCACGTTGCGCGGGTTGCTGGTGTTGGTGCAGCTGGTGATGGCCGCGATGATCACCGCGCCGTCGGGCATCAGGCCCGGCGTCTCGGTGAACGGCGCGGCGATGCCCTTGGCCGCCAGGTCGGCCGTCGCGACGCGCGCATGCGGGTTGGACGGGCCTGCCATGTTGCGCACCACGCTGGCCAGGTCGAACGACAGCGTGCGCTCGTAGACCACCTGCGTGAGGGTGTCCGACCACAGGCCGGCCGCCTTCGCGTAGGTTTCCACCAGCGCCACCTGCGCGTCCTCGCGGCCGGTGAGGCGCAGGTAGGCCAGCGTCTGCGCGTCGATGCTGAACATCGCCGCGGTGGCGCCGTACTCGGGCGCCATGTTGGAGATGGTGGCGCGGTCGCCCAGCGTCAGCGCCGCGGCGCCTTCGCCGTGGAACTCGAGGTAGGCGCCGACCACCTTGGACTTGCGCAGGAACTCGGTGAGCGCCAGCACCAGGTCGGTGGCCGTGATGCCCGGCTGCGGCTTGCCGGTGAGGGTGACTCCGACGATCTCGGGCAGGCGCATCCACGACGCGCGGCCCAGCATCACGTTCTCGGCCTCCAGGCCGCCCACGCCCACCGCCACCACACCCAGCGCGTCGACGTGCGGCGTGTGGCTGTCGGTACCCACCAGCGTATCGGGGAACGCCACGCCGTCCTGCGAATGGACGACCGGCGACATCCGCTCCAGGTTGATCTGGTGCATGATCCCGTTGCCCGGCGGGATGACTTCCATGTTCTTGAACGCGCGCTTGGTCCACTCGATGAAGTGGAAGCGGTCCTCGTTGCGCCGATCCTCGATCGCGCGGTTCTTCTCGAACGCCTGCGGATCGTCGCCGCCGCACTCCACGGCCAGCGAGTGGTCGACGATCAGCTGTACCGGCACCACCGGGTTCACCTGCGCCGGATCGCCACCCTGCTCGGCGATGGCGTCGCGCAGGCCGGCCAGGTCCACCAGCGCCGTCTGGCCCAGGATGTCGTGGCACACCACGCGCGCCGGAAACCACGGGAAGTCGTGGTCGCGGCGGCGCTCGATGAGCTCCAGCAGGCTTTGAGTGAGGATGGCCGGGTCGCAGCGGCGCACCAGGTTCTCGGCGTGCACGCGCGAGGTGTAGGGCAGCGTGGCCCAGGCACCGGGGGAGATGGCCTCGACGGCCTCGCTGGCGTCGAACCAGTCGAGCGCCGTGCCGGGCAGGTTCTTGCGGTATTGGTCGTTCATGACACCAGACAGATTAGCGGCGTTCGGCGATCGGCACGAAAGCGAGGTCTTCCGGGCCCGTGTAGTTGGCGCTCGGGCGGATGATCTTGTTGTCGATGCGCTGCTCGATCACGTGCGCGGCCCAGCCGGACGTGCGCGAGATGACGAACAGCGGCGTGAACATGGCGGTGGGCACGCCCATCACGTGGTAGCTGACGGCGCTGAACCAGTCGAGGTTGGGGAACATCTTCTTCACGTCCCACATCACGCTCTCCAGGCGCTCCGCGATGTCGAACATCTTGGTGGAACCGGCCTCTTCGGACAGTCGCTTGGCCACGCCCTTGATGACGACGTTGCGCGGGTCGCTGACCGTGTACACCGGGTGGCCGAAGCCGATGACCACTTCCTTGGCCTCGACGCGGCGGCGGATGTCGGCGGCGGCCTCGTCCGGGCTGTCGTAGCGTTTCTGGATCTCGAAGGCCACCTCGTTGGCGCCGCCGTGCTTGGGGCCGCGCAGCGCGCCGATGCCGCCGGTGATGGCCGAGTACATGTCGCTGCCCGTGCCGGCGATCACGCGGCAGGCGAAGGTGGACGCGTTGAACTCGTGCTCGGCGTACAGGTTGAGCGACGTGTGCATGGCGCGCACCCAGCTCGCCGGCGGCGTGGTGCCGTGCAGCAGGTGCAGGAAATGGCCGCCGATGGAGTCGTCGTCGGTCTCAACGTCGATGCGCTTGCCGTTGTGCGAGAAGTGGTACCAGTACAGCAGCACCGAGCCCAGCGAGGCCATCAGGCGGTCGGCGATGTCGCGCGCGCCGGGCGTGTTGTGGTCGTCTTTCTCGGGCAGCGCGCAGCCGAGGATCGACACGCCGGTGCGCATCACGTCCATGGGGTGGGCCGACGGCGGCAGCTGTTCCAGCGCCGTCTTCAGGCTCGCGGGAATGCCGCGCAGGGCCTTCAGCCTGGCCTTGTACGCGGTGAGCTCGGCCGCCGTGGGCAGCTTGCCGTGCACCAGCAGGTGGGCGATCTCCTCGAACTCCGACACCTCGGCGATGTCGAGGATGTCGTAGCCGCGGTAGTGCAGGTCGTTGCCGGTGCGGCCCACGCTGCACAGGGCGGTGTTGCCGGCCGTCACGCCGGACAGGGCGACGGACTTCTTCGGCTTGAAGGGGGTGGGAGCGGCGATGGCGGTGGCGTCGGACATGAGGGATCTTCCAGGGTTTCGGCTTCAGGCGGGACAGAGATTACTCCGTCCGGATATTGCAATGTTCGCACTCGGGTATCCTCCGCGCAACCACTGAAGTTGCGAAGGTTTGCGAATGCGCAGCCTCGAATTGCAAACTTTGCGAAGACGATCATCGCGAAAGGAATCCCGCCATGCGCAAGACCTTCCTGGGCGTGAAGCTGAAATCGCTGCGCGAGCAGCGGGGCCTCACGCAGGCGGCGCTGGCACAGCTCTTGGCGCTGTCGCCCAGCTACGTGAACCAGCTCGAGAACAACCAGCGCCCGCTGAGCGTGCCGGTGCTGCTGCGCCTGCAGTCGTCGCTGGGCGTCGACCTGCAGGTTTTTTCCGACGATGACGAGGCGCGCCTGACGTCGCAGCTGCAGGCCGTGATGGCCGAGGCCGCCGGCGACACCGCCATCGCGCAGGCCGAGCTGCGCTCGCTGGCCCAGCAGATGCCGGCGCTGGCGCAGGTGGTCATCAACATGCACCGGCGCGGCCGCGACGCCGAGGATCGGTTGCTGTCGCTGGCGGCGACGCTCGGCGACCGCGCGGGCGAGCTCGCGCCGTCCACGCGCCAGCCGCACGAGGAAGTGCGCGAGTTCTTCTATCAGCGCCACAACCATATCGCCGCGCTGGACGAGCGGGCCGAGTCCTTGGGCGAGGTGGTGCGCGCCACGCCGCTGGGCGCGCCCGGGTCGACGCCGAACGCTCACGGTGAAGACGCGCGACGCCTGCACGGCACCCGCGAGCTCGCCGCCCGGCTGGAGGCCTACCTGCTGCGCACCCACGGCGTGGCCACCGGCACGCTGCCGCAGGATGGCCCGCATTCCGAGGGCGCCACGCTGCGCCGCTTCGATGCGCAGAACCGGATCCTGTACGTGGGCGACGCCGACGAGCTTGGCCAGCGCGCGTTTCAGCTCGCCACGCAGCTGGCCTACCTGGACGCCGGCCCGTTGATGGACGAGCTGGCGGACTCGGGCGGCTTTCCCGATGCCGAATCGCGCTCGCTGGCGCGCATCGGCCTGGCCAGCTACTTCGCGGGCGCGCTGGTGCTGCCGTACCGGATGTTCCTGGCCGCCGCCGAACAGCTCCGCTACGACATCGACCTGCTGGCGCAGCGCTTCGGCGTGAGCTTCGAGACGGTGTGCCACCGCCTCTCCACGCTGCAGCGGCCCGAGGCGCGCGGCGTGCCGTTCTTCTTCGTGCGGGTCGACCGCGCCGGCAACATCTCCAAGCGCCAGTCGGCCACCGATTTCCATTTCTCGCACACCGGCGGCACCTGCCCGCTGTGGAACGTGTACGACGCCTTCGCCCAGCCCGCCAAGGTGCTGACCCAGGTAGCGCGCATGCCCGACGGCCGCACCTACCTGTGGATCGCGCGCTGCGTGTCGCGCGCCACCGGCGGCTACGGCTCGCCCGAGCGCACCTTCGCCATCGGCCTGGGCTGCGACGTGCGCCACGCATCGCGCCTGGTCTACGCCAAGGGCCTGGACCTGGGCGACGCCGAGGTGGCCACGCCCATCGGCCCGGGCTGCCGCGTGTGCGATCGCAAGGGCTGCCCGCAGCGCGCGTTCCCGGCGCTGGGCAAGCGGCTGCGCATCGACGAGGACGAGCGGCCGAGGGAGCCGTACGCGAGCGTGTGACAAATGGCAGAAGGCAGCGGCACCCGGTTCCTGCGGCGACGCATGTTGATGATCTGCGCTGGCATGGCGCTGCTGGGCGTGTTCGGTGGCTTCGACGACTGGATGCGGGTGCGCGACGATCGGGCGTTCGACCTGCGCGGCAAGCCGGCGCAGTCGCTGCCGGAGACCCATCCGTCGGCGTCCACGACGACCGGGGACGAGGTCGCGCTGTCGTACGTCGGCCCCGGCGACCGGGTGGTCGACGCCAAGCCCATCCGGCTCGATATCGTCTACCTGCCCGACCGCCCGAAGGTCGTGCGCCTGTCCGGCTGGGAGCCGCGGCTGCCGATCCCGCTGTGGGCCGGGCCGCTGGTGGGGCTGGCGGGCATCTTCGGCTTCGCCATGCTCTGGCGCGGACGTCGTTGACCGCGTCGCCGCGCGGGGGCGCGCGCTCGCCAGGCGCGGGCGCACGTGAGAGTATCGCGGTTCCGCAGACCCCACGCGCCCCCTTGCCATGACCCGTTCCCTGACCGATTTCTTCGAGAACCAGCGCATCGAGAACGCCCGGCTCTCCGGGCAGATCGTGGCGCTGGAGATGGCGGTCAAGCTGCTGTTCATCCAGCACCCCAACTCTCCGGCGCTCGCGGCGTTCTACACCAAGGCCATCGACGAGCTGCTGGACATCACGCTGGCCACGCGCATGCCCGAGGAGATGCGCGAAGCGCTGGACCAGGCGCGCAACGGCATCCTCGAAGCGTTGCGCACGCAACCAAAGGCCTAACGCTCCGTGGGAGCCTGCAGCTCGCTGCGCGTGGCCACGAACAGGCTCACGAGCACGCCGCGCTGACGCGCGTCCAGCTGCGCCTCGAGCTTGTCGTGGGCCAGCTTCAGCTCGGACAAGGCTTCCTGCCGGCCTTCGCCTTCGTCCACCTCGGCGGCGATGTAGCTCTTCAACGGCGCGACGGCGCTGACGTTGCCGGCGCTGCGAAACAGGATGCGTTGCAGCTGGCGCTCGTTGTGCTGGCCCACCTCCACCAGCGTCGCGACGAAGTCGCGCCAGGCGCCCTGCTGCGGCGGCGCGAGCGCGAGTTCGGGCACCCCCTCGCGCAGGCGCATCGCGAACGCGCTCAGGAGGTCGCGCGGCGGCGGCGCCTCTTGGACGTCCCTGGCTTCCTTGTCGGGGCGCGTGCCTTCCTGTTGCTGGCCGCGACCGCCGCGACCGCCACCACCGCCACCGCCTCCGGGGCCGCCCATCTGCGCGTTGGCCGATTCACCCACGGCGGCCAAGCCGAACAGGGCGGCGAGGGTAGCGCGGCGCCGCGCCGCGATGGCGGGCGGCGGCCGGGGAAGCGTGGGAACGGGCAGGTCGTCAGGGGTCACGGCGAGAACGCGACGAGCGCGCGGCAGCAAGGGCGGCCCATCTTCCGGGCCGACGGTTGCTGTCGTGTGTGGCATCGCGTCGACGCCGACACACAGGCCACACGCCCTAGTACAACATCCCGTAAATAGGTTTAACTATTTGGATCGAGGTAGGGAGCAAGCAAGTCGACGACCAGTGCGGTGACTTCGGAGAGATCGCCGATGCCTGGCAGCGGCTCCCAACGGCCAGTGTGACTGCGAAACGCT